>NZ_JBIWJF010000010.1:136658-301129 GCF_044764985.1 Kitasatospora sp. NPDC093550
GGGGGGGGCCCCACCCCCCCCCCCCCCCGCGCCCCGCCCCCCCCCCCCCCCGGCGCCCGCCCCCCCCGCCCCCCCCCCGGGGCCCGGGGCCCCCCCCCCCGCCCGGGCGGCGGCGACCGGGGTCCGGGACGTCACCGCCGAGCAGTGCCGCGGCGCCGGCGGGCACGTCGAGGGCAGCGGCTACTGCGTCGACGCGCTCGGCGACGACGGTTGGGGCCAGCCCATCGACGGCCAGGCGATCAACCCGGACCCGCGCCCCGGGCAGGAGTGAGCCCGGCTCTCTCAAGGCCGGAGTCGCGGGTCCGCCTCAGGGCACCGGCCGCAGGGTCACCGGGGACGGGGTGAGGGCGCGCAGGACCAGGTCGACGTGGACCTTGGCGGCTCCCGCGCGGTGGAGCGCGGCGGCGACCGTCCGTAACTCCTCCGGGCCGGTGCAGGCGAGGCGGAGCTCCAGGTCCGCCTCGCCGGCCAGCGCGAGGCCGCTCTGGACGGCGGGGAACTCGGCCGCCAGACGGTCGAAGTCAAGCGGGACCGGGCCGTAGCTGACCCGGGCGATCGCGTGCAGGGAGCGGGCCGGCCGGGGGCGGGCCTCGGCGCCCAGGCCGCCCGGGACGAGCTGGAGCGGGGCCGTCACCGGTGCTGGAGCTGTGCGGTCGGGGCCGGGGCGGGCGCCACCGCGGGGGCGGTGACGGGCGGGGCGACCAGCCTCGGGTCCAGTACCAGGGTGTCCACCCCGAGCGGGGCGATGAGCTCGCGCAGGGCGGGCTCGCCCAGCTCGGTGTGCGCCTGGTCCGGCCCGAGGAGCGAGACGAGGGCCTCGGGGCTGGAGAACCCGACCGCGCAGCGGCGGCCGTCGCGCAGGCGGAACAGGCGGAGTGCGGTGGTGCTGCCGGTGCCGGAGGTGGTGACCGGTACGTGCCAGACGACGCGGGCCATGCGGATGCTCCCGAGTGGGTGGTGGTTCCTGTCGGAACTGCTCCCTCGACGCTAGGGCGGCTCGCCCCCGGCGTCGCCGGTCCTGACGCAGCGTTGACCGAATGGGGTGGTGCGTTGACGCACTCCTGACGTCGGGCTCACCCGGGTGGACCGCACCGGTCACCCGGGACGCTCCGTTTGCCTCGCGTCCCTCCTCGGACGACCGTGGATGCTGTCCCCCGCCGTCCGCGGGAGCGCCCCCGGGGAGACCGGCGCGCGCTCCGGGACGGGGGGAGGTGGAGCGAGGGGCCCGTGACGAGATATCTTGACGTCAAGACGTTGGAGACGTGAAGCGGAGTACCGATGACTGACTCGACCATCATCTATACGCACACCGACGAGGCTCCGGCCCTGGCGACCTACTCGTTCCTGCCGGTGGTCCAGGCCTACGCCTCGACCGCGGGTGTGCGGGTGGAGACCCGCGACATCTCCCTGGCCGGGCGGATCATCGCGAGCTTCCCGGAGCGTCTGACCGAGGCGCAGCGGATCGGCGACGCCCTGGCCGAGCTGGGTGAGCTGGCCAAGACCCCGAGCGCCAACATCATCAAGCTGCCGAACATCTCGGCCTCCGTGCCGCAGCTGAAGGCCGCCATCGCCGAGCTGCAGGCCCAGGGCTACGCCCTGCCGGACTACCCGGACGACCCGCAGACCGACGAGGACAAGGACGTCCGCGCCCGTTACGACAAGGTCAAGGGCAGCGCCGTCAACCCGGTCCTGCGCGAGGGCAACTCGGACCGCCGCGCCCCGCTGTCGGTCAAGAACTACGCCAAGACCCACCCGCACCGCATGGGCGCCTGGACCCCCGAGTCCAAGACCAACGTCGCCACCATGGGCGAGAACGACTTCCGGTCCACCGAGAAGTCCGCCGTGATCGCGGCCGACGGCGCCCTGCGCATCGAGCTGCTCGGCGCGGACGGCACCACCACCGTGCTGCGCGAGAAGGTGCCGGTGCTGGCCGGCGAGGTCGTCGACGCCTCCGTGATGCGCGCCGCCGCCCTGAACACCTTCCTGGCCGCCCAGGTGGCCCGCGCCAAGGCCGAGGGCGTGCTGTTCTCGGTGCACCTCAAGGCCACCATGATGAAGGTCTCCGACCCGATCATCTTCGGCCACGTGGTGCGCGCCTTCTTCCCGAAGACCTTCGCCGCCCACGGCGCGGCCCTGGCCGCCGCCGGTCTGAACCCGAACAACGGCCTCGGCGGCATCCTGGCCGGCCTGGACGCGCTGCCGAACGGTGCCGAGATCAAGGCCTCCTTCGAGGCCGAGCTGGCCGAGGGCCCCGCCCTCGCCATGGTCGACTCCGACAAGGGCATCACCAACCTGCACGTGCCGAGCGACGTCATCGTCGACGCCTCGATGCCGGCCATGATCCGCACCTCCGGCCACATGTGGGGCCCGGACGGCCAGGAGGCCGACACCCTCGCCGTGCTGCCGGACAGCAGCTACTCCGGCGTGTACCAGGCCGTCATCGACGACTGCCGCGCCAACGGCGCCCTCGACCCGGCCACCATCGGCTCGGTGCCGAACGTCGGCCTGATGGCCCAGAAGGCCGAGGAGTACGGCTCCCACGACAAGACCTTCGAGATCGCCGAGGCCGGCACCGTCCGCCTGGTCGACGCCGAGGGCAACGTGGTGCTGGAGCAGGCCGTCGAGCCGGGCGACATCTTCCGCGCCTGCCAGACCAAGGACCTGCCGATCCAGGACTGGGTCAAGCTGGCCGTCACCCGCGCCCGCGCCACCGGTGACCCGGCGGTGTTCTGGCTGGACGAGACCCGCGCCCACGACGCGGTGCTGATCGAGAAGGTCAAGCGGTACCTGCCGGAGCACGACACCGAGGGCCTGCAGATCGAGATCATGTCCCCGGTCGAGGCCACCAAGTTCTCGCTGGAGCGCATCCGCCGCGGCGAGAACACCATCTCGGTGACCGGCAACGTGCTGCGTGACTACCTGACCGACCTGTTCCCGATCCTGGAGCTGGGCACCAGCGCCAAGATGCTGTCGGTCGTCCCGCTGATGGCGGGCGGCGGCCTCTTCGAGACCGGCGCCGGCGGCTCCGCCCCGAAGCACGTCCAGCAGCTGGTCAAGGAGAACTACCTGCGCTGGGACAGCCTGGGCGAGTTCTTCGCGCTGGCCGCCAGCTTCGAGCACCTGGCCACCAGCACCGGCAACGCCCGCGCGAAGGTGCTGGCCGACACCCTGGACCGCGCCACCGGCACCTTCCTCAACGAGGACAAGTCGCCGAGCCGCCGCCTCGGTGGCATCGACAACCGCGGCAGCCACTTCTACCTGGCCACCTACTGGGCCCAGGAGCTGGCCGAGCAGACCGCCGACGCCGAGCTGGCCCAGGCCTTCGACGGCCTGGCCAAGGCGCTGACCGAGCAGGAGCAGACCATCGTGGACGAGCTGATCGCCGTCCAGGGTTCGCCGGTCGACCTCGGTGGCTACTACCAGCCCGACCCGGCCAAGGCCGCGGCCGTGATGCGTCCGTCGAAGACCTTCAACGAGGCGCTCGCCAACCTCGGCTGAACCGGGGACCGCTGAAGCACCGGGAGGCCCCCGGGTCCGTGCGAACGGATCCGGGGGCCTCCCCGCGTTCCGGGCGCGGGCCCGCCCGGGTCCGGTGCGCGGCGGTCCGGTGCGCGGCGGGTCAGGCGCGGCCGAGCAGGGCCAGGGCGGTGCCGACGGCCTCGCGCAGCAGCAGGTACGGGCCGTGCGCCAGCGGGCCGTCCGCGCCGATCACCTCCGCGGGGGCGCCGGCCCGGCGGGCGGCGAGCGCGGAGCGGACGGTGTGGAACCCGCTGGTCACCACCGTGCAGCGGTAGCCGGGGCGCTCGGTGCCCATCAGGGCGGCGCTGAACCGGAGGTTCTCGGTGGTGTTCACCGCCCGCTCCTCGCGCCGGATCCGCTCGGCCGGGACGCCCCGCGAGGTCAGGTACCGGGCCATCGCGGCGGCCTCGGTGCACCGCTCGTGCGGGCCCTTGCCGCCGGTGACCAGGACCAGCGGGGTGTGGCCGGTGGCCTCCTCGGCGGCGAGCCGGTCCAGCGCGGCCTCCAGTCGGGCCGTCAGCGCGGGCCCGGGCTCGCAGCCGTCCAGGGCAGCGCCCAGGACGACCAGGTAGTCGGCGCCGACCGGGGCGGGCCGGCGGCGTCCGTGCCGCAGCGCGAAGCCGAGGAAGCCGAGCAGCCAGAGCAGGGCGGACCCGCAGAGCAGGACGGCGACGGTCAGCAGGGCGTGCATGTCTGTTCGAACGCGTACGGCGGAACCCCCGTTCCGCGGGGGGAACGGGGGTTCTCGGGAACGGGGGTTCCGGTGTGGTGCGGAGCCGTGCTCAGCCGGCCTCGGCCGCCGGCGTGGCGGCCGGAGCGGCGGGGGTGGCCGGGGCGTCGGAGCCCGGGCGGCGGTCGCGCTTGTGCAGCGAGGCCAGGTAGGCGTTGTACGCCTCCAGCTCGGCGTCCCCGGAACGGTCCTCGGCACGGTCGCGGCGGCGGGCCTGCCGCTGCTCGGAGCCCATCCACTGGTACACCAGGGCGATCAGCACGATCGCGGTCGGGATCTCGCCGAACGCCCAGGTGATCCCGCCGGCCAGCTTCTGGTCCTCCAGCAGGTTCGTCCCGGGCGGCGCGCCCTCGGCGGTGAAGGTGGTGACCAGCGGGTGGCCGGCCATCATCACGGCCACGCCGAAGAAGGCGTGGAACGGCATCCCCATGAACAGCTCGATGATCCGCATCACGTGTCCGGGCCGGTGCGGGCCCGGGTCCACGCCCATGATCGGCCAGAAGAAGGCCAGACCGGTGAACAGGAAGTGCACCATCATGAAGACGTGCCCGGCGCGGTACTGCATCAGGAAGTCGAACAGCGGGGTGAAGTAGACCCCGTACAGGCTCGCGATGAACAGCGGGATGGTGAACGCCGGGTGCGAGACCACCTTGACGTACCGGCTGTGCAGCAGCGCCACCAGCAGCTCGCGCGGCCCGCGCGGGCGGCCCTTGCCGGCCGGGCGCAGCGCCCGCAGGGCCAGCGTGATCGGGGCGCCGAGCAGCAGCAGGATCGGCGTCAGCATGGACAGCACCATGTGCTGGATCATGTGCGCGCTGAACAGCACCATGCCGTAGTCGTTCAGCCCGGTGCAGGTCACCAGCAGCATGCTCAGGACGCCGGCCGTCCAGCCGACCATCCGGCCGACCGGCCAGCGGTCGCCGCGCCGGTACAGCCGGACCACGCCCGCCGCGTAGAGGCCGAGGACGACCAGGCCGCCGAGCAGGAACGGCCAGTCCGGGGACCACGTCCAGAGGTTGGAGGAGGTGAACGGGCCGAGCTGGGTCATCCCTCCGTGGTGGTGCATGCCTGACATTCCGTCGCCCATCGGCGGGTCCTGCTTTCCGTCCTGGTGGTCCCGGGTTCGGGTCCGGTTCGCCCGTTTTGCTTGGCATACAGCCTAGGTGGGCCTTACCCCGGGCCGTGCCCCACCCCCTCCGTACGGGTGTCTCCCCACCGGGCGGCCCGCTGGCTAGACTGACCGGCCGGTCGGCAAGGAGGCCCGGCATGGCGACGGAACCACGAACGGCGGAGCGACGAGGACCGGTGGCGGACCCGGTGGTCGCGCTGACCGGGGCGACCGGCTTCATCGGGTCCGCCGTCCTGGCGGCCCTCACGGCACGCGGCGTCCCGGTGCGCGCGCTGGCCCGCCGGGAGCCGGGGAACGCCGCCCCCGGGACCGCCTGGGTCCCGGGCGACCTCGCCGAGGGGGCCGGGCTGACCGAGCTCTGCGAGGGCGCCGGAGTGCTGGTCCACCTCGCCTCGCGGGTGGACGGCTGCGCCGAGGAGTGCGAGGCGGCGAACGTCCGCGGCACCGCCGCCGTGATGGCGGCCGCCACCCGCGCCGGAGTGCGCCGGATCGTCCACCTCTCCACGACGGCGGTGTACGGCGAGGGCCCGCACGCGGGCATCGCGGTGGACGAGGTGCCGCCCGCCCCGCTGTCCGAGGCCAGCCGCACCCGGCTGCTCGGTGAGCGCCACGCGCTGGACGCCGGCGCGCACGTGCTGCGCCCCGGGCTGGTGACCGGGACGGGCGACCGCTGGGTGGTGCCCGCCCTGGCCGAGCTGGTCCACCGGGTGCCGGTCCGCTGGGCGGGCGGCGGGGCCCGGCTCTCGATCGTGGACCGCGCCGACCTGGCCCGGCTGATCACCGTGCTCGCGCTGGACGAGCACGCCGCCGCGCCCGGCATCCACCACGCCTCCCACCCCGAGCCGGTCCGCGCCCGGGACCTGCTCGCCGGCCTGGCCGCGCTCGGCCTGCTGCCCGCGCTGGACGGCCCGGACGTGCCGGACGTCCCGTGGGAGGAGTGCCGCCGGCTGCTGGCCGCCGCGCCCGGACGGGTCTCCGAGCGGCAGTTCGCCCTGGTCGCCCGGGACCACTGGTACCGCAGCGAGGACGTCTGGCGGCTGGCCGCCTGCCCGCCCGGCCCGGGCCCGCTCGCCCGGCTCCCGGAGGCCGCCGCCTGGTACCGCTCCGCGCTCGGGCTCGCCGGGCCGCCGGAGGCCGGCTGACGGCCGTCAGGAGGCCGGCCGCGTGGTCGGGACCAGGGTGTTCTCGCTGCGCCGGCCCGCGGCGAAGTCGTCGATGTTGCGGGCGGTGGCCTCGATGATCTGGCCGACGGCGGTGCGGGTGAAGTAGGCCTGGTGGCTGGTGACCAGGACCTGCGGGAAGGTGACCAGGCGGGCGAGCACGTCGTCGGTGACGCCCTCGATGGAGCGGTCGGTGAAGAAGACGCCGGTCTCCTCCTCGTACACGTCCAGGCCGACGCCGGACAGTCGCCCGGAGCGCAGCGTCTCGACCAGGGCGGCGCTGTCGACGAGGCCGCCGCGGCTGGAGTTGACCAGGATGGCGTCGTCCTTCATCCGGGCCAGCGCGGCCGCGTCGATCAGGTGGTGGGTGCTCGGCAGCAGGGGGACGTGCAGGCTCACCAGGTCGGCGCGGGTGAGGAGTTCGGGCAGTTCGGTGTACGTCATGCCGAGCTCCCGGCAGGCCGGGTCCTCCACGATGTCCCAGCCGAGCAGTTCGGTGCCGAAGCCGGCCGCGATCCGGGCGAAGCACCCGCCGATCTTGCCGGTGCCGATGACGCCGACCGTCATCCCGTGGACGTCCCGCCCGAGCAGGCCGTCGAGGCGGAAGTCGAACTCCCGGGTGCGGTTGGCGGCGCGGGTGAGGCGGCGGTTGACGGCGAGCGCGAGTGCCCAGGCGTGCTCGGCGACGGCGTACGGGCTGTAGTGGGACACCCGGGCGACGGTGAGGCCGAGTTCGGCGGCGGCCTCCAGGTCGATGTTGTTGAAGCCGGTGGAGCGTTGGGCGATCAGGCCGGTGCCGCCGGCGGCCAGCACCGTGAGCGTTTCGGCGTCGAGGACGGCGTTGACGCTGCTGCTGACCACCGGGTACCCGGCCGCCAGCGGCGCGGTGTCCCGGTTCAGGAACACGTCCAGGCAGCGCAGCCCGTGCCGGCCGGCGAAGGCCCTTTCCAGCAGCGGCCGTTCGTCGGCCTGCACCCCGTACGCGAGGATCTCCACGGGCGGTCCCTCCAGTCGGCTCCGACGCGTTCCGACGCGTTCCGGCGGCCACGCTAACGGGCCGGACGGGCGGGGGCCCGTCCGACGCGCGCCCCCGGAGAAGGGCGAAGGCCCCCGGGCCGTAGGGCGTGGTCCGGGGGCCTTCGTGGAAGGGCGGGAGGACGGTCAGATGACCGTCTCGGCCTCCAGGTAGCGCTCCTGCGGGACGGTCTTCAGCTCGGCGACCGCCTCCGCCAGCGGCACCAGGTTGATGTCGGTGCCCTGCAGCGCGGTGATGTGCCCGAAGGCGCCCTTGTGGACGGCCTCGATGGCGTGCCAGCCGAAGCGGGTGGCGAGCACCCGGTCGTAGGCGGTCGGGGTGCCGCCGCGCTGGGTGTGGCCGAGGATGACCGGGCGGGCCTCCTTGCCGAGGCGGTGCTCCAGCTCGCGGGAGAGCTGGGTGGCGATGCCGGTGAACCGCTCGTGGCCGTAGATGTCCTTGCTGCCCTCTTCCCAGTGCATGGTGCCGGGCTCGGGCTTGGCGCCCTCGGCGCAGACCACGATGGCGAACTTCTTCTGGCGGTCGAAGCGTTCGCGGACGACGGCGGTGAGCTTGTCGATGTGGAACGGGCGCTCCGGGACGACGATGGCGTGCGCGCCGGCCGCCATGCCCGCGTTGAGCGCGATCCAGCCGGTGTGCCGGCCCATGACCTCGACGACCATGACCCGCTGGTGGGACTCGGCGGTGGTCTTCAGCCGGTCCAGCGCCTCGGTGGCGACCGAGACCGCGGTGTCGAAGCCGAAGGTCACGTCGGTGGCGGCGATGTCGTTGTCGATGGTCTTCGGCACGCCGACGATCGGCAGGCCCGCGTCGCTCATCAGCTTGGCGGCCTTCAGGGTGCCCTCGCCGCCGATCGGGATGACCGCGTCCAGGCCGAGGTCCGAGCAGTACTTCTTGGCCCGCTCGACGCCGTCCCGCAGGTGGCTCGGCTGGACCCGCGACGAACCGAGGATGGTGCCGCCCTGGGCGAGGATGCCGCTCACCGAGTCCAGGGTCAGGGGGCGGTGGTGGCCCTCCAGGAACCCGCGCCACCCGTCCTCGAACCCGATGATCTCGTCGCCGTGGTCGACCACCCCCCGGTGCACCACGGAACGGATCACCGCGTTCAGTCCGGGGCAGTCACCGCCGCTGGTCAGCACTCCGATACGCATTAGCTTTGCAACTCCCGAGCAGAACCGAGGTACGGCCGGACTACAGGCGTGGAACGACGAGCCGTCACCGTGACGGGACGCTCCCGCGCCGGAGGACGGGGGAGACGGCCGTGGGATGAAGGACCGGCCGAATCCGGACAGAGCGTCCGGAAACGGCCGTGAAGTCGAGCATACGGCCCCTGGTCCGGCCGGGCAGGAGCCGACGCGGGAGCGGCGCCGTCGGCGCCCCCGCGCGGAAGTACAGCCTGCTGCCGAGGAGGGTGTGCAGTAGGCAGCCCCATTGTCGTACGTCCGGGGCCGCCCGCGGGCCGGATGACCGCATCGCGGGCACCCGGCCGGGGCGACCGGCCCTTACGCGGGGCGCGTCGCGGCCGCGATGCGCTCGGCGCGCAGCGCGTCGTACCAGGTGGTGTCGGCCGGCGGCAGGGCGTTGACGTCCAGCGCCAGCTTGATCAGCATGTCGGCCACGGCGGGGTTGCGCGCCAGCACCGGGCCGTGCAGGTACGTGCCGAAGACGGTGTCCCGCCAGGCGCCCTCGGTGCCGTCACCGGTGCCGTTGCCCCGGCCGACGCTGACGGTGGCGAAGGGCTGCACGCCCTGGCCGAGGTGGGTGACGCCCTGGTGGTTCTCGAAGCCGGTCAGCTGCGGCAGCCCGAGCCGGGGGTCGACGTCGGCCAGCACGTCGCCGACGCAGCGGGCGCCCTCGCCGCGCTGGGTCCAGACGTCGAGCAGGCCCAGGCCCGGCTCCCGCTCGCCGAGGTCGTTGATGAACTCGTGGCCCATGATCTGGAAGCCCGCGCAGACGCCGAAGATGATCGCGCCGTTCTCGGCGGCCCGCACCAGGCCGCTGTCGGCGCGCAGCCGCTCGGCGGCCAGCCGCTGCGGGCGGTCCTCGCCGCCACCGATCAGGTAGATGTCCCCGCTGGTGGGGATCGCCTGGTCGGAGCGGACGTCGATCCGGGTCACGTTGAGATGGCGCTGGCGGGCCCGGCGCTCCACGACCAGGGCGTTGCCGCGGTCGCCGTAGGTGCTGAGCAGGTCCGGGTAGACCCAGACCACGCGCAGGCTGCTCTCACTCATCCTCGAAGGCCTTCCGTCACGAAAAGACTGGTGTGCGGGCGCGGCATCAGCCGGCCACGACCTTCCGCAGCTGCTGGAAGGCGGTGTAGTTGGCGATCGCCTCGATCCGCCCGGGCGGGGCCATCCGGACGGCCTGCTCCAGGGTGTCCACCACGTGGAACTGCAGTCCGGCGACCTCCAGGCGGACGGCCAGGTCCAGCTTGCGCTGGCCCATCACGAAGACCGGGTGCCCGGCGAGGCGCTCGTAGTCGACGTCCCACAGCCAGGAGGTGTCGGTGCCGTCGGCGTCGAGGGCGTTGACGGAGAGGATCACCGGGGCGGGCGGGCCGTCGATCAGCGAGAAGGTCTCCAGCCAGCCGGCCGGGTTCTTGGCGAGCAGCAGGCGGATGTCCCGGCCCTGGTACTGGACGACGTCGTAGCGCCCGGCCACGGCGGCCACCGAGCGCATCCGCTCCAGGGCGACCTGCGGGGAGACGCCGAACACGGCGGCGACGGCGGCCGAGCTGGTGGCGTTGGCCAGGTTGGCCCGGCCCGGCAGCTGCAGCTGGATCGGCCAGGCGCCGCGCTGCGGGTCGATCACATGGGTGCCCTGGAGCGCCCAGTGCGGGTTGGGGCGGCGGAAGCCGCACTCCTGGCAGAACCAGTCCTCGCCGGGACGCTGCATCACACCGCCGCACGCGGGGCAGGACCAGGCGTCCTCCTTCCAGGCCTGTCCGGCGGCCACCCAGACCACCTTCTTGCAGGAGGAGGCGGCCCAGGTCACCAGCGGGTCGTCGGCGTTGGCGATGACCACGGCCTCGGTGTCCTGGAGGCCCTCGCGCCACTTCTCCGCCATCATGCGGGTCTCGGCGGCGCGGTCGAGCTGGTCGCGGGAGAGGTTGAGCAGGGCGATCGCCTTCGGGCGGGTGTCGCGGGCGACCATCGCCAGGTACTTCTCGTCGACCTCGATCACGCCGAAGCGGGCCTCCGTGCCGCCCGCCAGGGCGGAGGTGATGCCGGCCGGCATGTTGGCGCCGAGGGCGTTGGAGACCACCGGGCCGGCGGCGCGCAGCGCCTCGGCGATCAGGCGGGTGGTGGTGGTCTTGCCGTTGGTCGCGCTGACCAGGACGACGTCGAGGTGGTCGGCGAGGGTGGCCAGCAGGTCGGGGTCGAGCTTGAGGGCGACCTTGCCGCCGATCACCGAGCCGCTCCCGCGTCCGGCCTTGCGCGACACGGCGGCGGCGACCCGGCCGGCCGTGACCGCGATCTTGGCGCGGGCCGGCAGCGAGGCGTCGCGTGCGCCTGTGGGCTCCGATTCGGTGCCTGCCATGCTCAGTGGTTCCTCCTTGCTGCGGCACCGCCCGGGACCGGTCGAGGGCCGTCGGGCGGCGGGGACGGGGGTCAGCCTACCGACTCCGTCGCCCGGCCGGACGATCCGGACCCCGCGCCGCCTGCTGTGACGCGGTGACGGAGACCGCTGACGGGCCGTCAAGGAGGGCGGTGTACGGACGGAGCCTGCACTGCTTGAGGACGCTCCGCGGCCGCCACCGGGTTCCCGGTAAGGATCTGGTGAAGAAATGATCAGCGGCCCGGGTGGTGGGTGCGCAGGGCCGGGTCCTCGGCGTCCAGGGCGGCGGTGATGACCAGGGTGCCGCCGTCGGCGCGGAAGTCCAGCGGAGCGGACAGCCGGCGCATCGCGGCGATCAGGCCGCTGTTGGCGGCGTGGGTCACCGCGTACACGGTGCCGATCCCGGCCGCCCGGGCCATGGCCGTCAGTCGGCGCAGCAGCGCCAGGCCCAGCCCGCGCCGCTGCCAGGCGTCCTCGACCAGGACGGCCAGCTCCGCCTCGCCGTCGTCCCACATCAGGTGGCCGAGGGCGAGGATCCGCCCGTCGGGGGCGGCCACGGCGAGACTGCGGCCGTGCCGGGGGTTCAGCAGGTGGTCGAGGTAGCGGTCGGCGTCGCGGACCGGGCCGTGGTACCGCAGCCGCAGTGCGGCGGGGGAGCAGCGGCCGTGCATCGCCAGGGCCGCCGCCTTGTCGGACGGCTCGGCGGGGCGCAGCAGCAGCTCGGTCCCGTCCGGCAGGGACAGCCGGGACGGGGCCTCCGGCGCCCGGCCGGCCGGGGCGTGCGCGGCGTGCGGGCCGTGCGGGGCGTGCCGGGCGTCCTGCGGGTGCGGGGCGTGGTGCGGGTGCGGCCGGGCGACCCGGGACGGGCCCTCGGTGAGCGCGGGCGGCCCGGCGTGGCCCTCGGGCACGACGCACCTGCGGTCCGACCTGCGGAAGGGCCGGTGCCAGAGCCGTTCGGGGCGAGTGTGCGAAGCCGTCATGCTGCTGACGCTACCTACGCTTCGCTTCCGATCGGTTACGTGATCGTGAACGCGCGAATGCCCGGGCCAGGACCGGGACGGGGCCGGGGACGGAGCGGGGACGGAACGGGACCCCGCCCGGGACCGCCGGGTCCGTCGCCCGGGACGACGGGGTCCCCGGGCCGGGACGGGGGCGGCACAGGTCCAGACCGGTGCCTCAGGCGGGCGGGACAGCGGGCGGCCGACGGTGGATCCGTGCCCGGCGCTCCTGGTGAGCAGGTCGCCGGGATCCCCTCCCCCCAGTACCGAAGGCCGTTCCCATGCGCATCACCCCGTCCACCTCCACCGACACTCCGACCACCGCCGCCCCCGCCCTCCCGCACGCCCGCCGCGCCCCGGTCGGCACCTCGCTGACCGCCCTGTTCGAGCGGCAGGTGTGCAGCCGGCCGATCTCCACGGCCGTCATCGGCGAGGGAGGCCACGGCCTCACCTTCCTGGAACTGTCCGGCACCGCCCGCCGGCTGGGCGCCGAGCTGCGCCGCCTGGGCGCCGGCCCCGACACCTGCGTCGGCCTGTACGTCGAGCCGTCGGTGGAGCTGGTCGCCGGGGCCTGGGGCGTGCTGTACGCCGGGGCCGGCTACCTGCCGCTGTCGCCGGAGTACCCCGAGGACCGGCTCCGCTACATGATCGAGGACAGCGGCACCCGGATCGTGCTCACCCAGGAGCACCTGCGTGAGCGGCTGGCGGCGCTGGCCCCGGCCGGCACGGCGATCCTCGCCGTCGAGGACGTCCCGGCGACGCACGCCGTCGCCGAGGCCGCCGAGCCCGCCGAGGCCGCCGAGGTCACCACCGTCGCCGAGGCCGCCGAGGCCGCCGAGCAGGAGGAGCGGCCGGAGTCGCTGGCGTACGTGATCTACACCTCCGGCTCCACCGGCCGCCCCAAGGGCGTGATGATCGAGCACCGCGCGGTGGTCTCCCAGCTGCGCTGGATGCTCGACGCCGGGCACCTGGACCCCGAGGTCACCGTGCTGCAGAAGACCCCGATGAGCTTCGACGCCGCCCAGTGGGAGATCCTCGCCCCCGCCGTCGGCGCCCGGGTGGTGGCCGGCACGCCCGGCCTCTACCGCGACCCGGAGGCGCTGGTCGCCACCGTGCGGCGGCACGGCGTGACCGCGCTGCAGTGCGTGCCCACCCTGCTCCAGGCGCTGCTGGACACCGAGGGCTTCACCGACTGCACCACCCTGACCCGGCTGTTCTCCGGCGGCGAGGCGCTCTCCCGGCGGCTCGCCCGCGAGCTGGGCCACGCGCTGCCCGGCGCCCGGCTGGTCAACCTGTACGGCCCGACCGAGTGCACCATCAACGCCACCGCGCACGTGGTCGACCCGGCCGAGCTGGGCGAGGGCGCCGGCTCGGTGCCGATCGGGCGGCCGGTCGACAACACCCAGTGCTTCGTCCTGGACGAGGCGCTGGCGCCGGTCGGCGCCGAGGGCGTCGGCGAGCTGTACATCGGCGGCGTGCAGCTGGCCCGCGGTTACCTGCACCGGCCGGAGCTGACCGAGGAGCGGTTCGTCCCCTCCCCGTTCACCCCCGGCGAGCGGCTCTACCGCACCGGCGACCTCGCCCAGTGGAACCCGGACGGCACCCTCCAGTTCGCCGGCCGGGTCGACAACCAGGTCAAGCTGCGCGGCTACCGGGTCGAGCTGGACGAGATCGCCCGCGCCATCGAGGAGCACACCTGGGTGCGCCGCTCGGCGGCGGTCGTCACCGGCGACGACCGCACCGGCCACCAGAACCTGGTCGCCTGCGTCGAACTCAACCCGCGCGAGGCCGCCCTGATGGACCAGGGCAACCACGGCGGCCACCACCAGTCCAAGGCCAGCAAGCTGCAGGTCAAGGCCCAGCTCTCCGACCCCGGCGTGCGCGACCGGGCCCAGCTGGCCGGCCGGGAGCGGCTCGACCTGCCCGGGCGGCGCGAGAGCGCGGCCCAGCGCCGGGAGACCTTCGCCCGCAAGACCTACCGGTTCTACGACGGCGGCCCGGTCACCCGCGAGGACCTCGTCGCGCTGCTCGCCCCGCGCCCGGTCGGCGGCTTCGGCCGGGACCTGGAGCTGCTGTGCTTCCCCGAACTCGGCCGCGTGCTGCGCTGGTTCGGCCAGTTCCACAGCGAGGAGCGGCTGCTGCCCAAGTACGCCTACGCCTCGCCGGGCGCGCTGTACGCGACCCAGCTCTACCTGGAGACCGGCGGCCTGGACGGCCTCGCGGCCGGGCTGTACTACTACCACCCGGTCGAGCACGCCCTGATCCGGATCGGCCCCGCCGGGACCCGCGAGGAGGCGTACCTGACGCTGCACTTCTCCGGGAAGCACGGCGCCATCGAGCCGGTCTACAAGAACAACATCCGCGAGGTGCTGGAGTTCGAGACCGGCCACATGCTCGGCGTCTTCGAGGAGGTGCTGCCCGAGTACGGGCTGGACGTGCGCCCGCTCGGTCTCGACCCGGCCGTCAAGGAACGGCTGGACGTCGCCGAGGAGGACCACTACCTGGGCGCCTTCGCGGTCGTCCGGGGCGGCGGCGCGGCCCGCGCCGGGTGCACCGAGCTTTACCTCCAGGCCCACGAGGGCCGGGTGGACGGCCTGCCGGGCGGCCTCTACCGGTACGCCGACGGCGAGCTGGTACCGGTCTCGGACGCGGTGGTGGAGGCCCGCCACGTGATCGCGATCAACCAGTCCGTCCACGCCCGCGCCTCCTTCGGCATCACCGCCGTCAGCCGCGCCGAGGAGGAGTGGCTGGAGTACGTCGCCCTCGGCACCGAGCTGCACCACCTGCAGCGCAACGGCCTGGGCCTGGGCTTCATGTCCTCCGGCTACAGCTCCAAGTCCGGCCACCCGCTGCCCGCTTCGCGCCGCATCGACGAGATCCTCGCCGACCGCGGCATCGCCCCCGGCCCGTCGTACTTCTTCCTCGGCGGCAGGGTGAGCGAGGAGCAGGTCCGCAGTGAGGGCATGCGCGAGGACGCCGTCCACATGAAGGGACCGGCCGAGATCATCAAGGACGAACTGGCCAACCTGCTGCCCGACTACATGCTGCCCAACCGGGTGCTGGTGGTGGACGCCCTACCGCTCACCGCGAACGGCAAGGTCGACCTCAAGGCGCTGGCCGCCTCCGACGCCGTCCGCACGGCCGGGGTCCGCAGCGAGTACGTCGCCCCGGGCACCGAGCACGAGCGGTGGCTCGCGGAGGTCTGGGGGCGGGCGCTGAAGTACGAGGAGGTGTCCGTGGCGGACGAGTTCTTCGCCGTCGGCGGCAACTCGCTGATCGCCGTGGCCCTGGTCCACCGGATCAACCGCGAGTTCGGCATCAGGCTGCCGCTGCAGGTGCTGTTCGAGTGCCCGAAGCTGGGTGACCTGGCCGCGCGCATCGCACGGGCCCGCGGCGCGGACGGCGAGGGCGACGGCGACGGCGCGGCGGAGGCGGCCGGCTCCCGGCTGATACCGCTGCACCCGGGCGAGTCCGGCCGGCCGGTGTTCTGCTGGCCCGGGCTGGGCGGGTACCCGATGAACCTGCGCCTGCTCGGCCGCGGGGCGAGCGACGGACGCGCCTTCTACGGCGTCCAGGCGCACGGCGTCAACGAGGGCGAGACGCCGTACCCCACCATCCGGGAGATGGCCGCCGCCGACATCGCCGAGCTGCGCCGGATCCAGCCCGGGGGCCCGTACACGCTGTGGGGCTTCTCCTTCGGTGCCCGGGTCGCCTTCGAGGCCGCCTGGCAGCTGGAGCAGGCCGGCCAGCGGGTCGAGCAGCTGCTGCTGATCTGCCCCGGCAACCCGAAGGTGCGTCAGGACGACGGCCGCCGGTGGGGCCGCGAGGCCTCGTACGCCAACCCGGCGTACGTGACCATCCTGTTCGGGGTGTTCACCGGCCGGATCAGCGGACCGGACCTGGAGCGCTGCCTGGCCGAGACGATGGACGAGGCGACCTTCGTCGCCTCCGTGCACCGGACGCTGCCGGAGCTCGACGAGGAGCTGATCCGGCGGATCACCGGCGTCGTCGCCGAGACCTACGAGTTCGAGTACAGCTTCCGCGAGCTCGCCGAACGGCGGCTGGACGCCCCGGTGACCGTGTTCAAGGCCACCGGCGACGACTACTCCTTCATCGAGGGCAGCTCCGGCTACTCCGCCGCCCCGCCGGCCGTGGTCGACCTGACCGGGGACCACTACGGGGTGCTGAAGGAGCACGGCGTGGCCGAACTCGTCGCCGCGATCCGGGCACTGGAGCGGACGGTCGACAGCCGCTGACGCGGACACGCTCACGGATGGCCCAGAATCCATGAGCGCGGGACCCCCTTCGGATAGGGATGGCTCGGCTTACCGCCGATCCCACCTCCTGTTCGAAGGGGTTTCCCGTGTTCAAGACCTCCGTACGGGCCGTCGCGTGCTGCGCGCTGCTCCTCGTCGCGCCGCTCGCCGCCGCCCAGTCCGCCGCCGCCGTCTCCACCTCCACCGTCACCTCCTCCGGCAACAACGGCCCCAAGACCCCGCAGGAGGCCGCCGCCTGCAAGTCCGTCACCAGCGCCCTCCTCGGCGGCTTCGGCTCGATGCTGGGCAACGCCGTCTGCGTCGTGCAGCCCGCCGACAAGGGCTGAGCCGCCCGCCACCCGTCCGCGCACGGACTCCCCCGGAAGGGGGCGTCCGTGCGCGGACGTGGGATCCGGCGCCATGACGATCGAGGACGCCGGCGCCGGCGGGCCCGGCGGGACCGGCCGGGCTCCTCGGGCGGTCGCGGGGCTCCTCAGTCGGTCGACGGGGACACCTGGTAGTGGGCGATGGCCCAGCCCTGCTCGGTGCGGCGCAGCAGGACGCCGAGGTGGACGGCGATGGTCGGCCGGTCGGTGAAGGAGAAGTCGACGCCCAGGTAGCCCAGGACGAGGCCGTCGGCCGGGCGCCGGGTCTCCAGGACGCGGTACTCGGCGGTCATGCCGAGGGGCTGGCCGTCGTAGTAGGCGGCGATGCCTGGGCGTCCGACGCTGTACGGGTGCAGGCCCTGGAAGATCGCGTCCTCGGTGAAGAAGGCGGCGACCCGGTCGGGCTGGTGCCGGTCGACGGCGGCCTTCCAGCCGTCGAGGACACCGCGCAGGATCGTCTCGTCGGCCTCGGTGGTGTGGTTCACGGCAGGTCTCCCGGGGTGGTGGGGAACGGCGCCCGTGCTCGTCCGGCCGCCTACCGGGAGGATCCCGCCGTGCGGGAGTGGTTCGCCTCCCAGCGTGCTGGAGGCCGCCCGAGGTCGGTCCGGGGTTCGTCCGATCGGCCCAGCGGGGGCCGACCCGTCATGGCGGTGGGAGCCGGCGGGGCCGACGATGAGGGGCGGGGCCGGGGGGAGAGAAGGGAGCAGGACCGTGCAGGAGTTCCTGGTCGAGATCACCACCGCCATCCCCGAGGGCACCGCCGAGGAGGAGGTCGACCGGCGGCGGGCCGCCGAGGCCGTCCGGGCCAGGGAGCTGGCCGCCACCGGCCGGCTGGCGCGGCTGTGGCGCCCGGTCGGCGAGCGGCGCAGCATCGGTGTCTGGCGGGCCGCGGACGAGGCGGAGCTGCGGGCGGAGGTGCTCGGCAGCCTCCCGCTGTGGCCGTGGATGACCGCCGTGGTGACCCCGCTCGAACCGCACCCCAACGACCCGGGCCCGGCCTGACCTCCGGTCCCGCCGTTGACCGTCAGCCTCCGGCCGTCCGGCGCCCGGTGTCCCGCCGTCCGGTCCGGCCGCCGCCCGCGGCAGCGCGCGGGGGCTCAGGCGATGCGGGTCGGCACGTCCTGGACGGTGTGGCCGGTGGTGGTCAGCAGCGCCGTCAGGACGGCCGGGGTGACGGTGGGCTCGGTGCGGAGGTAGAGCTCGTCGGTGGTGGGGTGGGGGTGGACGGAGAGCAGGGTGATCCGGTGGTCGGCGAGCGCCGTGGGGGTGTGGGCGAGGGCCGTGGTGCGCACCCGCCAGAGCGTGGCCGGGGGCGGGGCGTGCGGTGACCACCAGCTGTGGAACAGGGCGGTGGCGAGCAGGGCGAGCGCGGAGGCGCCCACCACCACCGGGCCGTCCGGGCCGTGGACGACGATCTTGGCGATGAGGTCGGCCGCCGTGACGGAGAGGAAGACGGCGGCGAGTTCGACGGTGTCACGGCGCCAGCGGTGGGTGCGGCGGGTGCGGAGTGCACCGGGGACACGGTGGGCAGAGGGCTTCGAGTGCTCCATGGCCTCCACCGTGCCCGACCGGTGTTTCCCGACCACGAACCGGCCGTGACCTGCCGGTTACGGTCCGCGCGGGCCTGTTACGGCAGGAGATCGCGGGCCGCGGCCCTGACCTCGTCGAGCAGGAGGCGCAGGTCGTCCTCCGTCGTGGCGGCGTTCAGCAGGCAGGCGCGGAGCATCTCCTCCTCGCCGAGGCGGGCCCCGGTGAGGAAGACCCGGCCGCGGCGCTGGACGGCGGTGGGGAGGTCGCGGTTGAGGGCGTCGCGGGCGGCCGGGTCGAGGCCGGGGGCGCGGTGGCGGAACGCCACGATGGAGGTCTGGACCTCGGCGAGCAGCTCCAACTCCTGGTCGGCCTCGACGAGTTCGCCGAGCCGACGGGCCAGCGCGGTGCACCGGGCGATGTCCCGGGAGAGGCCGGCGCGGCCCCGGTGGGCGATGGTGGCCCAGACCTTGAGCGCGCGGAACGGGCGGGTCTGCTCGGTGCCGTACTCGGAGAACCAGCCCAGCGCGCCGGCCGCCTCGTCGCGCAGGTAGGAGGGGACGAGGCTGAAGGTGCCGCGCAGCTCCCCGGTGTCGCGGACCAGGGCGCAGCCGCAGTCGACCGGGACGCCGAGCCACTTGTGCGGGTCGAGGGCGAGCGAGTCGGCGCGCTCCAGGCCCGCGTAGCGGTGGGCGATGACCGGGTCCAGCCGGCCGAAGGCGCCGTACGCGCCGTCCACGTGCAGCCAGAGGCGCTGCTCCTCGCACAGGTCGGCGATCGGGCCGAAGGCGTCGACCGCGCCGGTGCCGACGGTGCCGGCCGAGGCGACGACCAGGAAGGGCAGCAGGCCGGCGGCGCGGTCGCGCTCGACGGCCGCCCGCAGCTCGGCGGTGTCCAGCCGGCCGTCGGGGCCGGTGGCGACGGTGCGCAGGTGCTTGCTGCCGAGGCCGAGGAGTTCGGCGGCCTTGCGGACGCAGGAGTGGGTCTCGCCGGTGACGTAGCCGACCAGCGGGGGCAGGCCCGCCAGGCCGTCCTCGCGGACGTCCCGGCCGGCCCGGCGGGCGGCGCGGTTGCGGGCGGCGGCGAGGCAGACGATGGTCGCCATCGAGGTGCCGGAGGTGAGCAGTCCGCCGCCGGCCGGGTGCGGGAAGCCGACGAGTTCGGCGATCCAGCGGACCACGGCGCGCTCCAGGTGGACGTCCGCGTGGTCGCCGCCGGCCGAGCTGGGGTTCATCGCGGAGGCGGCCAGGGTGGCCAGCACCCCGGCCGGGGCGGGGGCGGAGTTGACCCAGCCGAAGAAGCGCGGGTTGCCGTTGCCCATCGGGTACGGGAGTACCTCGCGCCCGATGGCGTCGACCAGCTCGGCGAGCGGGCGGCCGTCCTCGGGCAGCGGGGCGTCGAGCAGGGCCTGCCGGGCGGTCTCGGGCACGGGCTGCCAGACGGGGCGGTCGGGAAGCTCGGCGAGGTAGTCGGAGACCAGGTCGGCGGTGGCGCGGGCGGCGGCGCGGAAGTCGTCGGTGGCCATGCGGGGAACTCCAGGGGCCGGGGGAGGGGAGGCGCGGCATCCTCGGCGCACCCTGATCATGCGGTAGTCGGGTGATCCTACGCAAAGGGCCCGCGCCGTGCGGCGCGGGCCCTGCGGGTGGGACGGGACGGGGCCGGCCCGGGAGCCGGGACCGGTCAGTCCAGCGAGGCGGACAGGCCGCTGGCCGAGCGGCAGTAGCCCTGCATCTCCTTGTTGGTGATCTTGGCGCAGAGCCGGCCGGCCGCACCGCCGTCGGTGTAGTTGACCGTGTAGTAGCTGACCAGGCCCTCCGCACAGGCCTTGCGCTGCCAGCCGTCGGCGGCGGTGGCGCACTGCTGGGCGGCCCAGTCCTCGCGGTCCAGGTTGTACTTCATCGTCCGCGAGCCGACCCCGCGGCTGCAGTCCACCGCCCCGCCACTGGCCTTGCCGTTGAGGCACCACTTGAGGGCGTCGGCGTAGACCTCGGGGTGGTTCGGGTAGTCGTGCGAGGAGAGGTAGAAGGTCGGGGCGTAGAAGAAGCAGGCGGACTGGAACAGGGCCGGCTGGTCCTTGCACGGGTAGAGCGGGTCCTGGGCGAGCTTGTCGGCGGGCAGGTTGGCCTTGGCCTGCTCGTCCTCCTCGTCCGGGCCGAAGAGCTGCATGAACAGGCCCTCGGAGCAGCGGATCCTGTTCTGGTCGGTGGGGAACTTGTTGCACAGGTCGCGCGCCTTGGCGACGTCCTGCTTCGCCACGAACATCGTGCCGTGGCCGACGCCGTGGATGCAGGGGCCGGTGTTCTTGGGCGCGCAGAGCTTGAGCAGGTCCGCGTCGGGCTGGGCGGAGGCGTTCAGCATCTCCTCGACCGCGCCGTGCAGGTAGCCGGCCGCGCAGGTCTCGTGCGGGAAGGAGATGACCTTCTGGAAGTCGGCGTTGAAGCGCTTGACCGCCGCGTGGCCGAGCTCGTGCGCGATCGGGTGGCAGAAGCGCACGGTGTACGGCTTCTCCTTGGTGATCTTGTCGAGGTCGGCGAGCGCGACGCCGGGGTCGGTGGCGTCCATCTCGGCCATCAGCTTGTTGCGCAGCGTCGAACGGGTCCACACCGCCGGGTCACCGGTCGGGGTGGCGCTCGCGGGGCCCGTCGAGACCGGCTGCGCCCCGGCGGCGGGGGCGGCGGCGGCCGGCGTCGAGGTGGCCGCCGCGGGCGACCAGTCGGTGACGGCCACCGACCCGAGGCCCAGGACGCCCAGGAGCAGGGCGGTGAGAATCGCGAAGACTCGCGGCTGCATGACGGGATCCCCCGGCGGATCGAGGTGAACGGTTCGCTCCCATCCTGACGGCACGGTGGCGGGAATCCGCGATTTCGCCCGCCATTCGGGAGGTGTCGGCGACGCTATCGCACGGTGTGACGCCCGGAGGCGGCGGGATGGTTCCCCGCCGGGAATCGCCGAGGGGGTGGGTCTGGGGCTGCGCTGGGCTGAAAGTCGCAATGTCTGCCCGATTTCGGGCAGGAACTTTGGCTTCGGCCGGGAGTCGGGCCTAGGGTCATCACTCGTGCCGAGCTCACCCCACCCTCACGAAGACCTCCTCGCCCACCTGACCCGGACCAGCCCGCTCGGGCCCCGGGAGGCGGCGCGGGTCGTGGCGGAGGTGCTGGCGTACTTCTCCGAGAGCACCGAGGAGTACGTGCGCCGACGCCACGGCGAGCTGCAGGCACGCGGTCTGACCAACGAGCGGATCTTCGCCCGGCTCACCGAGGAGCTCCCGCAGCGCCGCGTCTCGGCGCCCGAGCTGTCGGCCCGCCAGCTGCGGCGGATCGTCTACGGCTGACCGGCGACGCCGAACAGCTGCACGACACGGCCCGCGCCACCAACGGCCCACGCCACCAACGACCCACGCCACCACGAACGAGGAGTCCACGCATGTGCGGAATCGTGGCCTACATCGGCCCCAAGGACGCCACCCCCTTCCTGCTGGAGGGCCTGGCCCGGCTCGAGTACCGGGGCTACGACTCGGCGGGCGTCGCCGTCACCGGGCGCAGCGGCGGCATCAAGCTGCGCAAGGCGAAGGGCAGGGTCGCCGACCTCGCCGCCGACGTACCGGCCCGGTTCAAGGGCACCACCGGCATCGGCCACACCCGCTGGGCCACCCACGGCGTCCCCAGTGACGCCAACGCCCACCCGCACCTGGACAACGCCGACCGGATCGCCGTCGTCCACAACGGCATCATCGAGAACGCCGACGAGCTGCGCGCCAAGCTGGCCGCCGAGGGTGCCGTCTTCCGTTCCGAGACCGACACCGAGGTGCTCAGCCACCTGATCGCCGCGCACGCCACCGAGGGCGTCGAGCTGGAGGACGCGGTGCGCGCCGCGCTCGGCCGGGTCGTCGGCACCTACGGCATCGCGGTGATCGACGCCGAGCAGCCGGACCGGATCGTGGTCGCCCGCAACGGCAGCCCGATCGTGCTCGGCATCGGCGAGAAGGAGATGTTCGCCGCCTCGGACGTCTCCGCGCTGGTCCGCTACACCCGCCAGGTCGTCCACCTGGAGGACGGCGAGCTGGCCACCGTCCGCGCCGACGGCTTCCGCACCTTCACCGCGGACGCCCGCACCACCCACCGTCAGCCGTCCACCGTGGACTGGGAGATCGACTCCTTCGACACCGCCGGCTACGACCACTACCTGCTCAAGGAGATCCACGAGCAGCCCGGCTCGGTCGAGCGCACGCTGAGCGGCCGGCTCGACGAGCGCTTCGCCACCGCCCACCTCGGCGGCCTCAACCTGGACGCCCGCGAGCTGCGCGAGATCCGCCGGGTCAAGATCCTCGGCTGCGGATCGGCCTACTACGCGGGCGAGATGGGCGCGCAGCTGATCGAGGAGCTGTCCCGGATCCCCGCGCACAGCGAGCCGGCCTCGGAGTTCCGCTACCGCAACCCGGTGATCGAGGCGGATACCCTGTACGTCGCGGTCAGCCAGTCCGGCGAGACCTACGACACGCTGGCCGCCGTCCAGGAGATCAAGCGCAAGGGCGGCCGGGTGCTCGGCGTCGTCAACACCGTGGGCAGCGCGATCGCCCGCGAGTGCGACGGCGGCATCTACCTGCACGCCGGGCCGGAGGTCTCGGTCGCCTCCACCAAGGCGTTCACCTCCACCGTGGTCGCCTTCGCGCTGCTCGCCCTGCACTTCGGCCGCATCCACGACCTCTCGCCCGCCGACGGCCGCCGGATCGTCTCGGCCCTGCAGGCCCTGCCGGACCAGATCCGCGAGGTGCTGGACCAGAGCGAGGCGATCGCCGGACTCGCCCGCGAGTACTCCGAGTCGGCGGGCATGATGTTCATCGGCCGGGTCCGCGGCTACCCGGTGGCCCGGGAGGGCGCGCAGAAGCTCAAGGAGATCTCCTACGTGCACGCCGAGGCCTACCCGGCGAGCGAGCTCAAGCACGGCCCGCTGGCGCTGATCAGCCCCGAACTGCCCACCGTGGCCCTCGTCCCGGACGACGAGCTGCTGGACAAGAACCTCACCACCCTGGGCGAGATCAAGGCCCGGTCCGGCCGCGTCATCGCGGTCGCCCACCGCCGCCCGGAGGAGAAGCTCGCGGACCACTGCATCCTGGTCCCCAAGAGCGAGCCCGAGCTGGACCCGCTGCTGCTCAACATCCCGCTGCAGCTGCTCGCCTACCACGCCGCCGTCGCCCTCGGCCGCGACGTGGACAAGCCGCGCAACCTGGCGAAGAGCGTGACGGTCGAGTAGCCGTCACGGTCGTCGCGTGAGACGTCGGGCCCCGGTCGCTGTGCGGACGACCGGGGCCCGGTCGCGTGCGGAACGGGGGGTGCCGGCCGGGCGCGTGGGGCGTGTCGCTCGCGGCGGCCGGCCACGCGGCGGCCGGTCAGAAGACGGAGCAGCCGGAGAGGGTGGTGAGGGTGTCCAGGGCGGTGACGGCGGCGACGGAGTTGCCGGCCTGGTCGAGGCGGGGGCCCCAGGCGCAGACGGTGGCGCGGCCGGGGAGTATGGCGAGGATGCCGCCGCCGACGCCGCTCTTGCCGGGGAGGCCGACGCGGAAGGCGAACTCGCCGGCCGCGTCGTAGGTGCCGCAGGTGAGCAGGACGGCGTTGATGCGCTTGGCCTCGCTGCGGGACATCAGGCGGGTGCCGTCGGCGCGCACGCCGTAGCGGGCGAGGAAGGCGCCGGCCAGTACGAGGTCGCGGCAGCTCGCGCTGAGGGCGCAGTGCGCGTAGTAGTGCTCCAGGACGGTCTCGACCGGGTTCTCCAGGTTGCCGTGGCTGGCGATGAAGTGCGCCAGGGCGGCGTTGCGGTGGCCGTGCTCGGCCTCGGAGGCGGCGACCACCGGATCGGTGTCGAGCGCGGGGTTGCCGGACTCGCGGCGCAGGAACTCCCGTACCGCGGCGGAGGCGTCGCCGGTCATGGTCTGCAGGCGGTCGGTGACCACGAGGGCGCCCGCGTTGATGAACGGGTTGCGCGGGATGCCGTGCTCGGTCTCCAGCTGCACCAGGGAGTTGAAGGGGTTGCCGGACGGCTCCCGGCCGACGCCCCGCCAGAGCGTGTCGCCGCCGTAGGCGACCGCGAGGGCCAGCGAGAACAGCTTGGACACGCTCTGGACGGAGAACGGACGCTCCCAGTCCCCGACGCCGTACAGCTCGCCGTCGACGGTGGCGACGGCCATGCCGAACGCCTCCGGGTCGGCGGTGGCGAGGGCCGGGATGTAGTCGGCGACCCTGCCCTGGCCGCTGGTCGCGCGGGCGGCCGACTCCGCGGCCTCCAGCAGCGCCGGCCAGTCCAGGCTCTCCTCGCCGGGCACACCGTTCAACGTTCTTCCTCCACCGACACCACACCGAGCACGGACACGATCCGGACCGGGCGCGCGCGGTGCGGGCGGCGTCCGGTCCGACCTGGATTATCCGTGTTTCGGGAGCGGGTTCGGTACGGGGGTCCGATCCGGGTGCGGTACGGGGGTGGGAGGCTGGGGTCAGGGGGCTGCGGTGGGGGCCTGGACGGGCGGGCCGGTCAGCAGGGTGCCGGTGTCGGAGTAGGGCCAGCCGTTCGGGACGCAGCCGTGCAGCCCCTTGATCTGCTGCATCATCACCGGCGCCGGGGCGCCCGGTGCGGGGCAGTCCACGTGGCCGTTGCCGAGGATGTGGCCGACCTCGTGGTTGACCGCGAGCGCGTGGTACTGCTCGGGCTTGCCCCGGTAGAACTCGGAGAGCTCGGTCCAGCGCTTGAGGTTGATCACCACCTGGTGGGTGACGCCGCAGTTCACCGTGCCGCCGGTGTCCAGCCCGTACTGGCCGCAGATCCGGTCGGTGGACCGCGGCGTGGCCAGGTAGACGGTGAAGTCCACCGGGTCGGCGGGCATCCGCTGGAAGGCCACGGTGCCGTCGGCCGCCCAGCCGTGCCGGACGTCGCCGAGGACGGCGTCCACCTCGGCGGCGAACTTCTCCGGGCTCTCGGCGATGCCGTCCTCCACCCGGACCTTGTAGCGGTACAGGTGCTCACCGGTGCCGAAGCGGGCCGAGCCGCCGGGCGCGGTGGTGAACGCGAGGTCGCCGTGCTTCCGGGTGGTCCAGGGCTGCCACCACAGCAGGCCGGAGGTCAGGGCCGCGACCACCGCGAGTGCGAGCGCGCCGTGCCAGGGCCTCCAGCGCCTGTGGGGCTGCCGGGGCCGCCGGGGCTCGTCGGTGCGGGGCTTGCGGGTGCGGGTCCGTCCCTTCACCGGCGGCTCCCGAGGCGGCCGGCCGGTCGGGCGGGTATCGGGACCTGTGGGGACATGGTGGTGCTCCAGTGCGGGATCGGCGGGCGTGGGCCTGCCACGCGGTGCTGCGGTTCTACTCGGACAACGGGCGGGGACCGGCGCAGGTTCAAGGGCGCCCGGCCGGTCGGTGGCGGGGCTCCTGTCGGACGCGGGGCCCGGGCGGTTCCCGGAACCGCTCGATGGTGTCACCCGCCCGGCGTGTCCCTGGGGTCGGGCGCCGGAATCGGGTGTCGTGGTGCGGGTCGGTCCGCGGGGTGATCCCGGGCCGGTCCCGTCCCCGAACACTCCATGGGAGGCACCGTCATGTCCACAACCGCCGTCTTCACCGTCGAGGGGATGAGCTGCGGCCACTGCGAGCGGACCGTCAGCGCGGGCCTGTCCGCCCTGCCGGGCGTCACGGACGTCGTCGCCGACGCGGCGAGCGGCCGGGTCACCGTGGCCTCCGCACAGCCGCTCGACGAGGCCTCCGTGCGCGGCGCGGTCGACGGGGCCGGGTTCACGCTGGTCGGGCCGGCCTGACGACGGGTTCGGGGCGCCCGCGGGCGGTGAAGGCGAGGCCGGGTCCGTCGGTGGTGACCGACGGACCCGGCCGGCGTACGGGGATCAGCGCACGGGGATCAGCCCATGCTCTTCGCGCCGTCGAGGGACTCGCGGATGATGTCGGCGTGGCCCGCGTGCTGGGCGGTCTCGGCGACGATGTGCAGCAGCACCCGGCGGGCCGACCACGTGGCGTCCTGCTCGAACCAGGGGGCCTTCGGCAGCGGCTGGGTGGCGTCCAGGTCGGGGAGGGAGGCCACCAGCTCGTCCGTACGGCGGGCCACCTCGTCGTACGCGGCCAGGACACCGGCCAGCGTCTCCCCGGGCAGCATCCGGAACTCGTCCGCCCGGCGCGCGAAGTCCTCCTCGGTCCAGGTGGTGAAGTCGGGCATCGCGGACGGGCCCGTCACGATGAACTCCGCCCAGAGCCGCTCGACCGCGGTCACGTGCTTCACCAGGCCGCCCAGACACAGCGCACTCGCGGTGGTCCGCAGGCCCGCCTGCTCGTCGGTGAGGTCACGGGTGGTGAAGCGCAGGAAGTGCCGCTGCTTCTCCAGCGCGACCAGGAGGTCGGCGCGCTCGCCCGTGGCGGTGGTGGCGGTGGTGGCGGTGGTGGCGGTGGTGGCGGTGGTGGCGGTGCTCGCGGCGGTGGCGGGGGTCGTGGTCATGGTTCTGGCCTTCCGTTCGGTTCCTGCTCCCTCGGACAGGAACAACGCTACGAGCCATTGCGGCCACTTCCTGTCCTGAATCCCGGACAGAATCGGAGGCATGGCGAACACCAGCACCAGAACGCTGCGACTGCTCTCCCTGCTCCAGACCCACCGCTACTGGCCCGGTGACGAACTGGCCGACCGGCTCGGCGTCTCCGTGCGGACCCTGCGCCGCGACATCGACCGGCTGCGCGAACTCGGCTACCCCGTCGAGGCGCAGCGCGGCGTCGACGGCGGCTACCAGCTGGCGGCCGGCGCGGCGCTGCCGCCGCTGGTCATCGACGACGAGGAGGCGGTCGCCCTGGCCGTGGGCCTGCAGGCGGCGGCGGAGAGCCCGGTGGAGGGCGTCGCCGAGGCCTCGGTGCGGGTGCTGGCCAAGGTCGTCCAGGTGATGCCGGCCCGGCTGCGCCGCCGGGTGGAGGCGCTGCGCGCGATGACCGTGCCGGTCGACTGGGGCGGCCGGGAGGGCGCGGGCGTCGAACCGGACGTCCTCACGGTGGTGGCCCTCTGCTGCCGGGACGGCGAACGGCTGCGGTTCGGCTACACCGCCGCCGACGGGCGCGGCACGCAACGGCACGTCGAACCGCACCGGCTGGTCTGCCTCAACCGGCGCTGGTACCTCGTCGCCTACGACCTCGACCGCGCCGACTGGCGCAGTTTCCGCCTCGACCGGCTGGCCGCCCCGCAGGGCAGCGGGGCCCGCTTCGCCCCGCGCGTCCTCCCGGCGGCCGACGCGGCGGAGTTCGTCCGCGCGGGCCTCAACGGGATGCCCCACCCGTACCGGGTGGAGGCGCGGGTCGACGCGCCCGCCGACCACGTCCGCGCCCGGGTCGGCCGCTGGGGCACGGTCGAGCCCGTCGCCCCCGGCCGCTGCCGGCTGCTGATGACCGCCGACTCCCTCGACTGGCCCGCCATGGCGCTCGGCTCGCTGGGCGCCGAGTTCGAGGTGGTCGGGCCGCCTGCGCTGCGCACGCTGCTGGCGGACTGGAGTGCCCGCTTCGGGCGGGCTGCGGGGGAGGGGGAGGCCGCTGGGGGCGCGGGGGAAGGGACGGGGGTGGGGGCGGAGTAGGAAGTCGGGCGGGTCGACTTCTTGTGCGTGCGTGCGAGGCGGGGTCGGGTGGCGGGGTGTCAGGGGGCGAGGGCGTCGAGGGTGGTGCGGAGGCGGGTGAGGGCGGTGGGGAGGTCGGCGAGCGGGGGTGTGGCGAGGGCGAGGCGGAGGGCGTGGGGGTGGTGCGGGGTGGTGGCGAAGGCGTCGGAGGTGGAGACCAGGATGCCCTCGGCGGCGAGGGCGGCGGCCGCGTGGTCGGGGCGTTGGTGCGGTTCGAGGGCGAGCCAGAGGATGTACGAGGTGGGGTGGGCGGTGGTGGCCAGCCCGGCGAGGGCGGTGCGGGCGACGGCCTGCCGGGCGGCGGCGTCCGTACGGCGCTCCCGTTCCAGGCGGGCGACCGTGCCGTCCGCGAGCCAGCCGGTGGCGAGGGCGGTGATCAGCCCGGGCGCGCCCCAGGCCGCCGTGCGCAGCCGGCTGGTCGCGGCCCGCAGCAGCCGGTCGGGCAGGACGGCGAAGCCGAACCGCAGGCCCGGCGCCACGTTCTTGGAGAGCCCCGCCACGTAGCAGGTGCGCCCGGGCGCGAGGGCGTGCAGCGGGGCGGGCGGCGCGGCCTCCAGGAAGGCGTAGCTGCCGTCCTCGATCAGCGTGCAGCCGTGCTCCGCGGCGAGGCCGGCCAGCCGCTCGCGCTGCGCCCGGTCGAGCACCCAGCCGAGCGGGTTGTGGACGGTCGGCATGGTGTAGACCGCGCGCACCGGGCGGGCGCGGCAGAGCCGGTCGAGCGCGTCGAGGTCCGGGCCCGCGGGGGTGACCGGGACGGGCGCCAGGTCGAGCCCGTGCGCGGCGGCGAGCAGCTTGATGCCGGGGTAGCTCAGCGCGTCCACGGCCAGGACGTCGCCTGGGCGGGTGAGGGTGCGCAGGACGCAGTCCAGGGCCTGCTGCGCCCCGTTGGTCAGCAGCACGTTCTCCGGCGCGGTGTCGACCCCGCGGTCCAGCAGGTACCCGGCCACGGCGGCCCGGTCGTGCCGGTGGCCGCCCGGCGGGTGCTGGCGCAGCAGGGCCTCGGCGTCGCCGGAGGAGGCGAGGGCGCGCAGCGCCTGCCGGAGCAGGTCGCCCTGGTCGGGGGAGAGCGGTTGGTTGAAGGAGAGGTCCGCCACCCGGGGCACCGGGAGCGTGCGGGAGGGTTCGATGCCGTCGTAGCCGGAGCGCAGCCGGACGAAGGTGCCCCGGCCCTGCTCACCCACCACCAGCCCGGCGGCGGCCAGTTCGGCGTACGCGCGGGTGGCGGTGGCGAGCGCGACGCGCCGTTCGCGGGCGAGCGTGCGGTGGGTCGGCAGCCGGGTGCCGGCCGGGAGCGCACCGGAGCGGATGGCCGCCGCGTACTCGTCGACGATGGCCTTGTAGGAGGGCGGTCGCACGGGTCACCTGCCGGGTCCTGGGGGTGGTGGGGCGTAGCGGGAGCGCGGGCGAGCCCGGAGTGTATCCAGGACAATAACTGGATTGTCCTGGATCGGTGTTCCTAGTCTCGGGGCAACCGGGGTGTCCGGGGATTCCAGCACCGAGGCCGGGAACGGAGCACGCGCCCATGACCATCCGCAGCGAGCGGGACCAGCACGTCGTCACCCTCACCATCGACCGGGAGGAGAAGCTCAACGCCCTCGACTACCCGACGATCGACGCGCTGCTCGCCGAGCTCGACCGCGCGGACGCCGACGACACCGTCCGCGCCGTGATCCTCACCGGCGCCGGGCAGCGGGCGTTCAGCGCGGGCGCCGACATCCCGTCCCTGGCCGCCAGCATCGCCGGCGGGCCCGAACGGGCGCTGCGCGAGTTCGTCCGGCGCGGCCACACCCTCACCCGACGGATCGAGGAGTTCCCCAAGCCGGTCATCGTCGCGGTGAACGGCCTTGCCTACGGGGGTGGTTGCGAGGTGACGGAGGCCGCACCGCTGGCCGTCGCGGCCGCGCACGCGACCTTCGCCAAGCCGGAGATCTCGCTCGGCTTCCCGCCGCCCTTCGGCGGCACGCAGCGGCTGCCGCGCCACGTGGGCCGCAAGCGCGGCCTGGAGCTGATCCTCACCGGCGACCCGATCCCGGCCGCCCGCGCCGCCGAACTCGGCCTGGTCAACACGGTCGTCCCGGCGGACGAACTGCTCGACACGGCAAGGGCGTTGGCCGAGCGCATCATCCGCCACGCCCCCACCGCCGTGGCCGCCTGCCTACGGGCGGTGACCCGGGGCGTCAACCTCCCGATCGACGAGGGGCTCGCCGTGGAGGCGGCGGCCTTCGCCGCGACCGTGCCGACCGAGGGCGTACGGGACGGGGTGCGGCGCTTCCTGGACCGTACGGCCGTCTCCCGCTGAGGCGGGGGGCGGGGGCGGTCAGGGGGCGGCCGGTTCGTCGGCGCAGTGGGCGGCGACGGTGTCGGCGAAGGCGCGGGCGAGGGGACCGAGGCTGTCCCAGTCGCGGACGGCCCAGCCGGCGGTGAGGGCGGGCAGGTCGGGGAGCGGGAGCAGCCGCAGGTCGGGGTGGCCGGGGCCCTGCCACTGGGGGAGGGCGGGCACGACGGCGTGGCCGAGTCCGAGCTCGGCGAGCAGGATCGCGGTGTCCCAGTCCGCGACGCTGGTGTCGAAGACCGGCCGGATGCCCGAGGCGCCCAGCCAGGCGTCGAGTTGGGAGCGGGCGACGGAGTTCTGCGGCAGTCCGATCAGCCGGGCGTCCTGGAGGTCGGCCGGTGCGATGCGGGCCCGGGCGGCGAGCGGATCGCCCGCCGCGACGGCCAGCACCCACGGCAGCTCGACGACCGGCCGTTGGCCGATGCCGCGGACCGGGGTTCCGAGGGTGATCCAGGCGAGGTCGACCCGGCCGGCGGTCACCGCCTCCAGACAGCTGCGGCTCGAGACCTCGGTCTGGAACTCCAGGCTGACCTGCGGGAAGCGCCGCCGGAAGGCCACCACGGCCGCCGACATGAAGTGCCGGATGCTGGTGGCGCCGGTGGTGATCCGGACGGATCCGCCCTCGCCGCGCCCGAGTTCGGCGATCCGGTGCAGGGCGTGGTCGATGCCGCCGAGCCCGGTGGCGACGGCGGCCTGGAGCAGCCGGCCCGCCTCGGTGGGCACGACCCCGCGCGGGTGTCGTTCGATCAGTGAGAGGCCGAGCTCCCGCTCCAGCCGCTTCACGTGCTGGCTGACCGCGGACTGGGTGCAGTGCAGCTCGCGGGCGACGGCGCTGAGCGAGCCGGCCCGGCACACCGCGGCGAAGACGCGGAGGTCGTCGATGGTCACGGGGATCCAAGGTATCGCTTGGGGGTGCCCCAGCAAACCGGTGGATTGACTTGGGTGTTCGGCGGGCTCGATCATCGATTCCGGGCCCAGGGCGGCAACCCGCCCACTGCCCCCGCTGCGGCGTTCCGGACGCCGGGGCGGGGGCGGTGGGCGGGTGTCGACCCGCGATGATCGACACTGCGGACGCCCGGTGCGTCAGCAGCGCGAGCGGTACGAGCGGTACGAGCGGTACGAGCAACGAGCGGTACGAGCAACGAGCAGCACGAGCAGTACGGCGGTACGAGCAGGATGAGCGAGGGGGAACGGAAATGCGCTACGCCGACGGTCCGGGGACGGTCTGCGAGGTCTTCGTCCAGGCACCGGTGGACCGGGTGTGGGAGCTGGTGACGGACATCGAGCTGCCCACCCGGCTCAGCCCCGAGCTCCAGCGCGTCGCCTGGCTGGACGGCGCGGACGGCCCCGCCGTGGGCGCCCGCTTCGAGGGCCACAACCACCGCGCCGACATGCCCGATTGGCGGACGGTCTCCGAGGTCACCGAGCTGACCGGGAGCACCGCGCCGACCGGCCCCACCGGCCCCGCCGGCGTGCGCGTGTTCGCGTGGGCCGTGATGGACGCCGACGGCCGCTACGGCGAACCGGTCTCCGACCCGGCCGGCTCGCTGGCGCGGTGGCGCTTCGACCTGACCCCCGAGGACGGTGGCACCCGGCTGCGCCAGTCGGTGGAGATCGGCCCCGGCCGCAGCGGCGTCAGCGCCTACATCGACGCCAAGCCGGAGTTCGAGGAGAAGATCGTCGACTTCCGGCTGGGCGAGCTGCGCAAGGGCATGACGGCCACCCTCGAAGGCGTCAAGTCGCTGGCGGAGCAGGCGGAGCAGGGGGAGTAGGCGGAGTGGGCCCCGCACGGCCGTACGGAGCGGACACCCGGGTGGTGTGGACGGGACGGTCCTCAATCGCGCACCCGGGCACCCGTGCGGCGCAGCGCCATCCGGGCCGGTAGCACGCTGGACAGCAGAGCCGGCGCCAGGCACACCCCGATGGTCAGCGCCATGGTGGACCGCGGCAGGTTGAGGTTGACGTCGGTGCCGAGCCGGGAGGAGAGGCCGGAGCGGATGCCCAGCAGGGTGACCACCGCGATCAGCAGGCCCAGCGTGGTGCCGATGCCGATCGCCAGTGCCGACGCGGAGGCGACGATCCGCAGCACCTGGCGCCGGGTCGCGCCGGACAGCCGCAGCACCGTGAAGTCCGCGGCCCGTTCGGCGGTGTGTATACCACCGAGGTGAGCGCCGAGGGGTCGTGCGCCCGGGCGGTGGCGGTGGTCAGCAGCACGCTCGACGTTGAGGGTCGCTCCAACGCGGCCATCGCCCGGCGGCTGGTGGTCACCGAGGCCACGGTGTCCAAGCGGATCGCGAGCATCTTCACCAAGCTCGACCTGCCGCAGGCCACGGACGACCACCGCCGGGTGCTGGCGGTGCTCACCTACCTGGGGTCCTGACGGGCCGGTGTCCGGGGTCCCGGGGGGCCGGGGTTCGGGGGCCGGGGGTTCGGGCCCGCCCGTCGGCGATCACCAGGACAGGGGGTAGCGGACCGGATGCCTGCCGATCCGGGCGGGCAGCAGGCCGATGAGGACCAGGAGCCCGGTGGCGAGCAGCAGCAGCGGGAGGAACGGCACGGGGTGCGGCGCCTGCAGGACGACGATGACGGCGGTGGCCGCGGCCGGGGAGTGCGAGAGGTGGGTGAGCATCATCGCGCCGAGCGAGAGCCCGGCGGCGACGGCCGCACCCCAGGCGGTGCTGCCGGTGACGGCGAGGGTGGCGAAGCCGATCAGGGCTGACATCAGCTGACCTCCGACCAGGTTCCGCGGCTGGGAGATCGGGAGCCCGGGCGCGCCGTGCACCAGCGCCGCGCTGGCCGCCAACGGCGGGATCAGCAGGGGTTGGTGGAGCAGCACGCCGACCGCGACCAGCAGGAGCAGGGCGCCGATGGCGAAGACGGTGGCCCGCAGCACGTGCAGCGGGTGCGGTCTGGGCGTGGCGGCGGACGGCGGCGTGGGCATGCGTGCGTGCTCCGGATGGGGGACGGGGACCTGGAGATGATAAACAGATTGTTGAGGAAAGGTGGGACGTTTTGCCTGTCAGGCAAGACCGACGCCCGCCGGGCACTACCGAAGGCGGCTGGGCAAGGCCGCAAGGGCAAGGCCTACGGCGTATGGGCAAGGCCGCAAGGGCAAGGCCGACGGCGTAGGGGCAAGAATGCCGGAGCAGGGCCGAAGGGGAGGGAGTGCTCATGACCCCACCGTCCGTGACCGTCTTCCGTGACGCCCACCCGTTCGGCGCGGCGCAGGCCGTCGACCTGGTCGCCGTGAACGGCCTGCTGGCCGAACGGGTCCGGTTCGGCGGCCCGGCTGGGGTGCGGAGCGCCGTACCTCCTCGGTCGGGCGCGGGCGCGGGCGCGGAACCGGGCGGCTCCGCGCCCCCGTTCAGGGGAGTCATCAGGCCCGGTGTTCAACCGCCGGGGGGAGGCCGGGCATGGAAAAGGCAGGGACGTGGTGTTCCCTGCCACTACCAAGCTATACCGCACCGGGGGGCTTGCGGCAAGGCCCCCGTCCTCCCGCAGAATCGAGGGTCTCAACGCCTTGACCTGCGGAAACGGGAGTCGTGACATGCGTGTGTTGTTGACGAGCTGGGGATCGCGCGGAGACGTCGAACCGGTGGCGGCGCTGGCGGCGGCCCTGCGGGACCTCGGCGCCGAGGCGACGGTGTGCGCGCCGCCGGACCAGGACTTCGTGGATCTGCTGGCGAGGATCGGAGTGCCGCTGGTGCCGCTCGGCCCGACGGTGCGCTCGATCGTCGCCGGCCCGAAGCGGCCGACGGCGCAGGACGCCTTCCGGCTGGCCCCCGAACTGGTCGCCGCGCGGTTCGAGACGCTCACCGCGGCCGCCGAGGGCTGCGACGCCCTGCTGGCGACCGGCCTGATGCCGGCCGGAGCACCGGATGTCGCCGAGCACCTCGGCATCCCTTATGTGCTCGCCTGCTTCCACGTCTTCGGACTGCCCTCGCGGCACTTCCGGCCGGGCGCGCGGCCGGGCACGCCGTCCCCGCAGGAGGAGACCGACCCCCGGGTGCTGTGGGAGCAGGACGCTCAGCGGGTGAACGGGCTGTACGGCGAGGCGCTCAACCGCCACCGGGCAGCGCTCGGTCTGCCGCCGGTGGACAACGTCCGCGACCACGTGCTGACCCGCCGGCCGTGGCTGGCGGCGGATCCGACGCTCTGCCCGTCCGAGGGCATGACCGAGCTCGACCTGGTGCAGACCGGGGCGTGGATCCTGCCCGACGACCGCCCGCTGCCGGCCGACCTGGAGGCCTTCCTGGACGCCGGTGAGCCTCCCGTGTACGTGGGCTTCGGCAGCATGGCCTCGCACGCCCCGGAAGACATCGCCAGGGTCGCGACCGAGGCGGCGCGGGCCCACGGCCGCCGGGTGGTCCTCGCCCGCGGCTGGGCCGGCCTGACCCCGGTCGACGACCAGGACGACTGCCTGGTCATCGGCGAGGTCAACCAGCAGGCGCTGTTCCCCCGGGTGGCCGCCGTCGTCCACCACGGCGGAGCCGGCACCACCACCACGACGACCAGGGCCGGTGCGCCCCAGGTGGTCGTCCCGCGGATCGCGGACCAGCCGTACTGGGCCCGCCGCGTCGCCGAGTTGGGCATCGGTGCGGCCCACCTCGACCCCACGCCCACCGTCGACTCCCTGTCCGCCGCGCTGGCCACGGCCCTGGCCCCCGAGACGCGGACACGGGCCCTGGCCGTGGCCGCGACCATCCGCACCGACGGGGCGACGGTGGCCGCGAAGCTGCTGCTCGAAACCGCGGCCGGGCGGGGGCCGCACACATCGGCCTGAGTCGGGCGGAGGTCAGAGCGAGGGTGAGGTCGGGCCCGGGGGCCTGGGCGCATCGAGACGCCGAGTGGCGAACTGCGGTGCGCAGCTGAGCAGGTGGGGTGAGTGCGGCTCCCGGTACCTCCTCCCTTCGATCGGTCGGGGACGCGTCCCCGACCCGTACGGGCCGTGTTCCGGCAGCGTTCCGGTGACCGGGCTCCGGGCGTCGGCGGCGTCGGTTAGGGTGCCCACCGGCGCGTCCGGCCACCGCGGGCCGGCGCGAGGGGAGGGCGGCATGACCAACGGTGTGCGCGAGGAGACCGTGCGGGCCGGCGACGGCATCCAGTGGCTCGCGGAGGTCGGCCGACCCGGCACGGGCCTGCCGGGAACGGGCGGGCCCGACACGGACGGCGAGGTCGGCGGTGTGGTGTTCGCCCGGGGGATCCCGCCCGAGGAACTCGCCCGCCGGATGGGCGCCGACCCGACCGCCGGGACGGAGCCGATCAGCGGCACCGAGCTCCGGGACCTGGACATCGAGGTCTACCGCCCCAGCGACGACGGCGACGGCGTGATCCGCGTCGGCGAGTGCGGCGGCTGGTCGTTCGCGATCGAGTACGGCGACTCCACGGGTGGTGAGCTGCTCACCGAGATAGCGCGCGACGGTGTCGAGGTCGTCCACTTCCGCCCGATGCCCGAGCAGCCGCCGGCCCTGCTCGACTACGCCCACGACGGCGCCGTGCTGTGCGGCTTCGGCCTCGGCGAGGAGCGCTGGCGCTGGGGCCAGGAACCGGACCTCCTCGTCCCGGACCTGATCGCCGCCGGCGTCCTGGAGCCGGACGGCGTCACCCCCCGGGCCCCTGAGGGCGGCGACGGAGGCGTGGCCGCCCACCGCCGCACCCTCGGCGCCGTCGAACGGCGCTTCGGCCTGAGCCTGCCCCGAGCCGCCCTCGACGGCCTGCGCCTGCGGGCCTACGCCGTCCGCGGCACCCCGGGAATGGCGCCCCGGTGAACCGCGGGCGCCGGCGATCGGCAAGGCGATGACGGACAGCGCCAGGCCAGGAGCGGCGGACAGCACCAGCGCAGGAGCGGCGGACAGCGCGAACAGTTCGGACGGAACGGTCATGGTCGGTCTCCCTCCCGGGCCCCACCGGCGGGGCCCGACGACCGTCATCCTTGCGCTCCGCCGCTCCTCGCACATGTGCCGATCGGGAGGTTCCCGAACCGGAACTCCCGGTGCGGCCCTGCCGGTCGGCAGGGCCGGTTCCCGGCCCGCCGAACCGACGACGCCCGACGGGAGCCCTCGGTCCCGAGGGGGCGGTCGACCCCTCACCCGGGTGGCCGGTGGCAGGGCGGGCGGCGCGCGCCCCCCGTCCGGAGGTTTCGGGCAGGCAGGGCGGAGGCGCGGCGCCTAGGGTCTGTGATGCGTCGACCGGGCCGCGCGCCGGGCGTACGCCGTCCCGCCGCGCGCCGGGGCGACCGGCCGACCCGAGAGGTGGACCTGCCCCATGCACACCGTCGTCCGCGGCGCCGGAGCGCTCGGCCTGGCCGCGCTGCTGCTGACCGCCACCGGCTGCCAGGGCGACGGTTCGTCCGCCGCCGAACCCGCGCCCACCTCCCCGGCCACCGGGGGCTCCGCGAGCGCCACCGGACTGGCCGCCCAGCACCTGGACTGGCACGCCTGCGCCGCCCCCAGCACCGCCCAGGGCAGCGGCACCGCGCCCCCCGCCGACTGGCAGTGCACCACCCTCAAGGCGCCGCTGGACCACGCCAAGCCGGACGGGCCGACGGTCGACCTCGCGCTGATCCGCAGCCGGGCCAAGGACGAGCAGCACCGGATCGGCTCGCTGCTCTTCAACTTCGGCGGCCCCGGCGCCTCGGGGGTGGCCACCCTGCCCGCCCTCGCGCCGAGCTACGCCTCCCTCAACACCCGCTACGACCTGGTCAGTTTCGATCCGCGCGGGGTCGGCGCCAGCGCCGGGGTGACCTGCCTGGACGACCGGGCCATGGACGCCAGTGCGGCCGTCGACGGCACCCCGGACGACGCGGCCGGGGTGAAGGCCCTGGACGACAGCAACGCCCGGTTCGTCGCCGCCTGCGAGCACAACTCCGCTCCCGTACTGCCGTACGTGGACACCGAGAGCGCGGCCCGGGACATGGACCTGATGCGGCAGGTGCTGGGCGACCCGAAGCTCTCCTACTTCGGCATCAGCTACGGCACCCAGCTCGGCGGCGTCTACGCGCACCTGTTCCCGCAGCAGGTCGGCCGGCTCGTGCTGGACTCGGTGGTGGACCCGACGAAGGACCCGCAGCAGGCCGCGCTCGGCCAGGCCCAGGGCTTCCAACTCGCCCTCGACGACTTCATGAAGGCCTGCGCCGCCCAAGTCGGCACCTCCTGCCCGACCGGGGCCGGTGGCGACGAGGGCACCGCGAAGGTCGCCGCGCTGCTGCAGCGGCTGGAGCAGTCGCCGCTGCCGACCGAGGACGGGCGACAGCTCACCGAGACGCTGGGCGTCACCGGCATCGCGGGCGCCCTGTACAGCCAGGAGACCTGGCCGGTGCTGGCGGCCGGGCTCACCGAGGCGATGGAGCAGGGCACCGGCACCACGCTGCTCCAGCTCTCCGACGGGCTGAACGGGCGCGACGCGCAGGGGCACTACAGCAACCTGAACGCCGCGAACCGGGCGATCAGTTGCGTGGACGCCCGGCAGCGCTACTCCGACCAGGACGTCCAGCAGCAGCTGCCGCAGTTCCAGGCCGCCTCACCGGTGTTCGGCGCCTTCACCGCCTGGGGCCTGACCGGCTGCACCGGTTGGCCCGTTCCGGGCAAGACCGACCACCCGGAGGTCGCCGCGGCGGGCGCGGCCCCGATCCTGGTGGTCGGCACCACGGGGGACCCGGCCACCCCGGTCGAGGGTGCCCGCACGATGGCGCAGCAGCTCGGCCCGGGCGTCGGCGTCACCGTCACGCTGCAGGGCGAGGGGCACGGCGGCTACAACACCGGAAACCCCTGCCTGAAGCGGACCGTGGACGCCTACCTGCTGGACGGTACGGTGCCGGCGGACGGGACGACCTGCGGCTGAGGACGACCTGCAGCCGAGGACGACCTCCAGCCGGGGAGGGGCGGGCGAGCCTGCGGAGGCCTCAAGTGGCCCAGTGAAACCGGTCCGAATTGGCCCTGTGGAGTGGTCCACTCAGCCGCTAGGCTCGTCGTCGTGACGAACACCGAGACCGACACCACGACGAAGCCCACCAAGGTCGACTTCTACTTCGACCCCGTCTGCCCGTTCGCCTGGATCACCTCCCGGTGGATCCTGGAGGTCGAGCGCCACCGCGAACTCGACCTGACCTTCCGGGTGATGAGCCTGTCCGTCCTCAACGAGGGCCGCACCGACCTGCCCGAGCGCTACCAGCGCCTGATGACCACCGGTTGGGGCCCGGTCCGGGTCTGCATCGCGGCCGCCGAGAAGTACGGCCAGCATGTCCTGCGCGACCTGTACACCGAGCTCGGCACCCGCTTCCACGACCAGGACCGGCCCGCCGACGACGCCGTCATCCGGGAGGCCCTGGTCGCGGCCGGCCTGCCCGAGGAACTGGCCGACGCGGCGAACAGCACCGCGTACGACATCGCGCTGCGCAAGAGCCACCACGAGGGCATGGACCCGGTCGGCGAGGAGGTCGGCACGCCGACCATCCACGTGGACGGCGTGGCCTTCTTCGGCCCGGTGCTGAGCGCGATACCGCGCGGCGAGGACGCCGTACGGGTCTTCGAGGGCGTGCGGCTGCTGGCCGGGTACCCGAAGTTCTTCGAGCTCAAGCGGACCCGGACGGGCTCGCTCGACTTCTCCTGAGCCCGGCTCCGGCTCACCCGCGCGCCACCTCCGGCTCTCCTGGGCCCCGGCCCCGCTGCTCCTGAGCCCCGCCGGCCCCGCCTCCGGCAGGCCCGTCGGCCTTCGGGCTCCCGTCCGGGCGCTGAGCGTCCGACCATGGAGACGGAGGCCCGGTGCCCCCGAGAGGCGGTGAGCGTGGATGATCGTACGAATACGGCTGCACGCTGCCCGCCACTCCGCGACGCCACCCGGTTCGGCGCCGGACCCCGGCTCCGGGCCCGACCCCGGCTCGGGGCCCAGCCCGGGCTCGGGGCCCAACCCGGGCGCCGGGCCGAAGCCGGGCCCGGGGCCGAACCCCGGCCCCGGCCCCGGCTGGAACCTCGGCCCGGGCCGACGCCCGCCCCAGGGCCCCGGCCAGCAGCAGCGCCCGGGTCCAGGCGGCCCCGGCGGCCCGGCCAAGCCCCCGCCACCGTCCTGGCGCCGCTGGCTGCTGCCCGTCGCCGTCCTGGTGACGCTGCTCCTGCTGGTGCTCTTCTCCAACGCCGGCAAGCCCGGCACCCGCTACGGCTACACCGACTTCGTGAACCGGGTCGACGCCGGCCAGGTGCAGACGGTGGACGTCAGCGACACCGGCGGGGTCAGCGGCACGCTCAAGGACGGCACCCGCTTCACCACCCAGATCCCCACCGCCCTGGACACCTCCCAGCTCAGCCGCTCGCTCAACGACCACCACGTGACCGTCACCGGCACCCGCTCCGGGGGCAGCTCGCTCTGGTCCACGCTGCTGCTGTTCCTGCCGCTGCTGATCTTCGGCGGGCTGTTCCTCTGGTCGGGCCGGATGGCCGCCCGCTCGCTGGGCGGCGGGCTGAGCGCCATCGGCCGCTCCCGGGCGAAGATCATCGAGGCCGAGCGGCCCGCCACCGGGTTCGCCGACGTCGCCGGGTACGAGGGGGTGAAGCAGGAGGTCAGCGAGGTGGTCGACTTCCTGCGCAGCCCCGAGCGCTACGCCGCCGCCGGGGCCAAGGGGCCGCGCGGGGTGATCATGGTCGGGCCGCCGGGCACCGGCAAGACCCTGCTGGCCCGGGCCGTCGCGGGCGAGGCCGAGGTGCCGTTCCTTTCCGTGACCGGCTCCGGCTTCGTGGAGATGTTCGTCGGCGTCGGCGCCTCCCGGGTCCGTGACCTCTTCGAGGAGGCCCGCAAGCGCGCGCCGTCGATCATCTTCATCGACGAGATCGACGCCGTCGGCGGCCGCCGGGCGGGCGGCACCCGGATCGGCGGCAACGACGAGCGCGAACAGACCCTGAACCAGCTGCTCGCCGAGATGGACGGCTTCGACCAGAGCACCGGCATCGTCGTCATCGCCGCCACCAACCGGCCCGACGCCCTCGACCCGGCGCTGCTGCGCCCCGGCCGCTTCGACCGTCAGGTCACCGTGCCGCTGCCCAACCAGGCCGAGCGGGCCGCCATCCTGGCCGTGCACACCCGGGGCAAGACCCTCGCCCCGGACGCCGACCTGGACCGGATCGCCCGCGGCACCCCCGGCTTCTCCGGCGCCGACCTCGCCAACCTGGTCAACGAGGCCGCCATCTACGCCGTCCGCGCCGACCGGTCCACCCTCACCGCCGACGACCTCGACGCCGCCCGCGACCGGGTGCTGCTCGGCCGCAGGGAGTCCTCCAACGCCCTGTTGCCCGACGAGCGGCACGCCGTCGCCGTGCACGAGTCCGGGCACGCGCTGATGGCCGCGCTGTGCGAGCACGCCGACCCGGTCGCCAAGGTGACCATCCTCCCGGCCGGCGTCGCCCTCGGCGCCACCGAGCAACTGCCCGAGGCCGAGCGGCACCTGTACAGCGAGGGCTACCTCACCGACCTGCTCACCGTCCAGCTCGGGGGCCGGGCGGCCGAGTTGGTGGTCTTCGGGGAAGGGTCGACGGGCGCCGCCAACGACCTGGCCAACGCCACCACGGTCGCCACCCGGATGGTCCGCGAGTTCGGCCTCTCGCCCGAACTCGGCCCGGTCGGCTACTCCAGCGGCAGTCCGCACTACCTCGGCGACAGCCCCGAGGACCTGCTGCGCCGCCCGTACTCCGAGCAGACCCAGCGTGCCGTGGACGAGGCGGTCGCCGCCCGGCTGCGGCAGGCGGAACGCCGGGCCGTCGGCCTGCTGACCGAACACCGGCACCACCTGGACGAGTTGGCGAGCCTGCTGGTCGTCCAGGAGACCGTGGACGGCGCCGTCGTCCTCGACATCCTGACGCACCCGAAGAGCACGGAGCACCCGGAGCTGCCGGACGGCCCGGTGTCGCTGACCAAGCCGGACAGAACCTAGGGAGCCGGCGGCCGTTCGAAGAAGGTCTCCAGGACGACGGTCGCCTGCGTGCCGCTCACGCCCTGGATCGCGTAGAGCCGCCGCAGCACGTCCTGGAGCTGTTCGGTGGTCGCCGTCCGCACCTTGACCAGCACCGAGGCGCTGCCGGCGATGACGTGCGCCTCCTCGATCTCGGGGATCGCCGCGAAGGCCTGCGCCGAATCGCCCATCCAGGCCGAGGAGTCCACCATCACGAAGGACAGCACCCCGAGCCCGAGGGCCTTCGGATCCACCTCCACCGTGGTGCGGCGGATCACTCCGCGCTCGCGCAGCTTGCGCACCCGCTCGTGCGCCGCCGCCGTGGAGAGCCCCACGGCCTTGCCCAGGGCCGCGTACGGCTGCCCGGCGTCCTGCTGCAGCAGGAGGAGCAGCGCGCGGTCGGTGTCGTCGAGGTGATCGAGGGGGGTGGAGGCCATGGTGGGACCATACCGCGTTCTGGCATACTCCGGTTCACCGGAACAGAATTCGGCCAACGATGCTACGGGGTGAATGATGTCAGGCTCCATCGAGTTCGATCTGTACGAGGTTCTGGACGACAGGTTCCGCTACTGCGTCAACGGGGACACCCGGCTGGAGAAGCTGTACGGCGACTGCCGCTGGGCCGAGGGCCCGCTCTACCTGCCCGCCTGGCGCCAGCTGATCTGGAGCGACATCCCCAACGACCGCCTGCTGCGCTGGGACGAGGCCACCGGCACGGTCGGCGTCCTCCGCTCCCCGGCAGGGCACCCCAACGGCAACACCCTCGACCGCGAGGGCCGGCTGATCAGCTGCGAACAGGGCAACCGCCGGATCACCCGCACCGAACACGACGGCCGGACGACCGTCCTCGCCGACCGCTACCGGGGCAAGCGGCTCAACTCGCCCAATGACGCGGTGGTCCGCTCGGACGGCGCGATCTGGTTCTCCGACCCGGACTTCGGCATCACCAGCGACTACGAGGGCCACCTCGCCGAGTCCGAGATCGGCGCCTGCCACGTCTACCGGATCGACCCGTGCAGCGGCGAGGTCCAGCTGGCCGCCGACGGCTTCAGCGGGCCGAACGGGCTGGTGCTCTCCGCCGACCAGCAACGGCTCTACGTCTCCGACTCCCGGGAAGGGCACATCCGGGTCTTCGACGTCCGCGCGGACGGCACCCTCGCCGACGCCGGCGTCTTCGCCAAGGGCGGCGACGGCCCCTCGGGGCGGATCCGCTTCGACAACATCCGCTTCGACCGCGACGGGCGGCTCTGGGCGGCCGCCTTCGGTGACGGCATCCACTGCTACGCCCCCGACGGCACGCTCATCGGCCGTATCCTCGTGCCCGAGCCCGTCTCCAACCTCACCTTCGGCGGCCCGAAGAACAACCGTCTGTTCATCACCGCCACGACCTCGCTGTACTCCCTGGTGACGTCGATGACGGGCACCCACCGCGTCACCCGCCCCGAGGAGTCGCAATGACCGAGCCCCTGACCGCCGACCTCCAGCGGGAGATCGCCCACGCCCTCGGCGTCGCCCCCGTCGCCGACCCGCTCCGGGAGGCCGAGCGCCGCGTCGCGTTCCTCGCCGAGCAGCTCCGGGCCGCGGGCGGCCGCACCCTGGTGCTCGGGATCAGCGGCGGCGTCGACTCCACCACCACCGGACGGCTGTGCCAGCTCGCCGTCGAGCGGCTGCGCGCCGAGGGGTACCAGGCGGCCTTCTGCGCGATGCGGCTGCCGTACGGGGTGCAGGCGGACGAGGACGACGCCCAGCGGGCGATCGCCTTCATCGAGCCGGACCGGCTGCTGACCGTGGACGTCAAGCCGGCGACCGACGCCGCCCTGGACGCCCTGCTCGCCGCCGGGCTGACCTTCACCGACCACGCCCACGAGGACTTCGTCCGCGGCAACGTCAAGGCGCGCCAGCGGATGGTGGTCCAGTACGCGGCGGCGGGTGCCGACGGCGGCCTGGTCGTCGGCACCGACCACGCGGCGGAGGCGGCCGTCGGCTTCTTCACCAAGTACGGCGACGGCGCGGCCGACGTGATGCCGCTCTCCGGCCTGACCAAGCGTCAGGTCCGGTCGCTCGCCGAGGCCTTGGGCGCGCCCGCCGAGCTGGTCAAGAAGACCCCGACCGCCGACCTGGAGAGCCTCGCCCCCGGCCGCCCGGACGAGGAGGCCCTCGGCGTCAGCTACGACGCCCTGGACGACTTCCTGGAGGGCCGCCCGGTCGACGAGCAGGTCTTCGCCACCGTCCTCGGCCACTACCGCCGCACCGAGCACAAGCGCGGTCTGCCGATCGTGCCCGGCCGCGCCCGATGACGCCGGACCCGGACACGCGCGCGTACACGGAGACGGACCCGGCCCGGCGCGACCGCGCCGCCGGGGCCGTCCTCGGCGCGGCGGTGGGCGACGCCCTCGGCGCCCCGTACGAGTTCGGACCGCCCGGCGCCTACTCCGCCCGCTTCCCCGCCGGCACCCCCGGCGAGCTGGTCGCCGGCGGGGGCTGGGAACGCGGCGAGGCCACCGACGACACCCAGATGGCCGTCCTGGTCGCCCAATCCCTGCTCGAGCGGGGAGGGTTGGACCTCCCGGACCTCTTCGACCGGTTCCGCCGCTGGGCCGCCGCCGACCCCAAGGACATCGGCATCCAGACCGAGGCCGTCCTCACCAGCGACCTCCCCTGGGACCTCGCCGCTCCCGTCCACTTCAACACCACCCTGCGCGCCGCCGGCAACGGCGCCCTGATGCGCGCCTCGACCTCCGCCGTGGCCTTCGCCCGCGCCGGACGGCGGGCCACCATGGACGCCGGACGCCGGATCGCCGCCCTCACCCACGGGGACCGGGCCGCCTGGGAGGGCACGGCGGTCTTCCACGAGCTGGTCCGCCTCGCCCTGGACGGCGCCGACCCGCTCGACGGCATCCCCGAGGCCCTGGCCCACGTCGACCCCGACCACCGCGAGCGCTACGCCACCGTCCTCGCCCCCGACTGGCACCCCGACCGCGCCACCGAGGCCAACGGCGCGGTCTGGCCCTGCCTGGGCTCGGCGGTCTGGGCGCTGCGCAGCACCGACGGGTTCGAGGCCGCGCTGCGGGCCGCGATCGACCTCGGCGGTGATACCGACACCGTCGCCGCCGTCACCGGTGGCCTGGCCGGGGCGTGGTACGGCGCGGCGGCGGTGCCCGCGCGCTGGACCGGGCCGCTGCACCTGACCCTGCCCGGGTTCGGCGACCGGGTCTGGCGGGCGCCGGAACTGTGCGGCCTGGCCGACCGGTTGACCGCCCCGCGGCTGACGGCCTGACGGGAGGGGCCGGCGGTCCGCGCGTCGTGGCTCAGTCCGCGACGACCAGGGCCGGGTGGTGGTGCCGCATGGCGGCGATGACCGCCTCGGGGCCGACGCGCAGGGTGTTCGCGGAGATGTTCGCCGGGCCGTAGCCCATGCTGCGGTTCGCGGCGGCGGTCGCCCGGACGTACCGCGGGGCCCCGGCCAGGTAGCGGGCGGGGTCGGCGAGCACCAGCTCGATCACGCGCTGGGTGGCGCCCCTGACGGTGATCACCCGGATCCGGACCGCGGCGATCTCCTGCCAGGGGATCCGGCCGAGCTGGACGTGGTCCAGTCCGGCCGCGTCCAGCACCAGCTCGGGCCGGCCCCGGACGAGCCGCTTGACGCAGACCACCGCGCAGAGCCCGAAGAACACGATCGCGAGCCCGCCGGAGAGCCGGTTCTTCACCGATTGCTCCCCCGAGAGCAGGGAGGCGCCCATCGCCACGAAGGCCACCGAGCCGAGCAGGACGAGGACCATCCGGAGCGGGGAGGAGCGGTACACGGTCGGCGGCACGGCCGAGGTCTGATCAGTCACGCCGGACAAGGTACCGACCGCCATCCTGGCCCGGCCGCCGGGGGCGGGTCCGCGAGGCCTACCAGGGGATGGTGACGGTCGGTGGGTGGACCACGAAGACGACGGCCAGCACCATCGGCACCGCCAGGTGGCCGACGAGCGCGCCGAGCATCGCGCAGCGCCGACGGCGTTGCGGGGTGGAGCGCCGTCCGGCGACGGCCGCGCCCAGCAGGGCCCCGAGGAGGGCCACGGCGAGCAGGACCAGCGTCGCGTTGACCGTGAAGCGGCGCGCCTGGTCGGTCTGGCCGTGGGCGCGGCCCCAGAGGCTCGTCAGCAGCCAGATGTCGAGCGTCGCCGTCAGGCCGCCCCACACCCAGGCGCGGACGGTGTCACTCCGTTCCCTGCCCCGGCCCTTGAGCCCCGTTGCCGCCACCGCGCCCCGTCCCCCGGTGCTCGCCCGCTCGCGTGGGTCGTCACGGTACCGGGGAGCGGTTCGGAACCGAAGGGGCGGGAGACGTCCGGGACCGAGTCGTGACCGACGGGTGGACCACGAGGGGGACGTGACGGGGGAGCAGCTCGCGGTGGTGTCCGGCGGGGGCACCGGGATCGGCGGGGCGATCGCCGCGCGGCCGGGGAGCGGCGCCGGTGGTGGTCGTCGGGCGTCGGACGGCCGTGCTGGAGCAGGCCCGGGACGAGATCGCGTGGACGGTGGGGGCGGGCCGGATCATCCCGGTGGCGGCCCGGCGCGGCGGGGCGGGTCCGCACCCGGCGGCGCTCCTGCGCCGCCGCGAAGGCCGCCCCGCACGGCTGGGCCTTCGGCCTGGCACGGCAGTTGGGGCCGGACGGGACCACCGTCGACGTCCCCGCGCCCGGCTCCATCGAGGAGACCGGGATCCTCGGCGCGCGGGGGAGCGAGGAGTTCCATGCCCGGGAGGTCGCCGACACCCCGGTCGGCCGGACCGGCACGCCCGCCGACGTTGCCGACGCGGTGGCGTACCCGGTCTCCCCGGTCTGCGGGGACGTCAGCGGGCAGGTCATCGGCGTCAACGGCGGTGCGGTGCTGGGGCGCTGACGGACCGGAGTGGCGGGAGGCGGTTCTCGACGCGGGCCCCGCCGGGCGCGTTCATCGATTGTCAACCGGCCGTGCCTACCGTGAGCTCCGACCACGAACCGCGTCCGACCGAGGAGCCTCCGCTGTCCAGGATCATCACCACCGCCCTGCCCGCCCAAGGCCACACCAGCCCGCTGCTGGCCGTCTCCGCCGATCTCGCCGCCCGCGGGCACGAGGTGGTGTTCCTCGGCGGCTCGCGGTTCGCCGCGGCGGCGGAGCGGGCGGGGGTGGGCTTCGTCGCGCTGCCCGCCGGAGCGGACTTCGACGACCGCGACCTCGACGCGAGCTTCCCGGGGCGGTCGAGCCTGCCGCCCGGTCCGGAGCGGCTCGCCTTCGACGCGCGGCACGTCTTCGTCGACCCGATCCCGCTGCAGTACCGGGCGCTGCTCGCGCTGCTGGCGGACTTCCCGGCGGACGCCGTGCTCGCCGACGCCTTCCTGCAGGGCGCGCTGCCGCTGGCGCTGAGCCGGCCGCGCGCGGAGCGCCCGGCGCTGATCGGCATCGGGGTCACCCCGTCGATGCTGCCGAGCGTGGACACCGCGCCCTTCGGGCCCGGGCTGCCGCCGCTGCCGGGGGAGGCGGGCAGGGCCCGCAACCGGGCCCTGCAGGAGGAAGCGGACCGGCGCGGCGAGCCGCTGCGGCAGTACGCCGAGAAGGTGTACGCCGAGCTGGGCGTCCGGCTGCCGGAGGGGCCGCGCGGGCTGGCCATGGTGACGGTGCCGGACCACTTCCTGCAGCTGACCGTGCCGGGCTTCGAGTACCCGCGCAGTGACGCGCCGGCCGGCTACCGGCTGATCGGCGCGTTGCCGGGGCTGGTCGGCGACGAGCAGCCGCTGCCGTCCTGGTGGGACGAGGTGACCGACGGGAGGCCGGTCGTGGTGGTGACCCAGGGGACGCTGGCCAACGGCGACCTCGGGGAGCTGATCGCCCCGACCGTCACCGCCCTGGCGGAGCGGGACGTGCTGGTGGTGGCCGCCACCGGCCGCCCGGACGGGCCGGGGGCACTCGCCGGGCTGCTCGGCGGCACCCTGCCGGGGAACGTGCGCGCCGTCGACTACCTCCCGTTCGAGCGGCTGCTGCCGCACACCGACGTGCTGGTCAGCAACGGCGGCTACGGCGGGGTGCAGACCGCGCTGCGGTACGGGGTGCCGCTGGTGGTGGCCGGGGCGAGCGAGGACAAGCCGGAGGTGGCGGCCCGGGTGCAGTGGTCGGGGGTGGGGCTGGACCTGCGGACGGGCCGCCCGGCGCCGGACGAGGTCGGCGCCGCCGTCGACCGGGTGCTCGGCGAGGACCGGTTCCGCGCGCGGGCCCGCGCACTGGGCGCGGAGCTGGCGGAGCACCGGCCGTTCGACGCCATCGCCGAGCTGGTGGAGTCGCTCGGGCGGTGCTGAGGCCCTCGCGGCGAGCGGCGCGCCGCCGAAGCGATCCGCCGCTCGTCGCGCCGCCGGAACGATCCGCCGGAACGCCCCGTCAGTCCCCGTCGGCGTCGGGCTCGGTGGTCGGCGTGCCGCCGGACTTGATGCCGAGCTTGACCTCGGCCGTCGTCCAGTCGGTGGCGATGGCCTGCTGGGCAGCGGCGAGGGTGACCTGGCCCTTGCAGATCGCGGTGTGCAGGTGGGTCTCCACCGAGTCCTTGGGGTTGTTCGGCCCCTTGCCCGGGACGTGGCCCGGGGAGGGCGGCTGGATCCAGAGGTTGCGGGCGTCGTTGGGGTCGCCGCCGAGCTGGAGGCTGATCAGGTGGTCGTACTCGGCGTCGCCCATCGGGCCGGTGTAGCCGTAGGACTTGGCGTTCTCGGCCTTCTCCTTGCCGGTCAGGTTGGCCGGCGGGCGGATGGTCGAGGTGTAGCCGCCCTGCTTGCAGATGGTGTCCTTGAGGTTGTCCTGGTTGACCGCCGGGCTGATCGCCCCCGGGGTGCAGTCGGGGTCGGGCAGCGGCTGCTTGTCCGCGGTGTAGCGGTAGTGGCAGCTGCCCGGCGCGGGTTGCGGCTGGACCTCGTACGAGCTCTTGGGGCCGGGCCCGGTGACGATCGCGGCCGGGGCGGGCTGGGCGGCGTCACCGCCGGCCGCGGCCGGGGCGGAGCTGCGGCCGGCGGCGCCCTTGGCGGTGTGGCCGCCGCCGGACGAGCAGCCTGCGGCTGCGGCGAGCAGGACGGCCGCGGCCACGGCCAGGGCACGGCGGGCGGGAGCCGGCACGGGTTCCTCCATCGGGGTGTGCGGGAGCGGCGGTCACCCGGGTGTCGGCGGCCGCGCCAGCGGACACTACCGTGTCGACAGAGCCGGACGGGTGACGGCACGTCCGGGCGGGGGAGGCCTTTGCCGGGCGCGCGGAACCGTTTCCGCACGCGCCCGGCTCCCGCACGCCCGTCGTGGTGGCCGCCGCGATCCCCGTGCCGGCGCGGGCTACTGCCCCGCGATCCAGTCCGAGACCAGCTCGTCCAGCACCCCCAGCGGGAGGCTGCCGTGCCCGATCAGCTGGTGGTGGAACTCACGGACGTCGAACCGGGCGCCGAGCGCGGCCTGCGCCCGCTCGCGGTGCCGCACGAGCTCCCGACGGCCGATCAGGTAGGCGGTGGCCTGCCCCGGCCAGGCCAGGTAGCGGTCGATCTCGTTGCGGACGTTGGCCTCGGTGGTGGCGGTGTTGTCCCGCATGAAGGCCATCGCCCGCTCCCGGGACCAGCCGTAGTGGTGCATGCCGGTGTCCACCACCAGGCGCACCGCCCGCAGCGCGTCCAGGGAGAGCATGCCGAAGCGGGACAGGTCGGAGCCGTACAGCCCCATCTCGTCCGCGAGCCGCTCGGTGTAGAGGCCCCAGCCCTCGACGTGCGCGGTCAGCTGGCCGCTCGGCTTCTGCCGGAACAGCGGCAGGTGGTGCAGGGTCTGCGCGACGGCGAGCTGCAGGTGGTGGCCCGGCACGCTCTCGTGGAAGGCGATCGCCTCGTACTCGTAGCTGAACCTGGTCTCCGGGCGCAGGGTGTTGATCCAGTGCGTGCCGGGCCGCCCGCCCGGGCCCGGCGGCTGGTAGTAGGCGAGCGGCGCCGTCTCCGCCTCGATCGGGTCGATCTCCCTGGTCACGCAGTCGGCGATCGGGTACGGGCGGAACCAGTCGGCCGAGGCGCGGCGGGCCCGCTCCAGGGCGCCGTCCACCAGGGCGACGATCTCGGCCGCGCTGCCGAAGCGCAGCGAGCGGTCCTCGCGCAGGGCCGTCAGCACCCCGGCGGGGTCGGTGGTGCCGAGCACCTTGCCGCCCAGCTCGGCGAACTCCTCGCGCAGCGCCGCGACCGCGTCCAGGCCGATCCGGTGGACCTCCTCCGGGGCGAGCCCGGGCCGGGTGAAGCGGGCGACGGCGTCGGCGTAGCCCTCGGTGCCGCCCGGCACGTGGCAGACCCCGGCCCGGTCGTCGGGCCGGGCGTGCGGCGCCAACCGCTCGGCCAGCCCGGCCCGGTAGCGGGCCACCGCCGGGCGGACGGCGTCGCGGACGATCGCCCGGGCGCGCTCGTACTCCGGGCGGCCCCGCAGCGGGCGCAGCAGGACGTCCTCGTCCGGGGCGGTCGCGAGGTGGGCGTCCAGCTGGGTGACGGCGGCGTCGACCCCGCTGCGCAGCGGGTGGCGGCCCTCGGCGGCGGTGTCCACGGCGGAGCGCAGGGCGGCGTCGAAGTAGTCGGGCAGGCCGGCGAGCCGTTCCAGGTAGGCGTCGGCGCCCTCGTGGTCGACGGGGGCCATGGGGAGCGAGGTGAAGGCCTCGTTGTGCCGGGCGACGATGGTCGCCGAGACGCTGAAGTCGGCGAGCCCGTGGGTGAGCCGGCCGATGCCGTCGTCGATCAGCCGGGCGAGGGTCCGGTGGGTGGTGCGGTCCTCGCGGTTCAGCCCGTCCAGCGGGATCGCGGCCAGCCGGGTGCCGAGGCGCTCCAGCACCTCGCGGTGGTGCCGGTCCCCGTCCCGCGAGGGGTCGGGCAGCAGGTGGGCGTAGCCCTCGACGCCGCTGAGCGTGGCGTCGAAGGGCTGGTGGGTGTTCTCGGCGTCGAAGTACTCGTCGGCGAGTGCGGCGAGTCCGGCGTGTTGCGGCTGCTCGATCACGGATCCCCCTGGTCCGGTGCGGTCGGTGCGGCACGGGATGCCCGGGGCGCCCCGATCCCGCCGATTATTCGGAGTGATCGGCGGCGCGGTCAACACGCTGTGGCGCGCGGGGAGTTCCGACGTCTGCCCCCGGGGGAGGGGCGCCCGTCGCCCCGCGTCGCCCCCGCGACCGGCGCGATCCGTCCGGCCGGTGCTCCCGCCATCCGTCGGCCTCCCGTGCGTCCGCCCCCGGGCACGACTGTGCCGACGCCCGTGGGAACGGACGTCGGCACCATCGTTGCGCAGGGGTCTGACGATCCCCGCCGAGCGAGCCTCGGGACGGGACGTCGGTGGGGTCAGCGGGCCTGGTCGGCCTTCGCCTCCTTGGCGGCCTTGGCGGCGGCCTCCTTCTCCTGCTTCTCCTTGATCCGCACGGCCTCCTTGCGGACGTCCACCTGGTTGGCGCGCTCGTGCTGCAGCCAGAGCGGGTTCTCGGCCTTGATCGCCTCGATCTGCTCGGTGGTGAGCGCCTCGGTCACGCCGCCGCGGGCCAGGCCGGAGATCGAGATGCCGAGCTTGGCGGCGACCACCGGGCGCGGGTGCGGGCCGTTCTTGCGCAGGTCCTGGAGCCACTGCGGCGGCTCGGCCTGCAGCGCGTTGAGCTCCTCGCGGGAGACCACGCCCTCCTGGAAGTCGGTCGGCGCCGCGGCGAGGTAGATCCCCAGCTTCTTGGCCGCCGTGGCCGGCTTCATGGTCTGGCTGGTCTTCTGCTTGAGCGATGTCATGGGACAAGGGTAAGGGAGTGCGCGGGCCCTCCCGGTCACGGTCGGTAGCCTTGCCCTGTGACAGACATGCAGGTGAACCCCTCCTTCCGGCTCGTGTACGTCCCGGGCGTGACCCCCGGCAAATGGGTGCGGGTCTGGGGCGAGCGGCTCCCGGACGTCCCGCTCGACCTCCTCGCCGTCCCCTCCGGCGACGGTGAGCGCACCCTGCGCGAGGGCGGCGCGGACGCCGGGCTGGTCCGGCTGCCGGTCGACAAGGACGTGCTCAGCGCGATCCCGCTGTACACCGAGACCACCGTCGTGGTCTTCCCCAAGGACCACTGGCTGGCCGCCGCCGAGGAGGTCGCGCTCGACGACCTCGCGGAGGAGGTGGTCTTCCACCCCCTCGACGACACCCTCGGCCTCACCGCCGACACCCTGCCCGGGCGCCCCGCGATCGCCCGCCCGGACACCACGGCGGACGCGATCGAGCTGGTCGCGGCCAACGTCGGCGTGCTCCTGGTGCCGCAGTCCCTGGCCCGGCTGCACCACCGCCGGGACCTCACCTACCGGCCGGTGGCACCGGAGGCGCCGCAGTCGCAGGTGGCGCTGGCCTGGCCGCAGGAGCGGACGACCGACCTGGTGGAGGAGTTCATCGGGATCGTCCGGGGCCGTACGGTCAACAGCTCGCGCGGGCGCGGGGCCGGGCAGGCGGCGGCCGAGGCGCAGCCGAAGAAGGCGGCGGCGGGCCGGCGCACACCGCCGCAGCAGAAGGCGGGCGGCGCGAAGGGCGGTGCGCAGAAGGCCGGCGGCACGAAGGCGGGCGGGCAGAAGCCGAGGCCGTCGGCGGGCGGACGGGGCGCGGGCGCGGCGGCGGCCCGGCGCGGCAAGCCGAAGCGGCGCTCGTAGCGGCGCTCGTCGCGGCCCGTGGCGTAGCGTCGGCCGGGGTCCGCCGAGACGCGGCGGGCACGGTGGGAGGAGCGGGGCCGTGTGGAATGACCTGGCGGTCGTCCAGATGCCGATCATCGAGAAGATCCTGCGCACGGTCGCGGTCTACGCGCTGGTCCTGGTCCTGTTCCGGATCGCGGGCAAGCGCGGGCTGGCCCAGCTGAACACCTTCGACATGGTGGTGGTGTTCCTGCTCTCCAACGTGGTGCAGAACGCCGTCATCGGCGCCGACAACAGCCTGTTCGGCGGGGCGATCGGGGCGGTCACCCTGGTCGCGGTGAACTCCGTCGTCACCCGGTGGCTGGCGCGTGACCCGAGGGCCGCCAGGATCCTGGAGGGCACGCCCACCACCGTCGTGAAGGACGGCGAGCTGGTGCCCGGCGCGCTGCACGACCTGGCCCTGCGGCCGTCCGAGCTGGAGCACGCGATCAGGGTCCAGAACGGCGACTCGGTGACCGACGTCGCCCGGGCCCGGCTGGAGCCGGACGGGCAGCTGCTGGTCACCCTCAAGCGGGACGAGCAGAGCGCCACCCGGGCCGACGTGGAGGACCTGCGGCACCGCTTGGCGACGATCGAGCGGCTGCTCGTGGACCTCGCCGACGGGCGGCGGCCGCCGCGCTGAGGGCCGCCGCCCGGCAGCTGCGCGCCGGTGCCCGTCGGCTGGGGGCTGGTGCCGAGTGCCCGGTGCCCGGCGCTCAGGGGCGGGCGTCCGCCGTGGCGGGGGCCTCGGCTCCGGCCTCGGCGTCGGCTCCGGCCCGGCGACGGCGCGAGGTGGCGACGGCCGTGGCGACGGCCAGGCCGAACCCGAGGGCGGCGGACAGCAGGTGGCCGACGGTGGTGAAGTCCGGCAGCGGGCCGGGCCAGTCCACGCCGCCGGAGAGCGGCCAGGCCACCACGAAGGCGGCCCACGGCAGCCGGGCCCAGCGGGGCACGGCGAGGGTGGCGAAGGCGAGGGAGGTCTGGGCGCCGTAGCTGATGCCGTAGTCCGAGTCCTGCCGCACGCTCTCCGGGTACCAGCCGTGCCGCAGCGCGAGCAGGATGACGACGGCGGTGATCAGGGTGGCGCCGATGTGCCCGCCGAGGAGGACGGCGGTGGCGCGCAGCTTGCCGTAGCGGCGCTCGGCCCAGGCGAGGCAGCCGCAGATGCCGAGGCCGAGGGTGATCAGGGTGCCGCCGAAGCCGGTGGAGGCGACGTCGGTGAGCGTGCCGTCGAAGAGCAGCGCGCTGCCGAACAGCGCGCTGACCGGATGGTCCTGCAGGTTGTCCAGGTTGGTGCTGATGTAGGCGCGGATGGCGTCCGCGCGGTCGGCGGGGATGTTCTCGACCCAGATGTGCCCGAGGACGAGCAGCACGACGTAACAGAGCGTCAGCGGTGAGCGGCGCGGGTACGTCCGGAGGGTGCGGAGCAGCCGGGACGGGAGCCCCCGCGGTGATCGAGCGTTCATGTTCCTGATGCTGTCCCAGTCGAGCCGATAGTCCGACCGGCTCAACCCCGCCGGCCCCCGCCGCGACAGTACCGTCCCCGGCCGGATCGGTGCTCGGCGTGCGGTGCCCGGCGCGCGGTGCTCGGCGCGCGGTGCTCGGCCCTACCGGCGGGAGAGCGTCGCCGTGAAGGGACGCGGGGTGAGGGAGGCGCTGCGGGCGGGGCGGACGGGGCGGCCCCGCGTGGGGGTGATGGTCCAGCGGGTGGCGATGGTGGCGATGGCGAGGACGGCCTCGGTGGTGCCGAAGGCGTCGCCGATGCAGCGGCGGGCGCCGAGGCCGAAGGGGGCGTAGGTGCCGGGGGCGGGGCGGGCGGTGGTGAGCCAGCGGTCGGGGTCGAAGCGGTCGGGGCAGGGGAAGACGTCGGCCCGGCGGTGCAGCAGGTACGGGCTGTAGAGGAGGGTGGCGCCGGCCGGGAGGGGGTGGCCGCCGAGCCGGGTGTCGGCGGTGACGGTGCGGCTGAGGATCCAGACCGGCGGGTAGAGCCGCAGCGTCTCGCTGACGATCCGGGCGGTCAGCGGGAGGGCGGGGAGGTCCTGGTGGCGGGCGGGGCGGCCGTCGAGGACGGTGTCGAGTTCGGCGTGCAGGCGCTCGCGGACGGAGGGGTTGGCCGCGAGCAGGGTCCAGGCCCAGGAGAGGGTGGCGGCGGTGGTCTCCATGCCGGCCAGCAGGAAGGTGACCACCTGGTCGTGGATCTCGGTGTCGGAGAGGCCCTGCCCGTCCTCGTCCACGGAGCCGAGCAGCACGGACAGCAGGTCCCGGCGGTCGGTGCCGGCCGCGCGGTAGTCGGCGATCAGCCGGTGGGTGATCTCCCGCAGGTCCTGCCGGGCGCGCCGGAAGCGGCGGTTGCCCGGGGTGGGGAGGCGGTCGGTGCCGGGCAGCGGCAGCATGACCCGCCGTCCGACACCGCCGGCGATGACGCCCATGCTCGCGTGCACCGGCAGCGAGCCGGCCCGTTCGTGCGCGGCGAACAGGCAGCGGGCGGTGACGGCGGTGGTCAGGCGGTACATCGCGGCGGGCACGTCGACGGTGTCGCCGTCGCGCCAGGCGGCGGTGGCGCCGGCGATCTCCTCGGCCATCATCGCGGCGTAGCCGGGCATCCGGTCGCGGTGGAACGCGGGCTGCAGCAGGCGGCGTTGGCGCCGGTGGTCGGCGGCGGGGCAGGTGGCGAGGCCGTTGCCGAAGACCTCGCGGGCCTTGTCGAGGACGATCCCGCCCTTGTCGTACGCGCGGTCCTCGGTGAGCAGCCGGCGGACCAGTTCGGGGTGGCAGACCACGTACGCGTCGAGCGGGCCGAGCCGCACCCGGACGAGGTCGCCGTGGGCGGGCAGGCCGGCCACGAAGGCGAGCGGGCGGCGGAGGAAGGCCGGGGCGTGGCCGAGCAGCGGGAGTCCGCCGGGAGCGGTGGCTGCGGTGAACCGGGTGGTCGGGAAGGAACGGGTCGGCACGGGCGGCACCTCGGGTCGGGCGGGTGGGACCGGAACGGTTCGTGCTCGGGGGGTCTTTCCCGGCGGCCGTCCGCGAAACGATCGTGGACGGGCGGGTGGGGTGAACGCGGGGGCGCATGCCGAACGCCCGTGCGCCGTCCGCGATCGGACGGAACGTCCACCTCCCGGTGGTGCGAGTGGCCCGATGGCGCCGACGGCTGCCTACACTCGGAGGTCCTGTGGGACTACCGGTCGGTAGCATCGGGCGGGGGGCGACCCGCCCCCCGCGCGGCCGGAGCGATGGCCGGGGGTGGAATCCCGGCAGGGAGTGGGGAGTTCGGATGACCGACGAGCGGGTCCATGCGTACACCGACGACGCCCTCGGCGCGCACGACGCGGTGGCGCTGGCCGCCCTGGTGCGGGACGGCGCTGTCAACCCCCGGGAGCTGGTCGCCGCGGCCGCCGCCCGCGCCGCGCGGGTGGACGGGGGGCTGCTGCCGGTCGCCCACGCCTCGTACGACCGGCCGCGGATCAGCCGGGAGGGCATCGGCGGGCCGCTGTGGGGCGTGCCGACCTACCTCAAGGACAACGTCGACCTGCGCGGACTGCCGACCGCGATGGGCAGCGAGGCCTTCCGCGCCCGACCGGCCCGCCGCAACGCGCGTTTCACCGACCAGTTCCTCTCCACCGGCCTGGCCGTCCTCGGCAAGACCCGGCTGCCCGAGTTCGGCCTCAACGCCTCCACCGAGTTCGCCGAGGCCCAGCCGGTGCGCAACCCGTGGAAGCCCTCGCACTCGGCCGGCGCCTCCTCGGGCGGCGCCGCGGCCCTGGTGGCCTCCGGGGTGGTGCCGATCGCGCACGCCAACGACGGCGGCGGCTCGATCCGCATCCCGGCGGCCTGTTGCGGCCTGGTCGGCCTCAAGCCCACCCGGGGCCGGCTGGTCGCCAACCCGCAGGGCGCCAAACTGCCGATCGACCTGATCACCGACGGGGTGCTGACCCGCTCGGTCCGCGACACCGCCGCCTTCTTCGCCGCCGCCGAACGGCACCGCCGCAACCCCGGCCTGCCCCCGCTCGGCCTGGTCGAGGGCCCGGGCGAGCAGCGGCTGCGGATCGGCCTGGTGGTGGACTCGCCGATCGCCAAGACCGACGACCCGACCCGCCGGGTGGTCGAGGAGACCGCCGCCCGGCTGGAGGCGATGGGCCACCTCGTCGAGCCGACCACCCTGCCCTTCGGCGAGGAGTTCTCCCGCGACTTCGTCACCTACTGGGGCTACATCGCCTGGGCGATCGCCCTCACCGGCCGGCTGCTGGTCGACCCGAGCTTCCGGGCCGACCGGCTGGACGGCCTGACCACCGGGCTGCGCCGCCGGTTCCGGGCGGAGTTCCCGCAGACCCCGGGCGTGCTGCGGCGGCTGCGCCGCGCCGAAGGGGTGTACGAGCGGATCTTCCACCACCACGACGTGATCCTCTCCCCGGTGCTCGCCCACACCGCCCCGCCGATCGGACACCTCAGCCCGAACGTGGACTTCGACGAGCTGATGGACCGGCTGATGCGCTACGTCGCCTTCACCCCGGTCAACAACGTGACCGGCGGCCCCGGCATCGCCCTGCCGGCGGGCTCGGCGCCCGGCGGCCTGCCGGTCGGCGTGCACCTGTCGGCGGCGCACGGGCAGGAGCGGGTGCTGCTGGAACTGGCCTTCGCGCTGGAGTCGGAACGGCCCTGGCGGCTGATCGAGGACTGACGGAGGACCCAGGACCGGCGGCTGATCGAGGACTGACGTCGGGGCGGGGACCGGCGGCGCGGCGGGGGCCGGCAGGGGGGCGCTCCGGACCCGCCGCCGCCGCTCAGGCCTTCGGCGCGGCCACCGACCGGGCCGCGTGCACCTCGTGGTGCAGCCGGGCCAGCGTGCCGCTCGGCGCCGGCGCGTCCGGCGCCACCTCCGGCAGCGACCGGCCGGTGCGCAGTGCCTCGGCGAGGTCGGCCAGCTCTCCGGCCACGGTGCCGACCTCGGCCGCGGTCGGCACCGGCGCGCCGTGCTCGATCCGCACCCGGGTGGCGGTGGTGACGTCCACGATCCGTTCGACCGCGACCACCACCGGCCACCACGCCTCCGCCCGGGCCCCGGTCGGCGGCGGCTCGGTGAGCGCCCGCTGGAACTCGCTGCGCACCGTCGACAGGTCCCGGTAGAGCCGCCGCCGGTACCGCGCCCGGGCCGGATCGTCCCGCCCCGGAGCGGTGGTGAAGGCCAGCGAGACGTACGAGGCGGTGTCCTGGACGGCCTCGGCGAGGCGCTCGCCGATCCGGGTGTGCCAGGACTCCGGCCACAGCAGGTAGCCGGCCAGCAGCGAGATGCCGCAGCCGATCAGCGAGTCGTAGAGCCGGGGCAGCACCAGGTGGAAGCCCTGGTGGTTGAGCAGGTCGGAGAGCAGCAGGATCACCGGGGTGATCGCCGCGGTCTGGAAGGCGTACCCCTTGGCGGACAGCACGGGGATGAGCGTCGCCAGCGCCGCCATCACCGGCACGTCCCACCAGCCGCGCGGCACGGCGGCCAGCACCGGGGCGGCGATCAGCAGCCCGCCCGCGGTGCCGAGCGCGCGCAGCACGGCGCGGGAGAACACCGAGCCGAAGTCCGGCTTCATCACGAAGGTCACGGTCAGCGCCACCCAGTACGAGCGGGGCACCGCGATCACCGACACCAGCACCTGGGCCAGGCCGATGCACAGCGCCAGCCGCAGCCCGTACCGCCAGGACCCGCCGGACAGCAGCAGCGCCCGGGCGGCCCGGCGGGCCCGGACCTCCAGCCCGGCGGGACGGCCGAGCCGGTCGTCGACGGCGTACGGGTCCGGCGCGGCCTCCCGCACGACGGCGGCGGCGTGTCCGATGGCCTCGACCAGGGCCCGGGTGGCCGGTCCGGCGGGTTCCGGCAGGCCGGGTGCGGGTGCGGGTGCGGGTGCGGGTGCCGGGCCGCCGCGGCCGTCGGTGCGGCCCTCCGGCCGGTCCCGCTCGACGGCGTCGGCCAGGGCGCGGACGGCGGCCGGGTAGCCGGCCGGCAGCGGGCCGTACTCGGGCGGGCGCAGGTGGACCGCCGAGGTCGCCTCGACCACCGGGATCACCGCGTTGAGCCGGGCGAGCAGCCGCGCCAGGCCGGGCGAGCGGCCGTGCCGCCGGGTCCGCCGGGCGAGCAGCACGTCGTAGGAGTGGTTGAGCGACTGGGTGAGCTCGCGGCGCCGCTCGTCGTACCCGGGGGTACCGGCCGCCTCCAGCAGGTCGGCGACCGAGCGGTAGGTGCCGGCCACCACCGCGCGTTCGGGGACGCCGACCCGCAGCGGCCAGGCGAGCAGGGTCAGGGCGAGCACCACCAGGCCGCCGAGCAGCAGCAGTCCGGGCGGCAGCCACCAGGGGGAGGGCAGCGGCAGGCCGGCCCCGACCACCGCGTTGAGCAGCAGGAGCAGTCCGGAGACGGAGGCGACCGCGCCGATCGAGGAGATCATGCCGGAGACCAGCGCGATGACGGTCAGCACCGCGACGGCCGTCCAGCCCGCGTCGTGCACCCGGGCGCCGAGCAGCACCCCCAGGGCGCCGAACAGCTGGGGGACGGCGATGGTGAACACCCGCATCCGGTAGGCGTCCGCGGTGTCCCCGATGACGGCGGAGAGTGCGCCCATCGAGACCAGCGCGCCGTCGGCGGTGTGTCCGGTGGCGGTGCCCACCGCGAGTGGAGCGGCGAGCGCGACCGAGGCGCGGGCGGCCGCGGCCCACGGAATCGGAGCGGGCCGGGGCCGCAGGCTCGCGGTCAGCCAGTCGGGCGGGGCGAGCCGGGCGGCACCGGGGCGTCGTGGCATGGGCCCAACCTATGCCGGGCGCGCGCACAGCCCGGCGCGACACCTCCGGGCACTACCGGCTGGTTCCCGGTAGGCCCCGGGGCACCTCCGGCACAACGGATTGCGGGGCGCTCCGGTTCACCCGGCGGTTATGTCAATTCCCGAAACATACCCCGTCTTATGTCCGTCTCCGAAACATAAAGCGAACCGCGAGAGGCGCCGTGAACTGCGTCGATTTCCCAATCGGCAACCCGCGGGAAAGGGTTGACACCATTAGTTGGTCTAGTCCAGTGTGTGGGGAGCGTGGTTCGGCAGAGGCTGATGTGAGGTGAGAGGCCTTGCCGGACGGGCGAGTTGACCCCCTGACGTGGCGCCGAGACGCGGTCGGGGGTCGAGTCAAGAAGGAGCGTGTGCGGACCGACGTCGGTCCGCGGGGGGAATTCCCGACCCGGCCGGAGACCGGTCGCGCTGCCCGCCGTGTCCGCACTGCCCGCTGAATCAAGCGCTGCGTCGACTACGAACCGTGGAGTGACTGCCCATGTCGAGCCCAGACGGACAGGCCGAGGAGTATCTGTACCGAGCCGCCTCGGAGCGCCCCTACTTCAGCGCGGACACCGAGACCTACCTGGCCCCCACCGCGCTGCGCGAGATCCGCAAGAGGCACCCGCTGCGGGTGCTCTCCGAGGAGGACTACGCGTTCTGGCAGACCTACGGCTACGTCGTGGTGAAGCAGGCGATCCCGGCCGACGCCGCGCGGCGCCTGCTCGACTTCGCCTGGGACTTCCAGGGCCTGTCGCCCGACCGCCCCGAGGACTGGTACCGCGAGCGCGAGTACCGCGACGAGCTCGACCAGCACCTGCACATCTACGGCTTCGTCGAGGCCTACCACCACCAACTCATCTGGGACAGCCGCCAGTCGCAGCGCGTCTACGACGCCTTCGTGGACGTCTGGGACTGCGAGGAGCTGTGGGTCACCCTCGACCGGCTCAACCTCAACCCGCCGAACGTCCGCAACCGCGACCGCGCGCTCATCGAGCCCACCGACCGCGGCTTCGACATCGAACTGCACTGGGACGTCGACACCACCCGGGGCGTGCTTCCGCAGCGCGTCCAGGGCATCGTCGCGCTCGACGACACCGCCCCCGACCACGGCGGCTTCCAGTGCGACCCGGAGCTGTTCCGCCGCTTCAACGAGTGGCAGGCCACCCAGCCGGCCGACCGCGACCCGATCCGCCCGGCCGTCGACCGGGACGAGTTCCCCGTCGTCCGACCCGAGTTGAAGGCCGGCGACCTGCTGATCTGGAACGGCCTGCTCGCCCACGGCGTCGAGCGCAACACCTCCGAGCGCGGGGTGCGCGCGGTGCAGTACCTGTCGATGATGCCCGCGCTGGAGGAGGCCGAGCGGCTGCGCCGCTCCCGGGTGGAGTCCTGGCGCACGCTCGCCACCCCGGACTGGAACCGCACCCTGGTCGGCGACGCCACCCGGCCCGAGGCGCAGCGCTACGGCAGGGCCGAACTCAACGAGCTGGGGGAGAAGTTGCTCGGGCTGCGGTCCTGGAGCGGCAAGCCGTTCGACGAACCCGGCGACGCCGGGGACCGACGGCCCGCCGCCGACGGCGAGCCGCACGCCACGGGGGAGCGGGAATGCGCGACGTCTGCCTGACCCTTCCCACCAACCGCGAGTGCGCGGACACCATCACCGCGGTCGGCGCCGAAGCCGCCCACGCCGTACGGCGGTTCGGCGTCCGGGTGCACCTGCTGGTGCTGGACTCGGCCGACCCCGCCGCCCGCGCCCGGCACGCCGCGGCCGCCGCCGCCCTGCCCGTGGTCGACGGCCTGCTCGTCCACCACCTGGACGAGGACGCCCAACGCGCCTTCCTGCGCGGGGTGATCGACCGCTCCGGCGCCCCCGGCCCCGACCGGCTGCTCGACCTGATGCTGCCCGACGCCGTCTCCTACGGCGCCTGCACCAACCGGGCGTTCCTGCTCGCCGCCGCGCTCGGCTGCAGCTCGGTGCACCGGCGCGACTCCGACAGCCGCTACCAATGGCTGGACGGCCGACCGGTGTTCCCCATCGAGCACGAGCTGGCCACCCTCGGCCTCAAGGCCGCCGACGCGGCCGCCGCCGTCACCGAGCACAACCTCGACCCGGAGCTCGCGGACAAGCCCGTCGCCCTGGTCGGCGCCTCCTTCGTCGGTGAACTCTCCGTCGACCTCGGCGAGATCCGCGAACTCGACCCCGAGGTCTACCACGACGTGGTCGCGCTCTGGGCCCCCACCGGAGCGAGCGAGCGGGAGCGGAGCGACCTCGTCGCCGAATCCTTCATCGGCGGCGGCACCGAACCGTTCACCGCCGACCGCGCCGTGCTCGGCCGGCCCGACATCTGGCACATCGACATGTGCAACATCGCCCTCGACCACGAGGTGTACGAACGCGTCCCGCTGCCGCCCGCCACCGACACCATCGGCAGCGACTACTTCCTGCACCACCTCGTGCACGACGCCACCCTGCCCGGTGTCACTCACAACCGGCACATCGTCAACTACTACACGCCCGAGCGGCGCACCGGCCCCGGCTTCACCGCCTACCAGCTGCGCTACGCCAAGTTCCTGCTCTCCATGCTCTACCTCCACCCGGTCTACGCCGACCTGGAGGCCGCCGGCCCGGCCCTGCTGGACGAGCAGCACCACGTCCGCCCCGAGCCGATCGCCGACTCCGCCCGCCGCAGCGCCGCGACGGACCGCGCGGAGAACCACCGCCGACTCGCCGAACTCGACCGCTGCTACCGGCGCCTGGGCGGCAAGTACGCCGAGTTCGCCGACCACCTGGTGCCCCGCCGGGAGCAGCTGCTCGACCGGGCACAGTCGGACATCGAGGACTTCGCCCTGCTGATCGACGCGTGGGGCCCGTTGGTGCGGGCGAGCAAGGCCACCCCCGCCGACCGGCTGCCGCACCAGCCGGAGAACGGGAACACCACGTGACACACCGGACGACACACCCGCTACCGACCCCGACCCCTCCGCCGAGCACGACGCCGGGCCCGAAGCCGAGCCCGGCGCCCCGCCACCGCGCCCCGACCGGGACCGCCGTCCACGGCGGCGCACCCCGCCCCGACCCGTACGACCGCACCGCGCTCCGGGCCGCGCTCGCCGCCGCCACCGACGACCGGATCATCTACGACCTCGACGGCATCGGCCGCCAGTACGCCGCCCTGTGCGCCGAACTTCCCGGTGTCGCCGTACGGTTCGCGATGAAGGCCTGCCCGGTGGACGAGGTGCTCGACCACCTCGCCGGGCTCGGCTCCGGCTTCGACGCGGCGAGCCCGCAGGAGATCGCCCAGGCGCTGCGCACCGGCGTCGCCCCCGAACTGATCCACTACGGCAACACCGTCAAGTCCGACCGCAACATCGCCGAAGCCCACCGGCTGGGCGTGCGCGACTTCGCCACCGACAGCCTGGAGGACGTCGCCGCGATCGCCGAACACGCCCCCGGATCACGGGTTTTCTGCCGGATCGCGACCACCGGCGAAGGCGCCCTGTGGGGCCTGAGCCACAAGTTCGGCTGCTCGCCCGAGGACGCCCTGCGGGTGCTCGGCGAAGCCCGTACCGCCGGGCTGGTCCCCGCCGGCCTGTCGGTGCACGTCGGCTCCCAGCAGATGACCGCCGAGGCCTGGGGCGCCGCCGTGGAATCCCTGGCAGCCGTGCTGGAGGCGCTCAACTGGCGCGGCATCACGCCCGACCGGATCAACCTCGGCGGCGGCCTGCCCGCCCTCGGCGTCCTCGACCGGCGCGGCCGGCCCCTCGACCCGCCGCTGGACAAGATGTTCGCGGTCATCCGCGAGGGCATGGAGCGGCTGCGCGCCGTCAACGCCGGGCCGCTGGACTTCCTGCTGGAACCCGGCCGCCACCTCGTCGCCGACCACGGCGCGATCCGCGCGCACGTCGCCCGGCTCACCTCCCGGCACCGCCTCGACGGCACCCGGGAGGACTGGCTCTACCTCAGCTGCGGCAAGTTCAACGGCCTCTACGAGATGGACCAGTTGCAGTACCGGCTGGAGTTCCCCAGCCACCCCGGCGGCCAGTTCGTCAACGCCGTGGTGGCCGGGCCGACCTGCGACAGCGACGACGCCTACGCCCAGGAGGGCGGCCTGGTACGGGTCCCGCGCGCGGTCGGCTCCGGCGACCCGGTCTGGATCCACTCCTGCGGCGCGTACGCCACCGCCTACGCGACCCGCGGGTTCAACGGCTTCGCACCGCTGCCGTACACCTGCATCGGCGGGAACGGCGGACGGCACGGCGGCGGGAACGGCGGCGGGAACGGCGCGCACGGCGAGGGAGAGGACGCATGAGCGAGTTCCGCATCCGGCTGCTCCGGGACGAGGACTGGGACGACGTGGTCGCCCTGGAGGAGCGCGCCTACGCGGCCAGCGGCCTGTCCGAGGGCCGCGAGGCCCTGCAGTCCCGGCACCGGGCCTCGCCGGACACCTGCTTCGTCCTGGAGCACGCGGGGCGCCCCGGCGGCTACCTGCTCGCCCTGCCGTACCCGCTGTCGCGCTGCCCGGACCTCAGCCGCAGCGAGGACGGGGACGCGTCCGGAGGCGGGGCCGGGGCCGGCGGCAGGGACGGCGAGGGCGCGCGGCCGGGCAACATGCACGCCCACGACCTGGTCATCTCCGAAGCGCTGCGCGGCCAAGGACTGTCCCACCGGATGCTGCGCCACCTGGAGGAGACCGCCCGGGCGGCCGGCTACCGGACCATCTCCCTGGTCGCCGTGCGCGGTTCGCACGTGCTGTGGACCCCGCTCGGCTACCGCGCCCGGCCCGAGGTCGAACTGCCCGCGAGCTACGGCTCCCGCGCGGTCTACATGGCGATGCCGCTCGACCCCGCCGACCCCACCCCGCCGTCCGACCCGATCCCCGGGCCCCGACCCCGAGCCGAAGTGGGCTGATGCCGCACATGACCCCCGTTCGCGACGAGTTCCGCCGCTCCCAACTGGCCATCGGCGCACTGTTCTTCGTCCTCGGATTCCAGTACGCGACCTGGGTCTCCCGGGTGCCCGCGCTCAAGGCCAGGCTCGACCTGGGCGAGGCCCAGATCGGCCTGCTGCTGATGACCTGCGGGATCGGCGCGGCCGTGTCCTTCCCGCTGGTCGCGGTGCTGATGCGGCGGCTCGGCTCCCGGCTGCTGTCGGTGCTGTCGGCACTCGCCCTCGGCGCGATCCTGCTCGCGCTGTCGGTGGTGCCGAACTACCCGGTGACGCTGCTGGTGCTGTTCTGCGACGGCGTCGCGGTCGGCTGTCTGAACGTCGCGATGAACGCGCAGGGCGCCGCGCTGGAAGCCCGCTTCGCGCGGACCACCATGTCCCGGCTGCACGCCACCTTCAGCGCCGGCTCCCTGCTCGCCGCGCTGCTGGCCTCCGGCGTCAACGCCTTCACCGGCACCCTGGCCGTGCACTTCGGGCTGGCCGCCGGGCTGCTCGCCGTCCTGGTCCTCGCCGCCCGGCCGGGACTGCTGGCGGACGGACCGGTCGAGCGGAGTGCGGACGCGGCGGCGACCGGGAAGAAGCGCCGCGGCCTCGTCCTGCCGACCGCCGTGACCCTGTGGATGGGCCTGGCCATGGTCTTCGGCACCGTCACCGAGGGCGCCATGAACGACTGGTCGGCGCTCTACCTCAAGGACGTCGTCGACGCCGGAGCCGGGCTGGCCCCGATGGGCATCGCCGTCGTCTCGGTGATGATGGTCTGCGCCCGGATCTTCGCCGACGGCTGGCGCACCCGCTTCGGCGACGGCCGCATCGTCCGCACCGGCAGCCTGCTGGCGGGCCTCGGCCTCGCGCTCGCCCTGCTGGTCGGCGGCGTGGTCCCGACCCTGCTCGGCTTCGCCTGCGTCGGCCTCGGCGTCGCCGCCGTCACCCCCTGCGTCTACGTCGCCGCCGCCCGGCAGGGCGCCGACGCGCTCTCCCTGGTCGCCGCGATGGGCACCACCGGTCTGCTCGCCGGCCCCGCCGTGATCGGCTTCATCGCCGGCGCCACCAGCCTGGTCTGGGGCATGGCCACCGTCGCCGCCTCCGCCGCCGTCGTCTCTCTCTGCGCCACCCGCATCACCTGGCCCGCCCCGACCGCCACAGCCCCCGCCCCCGACCCCCACCTCGCCACCGACGCCACCTGACCCACCCCCCGAGCCCTCGCCCGGCACCTCACGCCTCCCCTGTCGTGAGGTGCCGGGCGAGTCTTTCTTGGGTGGTGTCGGGTTGGGGTGGGGGTTGGGGGTGTGGGGTTCGCGTCTCCCGTGTCGTGAGGTGGCGGGCGAGTCTTTCTTGGGTGGTGTCGGGTTGGGGTGGGGGTTGGGGGTGTGGGGTTCGCGTCTCCCGTGTCGTGAGGTGGCGGGCGAGCCCTTCGTGGGTGGTGTCGGGTGGGGTGTGACTGCGTGGGCGGGGGTGATGTGGTGGGCGATTGCCGCCTCCCCTGATCTGTCGTGCCGTCAGGTGGAGTGCGGGTGCGGGATGTCTGCGCCGCCGGTGGCGGCGTGGTGGGCGAGTTTGGTGCGGAGGGCGGTGAGGCGGGCTATCTCGGCGTCGAGGGTGGCGAGGCGTGCGCGGACGACCGGGGCGTAGGTCTCCGGGCCGGGGTCGGCCGTGCAGCGGCGCGGCGGGTCCTCGGCGAGCAGGTCCAGCCGGTGCGGCCGACTGGCCAGGTCGTCCACCGTCAGCCCCACGGCGAGGAGTTGGCGGATCACCCGGACCCGTGCGATGTCGGCCGGGCCGTACTCGCGCTGGCCGGAGGCGGACCGGGCGGGCGGGGGCAGCAGCCCGCGCTGCTCGTAGAACCGCAGTGCCCTGGGGGTGGTGCCCGCCGCTGCCGCCGCGTCCCCGATCCGCATGCCCGCCCCTTCCGTTCTCAGAGCTCCACGATGGTCGCCCCGAAGGTGTCCCCGGTGAACAACCGGGACAACGCCTGCGGGGCCCGGTCGATGCCCGCGACCGGCGTCCACGGGAAGGTGATCTCCCCGCTGCGCAGCCAGCCGCCGAGGCGCTCGCGCCACTCGGCCGCCAGGTCCGGGTGGTCGAGCAGGGTGAAGCCGCGCAGCCGCAGGCCGAGGGTGACGACCCGGAAACTGTCGATCACCGCAGGGGAGTTGCCGCCGGGCAGCCGGGGATCGAGCTGCCCGGACAGCGCGCCGACCACCGCGATCCGGCCGCCCTGCCGGGCCGCGTCCACGGCGGCGGTCAGCTGCTCGCCGCCGACCAGGTCCAGCACCACGTCGACCCCGTCCGGCGCGGCCCCGGCCAGCAGCTCGGCGAACGGCCGCTCGCCGGGCACCAGCACGGCGTCGTAGCCGAGTTCGGCGGTCAGCCGCTGCGCCTTGCCGGGCGAGCGGGTGGTGCCGATGACCCGGGCGGCGCCGAGCAGTCGGGCGATCCGCCCGGCGAGCGAGCCGACCGCGCCCGCGGCGCCGGTGACCAGCACCACGTCGCCCGGGCGCACTTCGGCGCAGCGGGTCAGCGCGCCGTAGCCGGCCGAGGCGGCGGAGACCAGGGCCACCGGCAGCGGGAAGTCCGGGTCGACCGCCGTGAACCGGGCGGCGTCCGCCACCGCGTGGTCCCGCCAGCCGTCCAGGTGGGTGACCAGGTCGCCCGGGCGCAGCGGCCCGCCCTCCGGCGCGGCCAGCACCTCCCCGAGGGCGGGCCCGAACAGCGCCTCGCCGGGCTTGACGTGGGGCACGGGCAGGCCGGTGCCCGCGCCGCTGATCAGCGTGCGCAGCGCCGGGAAGACCAGGAACGCCCGGTTGCGGACCAGCACCTGTCCCGGCCCGGGCGCCGGCAGCGGCTCCTCGGCGACGGTGAAGTCCTCGGGGACGGGCAGCCCGCGCGGCTCGGCGGTCAGTCGGACGACCCGGGCGGTGGTGGGCAGGGGCATGGCAGCGCTCCTCGTGCGGAAGGGGGTGCCCCGGGGTGGGGCGCCCGGACGCTAACCCTTGACCCTTGCGTCAGAGGCAAGCCGCACGGCCAGCGGGGCGATGGCGATCAGTACCAGCGCCGGGCCGGCGGCGCGCGGCGTACAGGAAGCCGAGTCGGATGCGGGTCATGATCCGTGGACGCCGTCTGACGCACGGTAAGTTCCCTGTCGGCCGCCGGATCCCGGCGCGGCGGCCGGGTACGACCGGACGACCGTGCGCCGCACCGAGAGGGATGAACAGCATGACCGAGCAGGCCCCCGCGCCCTTCGAGCCCGTGGACGAGGACTGGCGGACGGCGGTGGCGATCGTCGCGCACCCCGATGACATGGAGTACGGCGGCGCCGCGGCCGTCGCCCGCTGGACCTCCCAGGGGAAGAAGGTCGTCTATGTGATGGTGACCAGCGGCGAGGCCGGCATCGACTCGATGGACCCGGCCGAGTGCGGGCCGCTGCGCGAGGCCGAGCAGATCGCCTCGGCGCGCGTGGTCGGCGTGGACACCGTCGAGTTCCTCGGGTACCCGGACGGCGTGGTCGAGTACGGGCTGCCGCTGCGCCGGGACATCGCCCGGGTGGTGCGCCGGCACCGGCCGGACATCGTGATCACCAGCAACTTCCGGGAGACCTACGGCGGGGTGTTCCTCAACCAGGCCGACCACATCGCGGTCGGCCGGGCCACCCTGGACGGGGTCCGGGACGCCGGGAACCGCTGGGTGTTCCGGGAGCTGGTGGCGGAGGGCCACGAGCCGTGGAACGGCGTGCGGCAGATCTGGGCGGCGGCCTCGCCGGAGGCGAAGCACGCGGTGGACACCACCGACACCTTCGACCGGGGCGTCGCCTCGCTGGAGGAGCACAAGGCGTACCTGGCCGGGCTCGGCGGGGCGATGGCGGACGCCCGGGAGTTCCTGGAGGGCTTCGGCCGGGGCGCGGGCAGCCGGCTGGGGACGCGTTTCGCGGTGCCGTTCGAGGTGTTCCCGCTGAGCTAGGACGGGTCCGTCGGGGCGTGGGTACCGGGCCCGTCCTCGTCGCCGGGCCCGTCCTCGTCCCCGGGCCGGTCTTCGTCCCCGGGCCCGTCCTCGGCTTCCGGCCCCGACCCGGCACCCGAACCCGGCCCGGCGCCCGACCCGTCCTCGTCCCCGGTGCCGGTGCCCTCGCGGCGCCGGCGCCGGTACCGGAGCACCTGGCGGAGCAGGAGGGCCGCGACCAGCACCCCGAGCCCGATCGCGAACCAGACCTGGTAGCGGATCGCCGTCCGGTACACGGTGTCGATGTTGGCCCCGGCGAGGTAGCCGAAGGTGCCCCAGACGCCCGTCCACAGCACGGCGCCGAGCACGTTGAACGGCTGGAACCGGCGCCAGGGCATCTCGGTCGTCCCGGCGATGATGCCGTTGGTCTGGCGCAGCCCGTCGACGAAGCGGGCCACGGTGACGACCTTGCCGCCGTGCTGGGCGAAGAAGCCGTCCGCGCGCTCCATCCGGGCCGGGGTGAGCAGCACGTAGCGGCCCCAGCGGTGGACGAAGGCGCGTCCGCCGGTGTGGCCGATCAGGTAGCCGAGGCTGTTGCCGAGGACGGCGGCGACGGTCGCGATCAGCAGCACGGCGGCGAAGTCGAGGTGACCGGTGCCGGCGTACACCGAGGCGAGCACCAGGATGGTCTGCCCGGGCACCGGGATGCCGCAGTTGTCCAGCAGCACGAGCAGCGCCACCGCCAGGTACCCGTAGTGGTCCAGCAGTGGCGCGAGCCCGGAAAGTGCCCCGGGCAGCGGCGTGGTGGGGGAGGACACCGCGCCTCACCACCCCGCGCGGGTCCGCGGAGGGGCCGCGGGGCGCGGGACGGCAGGGGCGTCGGTCAGCGCTCCGCCAGGCGCGGTTCGATGTTGCAGTCGGGGCCCGGGTAGATCAGGCCCTCGTGGCCGTCCTCGAAGCGGACCACGTACGGCGGCTCGCCGTTGGTGCCGCGCACCTCGATGATCTCGCCCTTCTGGTCCACCATGCCCACCGACCTGCTGTGGATGTGGAGCTGGTCACCTACCGCTGCGTGCATGGTCTGCTCCCTCGGTCCTCGGGGTCGTCGGGGCCGCCTCCGCGGCCGCTCCGCTATCCACTGTGCTGCGGGGGCGGCGGGCTCGCAACGGCTCGGGCGGACGGGAGCCGGGGGCGTGCGGGCCGGGGGTCAGCGGGCGGGCAGCTGTTGCGCGAGGTAGCCGCGGACCAACCGCTTGCATTCGGCGATCAGCGTCGGGTCGCCGTTCGGGTCGCCGCGGAAGGCCAGTTTGAGCACCGCGTCGGCGGCCTCCAGGGCGACCCGGAGGGTGAGGGTGAGGCCGTCGGGGTCGCCGGTCCGGAACAGGTCGCCGCCGAGTGCCTGCAGGCGCAGGGCGACGGCGGTGTTGTTGTCGACGCCCGCGTCCAGCAGGTGCCGGTCGTCCCGGACCCCGGCGGGCACGAGCGGACCGGCCAGGCCGAAGTCGAGCTGGCCGAAGCCGGGCACGGTGCGCTTCATCGCCACGAACTCCTCCACCGCGAGGTCGGTGAAGGCGGCCGGATCGACCGGGGCGGCGGCGGCCAGCCGGGCGTCGAGGCGCTGGAGGTACCGGTCGAGGTTGCGGCCGGCGAGCGCGGCGAGTAGGTCCTCCTTGCCGGCGAAGAACTGGTAGAGGGTGCCGATCGGCACCTCGGCGCGGTGGGCGACCTCCTTGGTGGTGAGCGCGGTCGCCCCGACCTCGTCCAGCAGTCCGGCGCAGGCGTCGAGGATGCGGCCGTACCGCACCTGGCTGCGCTGCTGGACCGGGCGCCGACGGGCCGGCGGGGTGGTCGGGCCGGCGGTCCGGGGGCTCCGGATGTCCGAACTCATGGGCCCACTCTGCCGCATCCGCTGTTCCGTCGGCGAATCACCGGGGCGGAACGCGTCCGGTGTTCCCCGTGGGGAGGGAATCGACTGGTGGCCGGAGCTGAACGGCACGGTGGCGGGAAGGTGTCCACGAGTTGGCATGCGTCTTGTCGTGGACGCGGTGACCGGTTCATACTCCTGGGGCGGACTACCTTGCGTGATCGCCCCGTGCCTCTTCGTGGTGATCGCGATTCAGCCGTGGCGGCCGTGACGGACGCCCCGCCGCCGCCCGAGGTCCGGAGGGAACCCGTGTGCCTCCTCGCTCGCGCCACGTCCCGTTGTTCGTCCCGCAGAACGGAAGGAGGGGGGTCGGTTCGGTGACGCTGCACTTCGGAGGGCGCGAGGCCCTCGACACCGAGCACCACCGCCAGTTCCTGGAGTCCGGGTACCTGGTCCTGCCCGGCCTGGTGCCGGAAGCACTGCGCGAACGGCTCGTCCCCGAGGTGGACCACTGGGTCGACGAGGGGTTACGGGCCCGGTCGATCGCCGCCTGTACGGACCCGGCCCGGCACGGGCCGCCGCCGCTGCTGGAGCTGGAGCTGCCGGCCCACGGCCAACTCCTCACCCACCCACCGCTGTTGCGGACACTGACCCGGCTGATCGGACCGTCCTTCGTCTTCCACCACCTGCACAGCGACCGCCAGGCCCCGGGGATACCGGGCAAGCCCTGGCACCACGACTGCGAGCCCAACGACCGCTCCGACCCGTCGCTGCTGATGGTCCACGCGCTGCACTACCTCGGCGGACTGGACGAGAAGGTCGGCAGTCTGGCCGTGCTGCCGGGCTCGCACCACGGCACCGCCGGCAAGTCCGCCTTCGCCCACCACGGCACCGCGGAGCTGCCCGGCGAGGTGGTGATCGACCGGCTGGCGCCCGGCTCGACCGTGCTGCTCAACTCGGCGCTGTTCCACACCCGCAGGCCGGCGCCCGACGGGCCGGGCCGGCCCCGGTACTTCATCGACGCCTCCTACTGCCAGGTGGGCGCGCGCTGGCGCCCGGTGAAGCCGTACTGGCGGCAGATGCTCGCCCGCGCCCGCGAACTGGACCTGGCCGACGGCCAGTGGCCCGAGCTGTTCGCGGAACGGCACTTCACCGAGTACACCGGAACCGTCTGAGGAGCACTGCCGTGGAGATCGTCACCGCCGTCGCCTACGCCGAGGTCCACGACGCCTACCTACGGGACCACCCGGTGGAGCGGGACCACGAGGCGAACACCAACGTGTACGGCGAGGAGAACCTCGAACGCGCCGACCGCATCCCCGGCGGCTGGTGGCGGGTCCGGCTCTCGCGGGCGGACGTCCTCGGCGTCGTCCTGCCCTGGCACCTCAGCGAGGGCGGGGACCTCGAACTGGTGCCGCGCTCCGGACTGACGGTGGCCCGGGCGGCCGAGCGGATCCGCTCCGCCGGGGCCGCCTGGACCGCCGCCAACCCGGTCTGCGCGGCCAAGCTGCGGCTGCTGCGGCGGGCGCCGTTCACCACCGTCTTCCTCAGCACCGCCCCCATCGACCACTCCGACTACGGGGACCTCGCGGTGCGCGCCGGGCTGATCCACCTGGACGGCCTGCACCGCATGCTGGCCTGGGAGTTGGCCGGCCGGCTGCCCGAACGGGCGCTGCTGGACGGGTACCTGGCGGGCGACCCCGGGGGCCCGGCCCGGCCCGACCGGCCCGACCGGCCAGCCCGGGCGGACCGGGCGGGGGACGAGGCGGCGTGACCCCCGCGACGCAGCACCTCCGCACGGCGCCGTCCGTCCACAGCGCCCGTTCGCTGCCCGAACTCCTCGCGCACCTCGCCCGGGCGCACCCGGACCGGCGCGCCCTGAGCGACGGCGTCCGCACCGTCGACTACCGCACGCTGGACACCGCGGCCGGCCGGATCGCCGCCCGGCTGGCCGCCGCCGGCACCGGACGCGGGGACCGGGTCGCCCTGGTCGGGCCCCGGGACGCGCGGATGCTGGTCCTGCTGCACGGGGTGCTGCGCTCGGGCGCGGCCGCCGTGCTGGCCGACCCGGACTGGTCGGCGGCCGACCTCGCCCGGCGGCTGGCGGCCGTCCGGGTGGCCAGGGTGCTCGCGACCGAGGGCGGGCTCGGCGGGGAGGTGGTGGACGTGGCGGCCGGCCCCGCTTCCGGTGCGGCTTCCGCGACGCTGCCCGGCCCCCGGGGCGGGATAGCGGGTGAGGACCTCGCGTACCTCTCCTTCACCTCCGGGTCGAGCGGCGAGCCCAAGGCCGTCGCCGTCACCCACGCCAACGCCGTCCACTACGCCCGGGCACTGGCCGGGCGGCTCGCGTTCACCGAGGCCGACGCGCCGCGCACCGCGCACGTCACCACGCTGGCCGCCGACCTCGGCCACACCGCCTGGCTGCTCGCCCTCGCCACCGGCGGCTCGGTGCACCTCGTCCCGGACCGCGAGGTGCGCGACCCGGAGGCCTTCTGGGCCTCGCTCCGGCAGGCCGGGGTGAACGTGCTGAAGACCACCCCCTCGCACCTGACCGCCCTGCTGGAGGGCCGCCCGGCCGACGCCCCGCCGCTGCACACCGTGCTGCTCGGCGGCGAGCCGCTGCCGCGCCCGCTCGCCGCCGCCCTGCTGGAGGGCGGCACCACCGCCCGGCTGGCCAACCACTACGGCCCGACCGAGACCACCGTCGGCGCCACCTGCCTGCTGGCCGGCGACGCCCGCCGACTGCCCGCCGAGGAACCGACCGTCCCGATCGGCAGCGCCATCGGCGAGGTGCGGCTCACCGTGGTGGACGATGCCGGACGGGCGGTGCCGGACGGCGTCGTGGGGGAGCTGCTGATCGGCGGGCGCGGCGTCACCGCCGGGTACTTCGGGCGGCCCGCCGAGACGGCCCGCGGCTTCGTCCGGCACGACGGCCGACTGATGTACCGGACGGGCGACTTGTGCCGCCGCCGGGCCGACGGCGACCTGGTCTTCCTGGGCCGGGTGGACCGCCAGGTGAAGGTGCGCGGCTACCGGGTGGACCTCGCCGAGGTCGAGCGGGCCATGGACGGGTACCCCGGCGTCGCCCGCTCGGCGGTCCTCCTGCGGGGCACCGCCGTCGGTGCCCAACTGCTGGGCGCGGTACGGCTGCTGGGCGGTGCCGCAGACGCCGACGGGCTCGACGGCTACCTCCGCGGGCTCGACCGCCACTTACGGGACCGGCTGCCGGGCTACTCCGTGCCGCAGCCGGTCCTGGTGCTGCCGGACTTCCCGGTCGGACCGAACGGCAAGCTCGACCGGCCGCGGCTGGCCGAGCTCGTGGCCGAACTGGTCGAGGCCCGGGCGGAGTCGGCGGGTGCCGCGGCGAGCGGACTTGCCGGCGAGATCGCCCGGTTCTGGGCCGGCGCGCTCGGCCTGCCCGCCGTCGGGCCGCGGGTGGACGTGCTGGGCCTCGGCGGGGACTCCATCCTCGCCATGCGCACCATCGCCCTGCTGCGCCGGGCCGGCCACCGGGTCGCCCACGAGGACTTCTACCGGCACCCCACCGCGGAGGCCCTGGCGGCCGCCGCCGTGCCGGTCGCCCCGCCCGGCCCGGCTGCCCGCACCGGAGCCGGCACCGTCCGGCTCGCCCCGGCGCAGCGCTGGCTGTACCGGCAGCGGTCCCTCGCGGACGTGCGGCACTGGAACCAGTCCGTCCTGCTGCGCTGCCGTACGGCGGTGGACCCGGCGGCGCTCTCGGCGGCGGTCGTGGCCGTCCTGGAACGCCACCCGGCGCTGCGCCGCCCGCTCACCCCGGAGGGCTGCGGCGAGCCCAGGGCGACGGCCGAGCTCGACCCGGTCTCGTTCTCCCGGGTCCCGCGTGCGGCCGGGCCGCTCGCCGACACCGTCGCCGGCGTCTGCACCGCGCTCCACCGCAGCCTGGACCCCTCGGCCGCCCGGCTGCTGCGCGTCCACCTCTTCTCCGGCCCGCCCGGCACGGACGACCGGCTCGCGCTGATCGCGCACCACCTGGTGGTCGACGGGCTCTCCTGGCGCATCCTGCTGGACGACCTCGCGCACGCCTACCGGGCGGCGCTGGACCGGAAGCCGACCGATCTGCCGCCGACGGGGGACTTCTCCGCGTGGGCGGCGGCGGCCGCCGAAAGGCCCCCGGACGGACCCCCGGACGGACCCGCGGACGGACCCGCGGTGGAACCGGGGGCCGAGCCGGCGGCCGAGGCGGCGACCGAGCCGGGGGCCGAGCCCCACGAGGCGCCCGCCGCGCTCAGTTGGGCGCTCGACGCGGAGGCCACCGGCCGGCTGGTCGCCCGGCACGGAGCCGGGGCCGGACTGGAGGCCGTCCTGCTGGCCGCCTTCGCCGGGGCCGTCACGGGCACGGAGGGCGCTCCCCGGCTGGCGGTGGAGGTCGAGACCCACGGCCGGGACACCGGCGGCGATCCGGGCGAATTCCTGGACACCGTCGGCTGGTTCACCGCCGTCAAGCACGTCGAGCCGGCGGCCGGGGAGGGCCCGGAGGCGGTGGCGCGGCGCTTGCGCGAGGCACCCGCCCGGCCGATGGACGCGCCCGGCGACCGCCCCGCCGTCGGGTTCAACTTCCTCGGCACCTTCCGGCTCCCCGTGGAGCCCGCCCTGGACTGGACGGTGGCCGCCGAACAGGCCGGGGTCGCCCGCTGCGCCGGGGGCGACCCGCTGTACCGGCTGCGGCTCACCGCGCGGATCGTGGAACGGCGGCTGGTCGCCGACCTGGTGTACGCCCGGTCCGGCCTGTCGCACCCCGACGCCGAGCGGATCACCACCGCCTTCGCCGCCGCCGTGGCCGCTGCGGCGGGCGGGGCCGACGGGAACGGCGCGGCGGGCGGTGCCGTCCCCCGTCCCGTGCGCGCGCCGCTGTCCACCTCCGGCCAGTTGCTGCACCCCGGCCTCCCGCCGGCCGCCCCGGCGGCGGTGCGCACGCCCGGCCGGGCGACGGTGCGCGAGCCCGCCCGGGTGCTGCTCACCGGCGCCACCGGCTACCTGGGGCGGCACCTGCTGGAGGCGTTCGCCCGGCGCGGTGCCGAGGTCACCTGCCTGGTCCGGGCCGGTGACGACGGCCGGGCGGGGGAGCGACTGGGCCCGGGCGCGGCCCACGCCGTCGCCGGGGACATCGACCGGGACGGCCTCGGGCTCTCCCCGGCCGGGCTGGACCGGGCCCGGGGCGCGCGGATCGTGGTGCACGCGGCGGCGGACGTCCGGCTGGTGGCCTCGCCCGAGGAGCTGGAGCGCACCAACCACACGGCGGTGCGCCGCCTGCTCGGCTGGGTCGGGGAGCACGCCCCGGAGGCCCGCGTCCACCACGTGTCCACGCTCGCCGTCTCGGGCGGCGTGGACGGTCCGCCGCGCCGCTTCAGCGAGGCGGACCTGGCGATCGGCCAGCACTTCCGCACCCCGTACGAGCGGACCAAGTACCGTGCGGAGCAGGCCGTCCGGGCCTGGGCCGCCGGCGGGCACGCCGCCTACCTGCACCGCAGCGGCCACATCGCGGCGCACAGCCGGACCGGCGCGTTCCAGGCCAACACCGGCGACAACCGGATCTACCAGCTGATCCGCGGCTACCTGCTGGCCGGAGCCGCACCGAGCCGGCCGGCCACCGCGTTCGCCTTCTCGCACGTGGACACGGTGGCCGCCGGGATCGCCGCGATCGCCCTGGACCCGTACGCCGCGCCCGGCGCGTACCACGTCGAGTCGCCGTACGACGTCCCGCACGACGAACTGGTGGGCTGGCTCGCCCGCTGCGGCCACCGGGTGCGGCTCACCGACGACGCGGGCTTCGCGGCCGCGCTCGCCGCCGCCGAGCGGCGGCACCCGACGGCCGCCCGGCTGGCCGCCGCCTGGGCGCAGCAGGAGGAGCGCAACGTCCGGGTGGACAGCGCCTACACCACCGGCGTGCTCGACCGGCTGGGCGTCCGCTTCACCGAGCCGACCCCGCGGTGGTGGTCGGCCGCGCTCGCCTGGGCCGTCGAGGCCGGCCACCTGCCGCCCGCCGACCCGTCCCGACACCCGCTCGACCTCCTGCTCGATCCCCCGCTCGGCCCCGTGCTCGATCCCGCCGTCCTCCCTCCCGAAGGCAGGACCCACCCGTGAAGGCAGGCCCCGTGTCCCAGCTCTCCCCGGTGCTCAAGCAGGCCACCCCGGTCGTCGCCGTACGCGGCGAAGGCCTCCACCTCTACGACGCCGAGGGCCGCCGGTACCTCGACTTCACCTCCGGCGTGGGGGTGACCGGCACCGGCCACTGCCACCCGCGGATCGTCGAGGCCGTCCGCGAGCAGGCGGGCCGACTGATCCACGGGCAGTACACCACCGTGCTGCACGACCGACTCCTCACCCTCACCGAGCGGTTGGGCGAGGTGCTGCCGCCCGGCCTGGACTCGGTGTTCTACGCCACCGCCGGCACCGAGGCGGTGGAGGCGGCGCTGCGGCTGGCCCGGCACGCCACCGGGCGCCAGAACGTGATCGTCTTCGAGGGCTCCTTCCACGGACGCACCATGGGCGCCGCCTCGCTGACCACCGCCGGCACCCGGTTCCGGGCCGGCATCGGCCCGTTGATGCCCGGGGTCGCGGTGGCGCCCTTCCCGGCCTCCTTCCGGCTGGGGATGACGCCGGACGAGGCGGTGGCGCACGCGCTGCGCGGACTGGACGAGGTGCTCGCCACCGCCTGCGCGCCCGCCGAGACGGCGGCGATGTTCGTCGAGCCGGTGCTCGGCGAGGGCGGCTACGTGCCCGCCCCGCCCGGCTTCCTGGCCGGGCTGCGCGAGCGCGCCGACCGGCACGGCATCCTGCTGGTGGTGGACGAGGTGCAGTCCGGCTTCGGCCGCACCGGCCGGTTCTGGGCGCACGAGTACGAGGAGGGGGTGCGGCCGGACGTCCTGATCACCGCCAAGGGCCTGGCCAGCGGCTTCCCGCTGTCCGCGATCGCGGCGCCCGCCGAGCTGATGGGCCGCGCCTGGCCCGGCTCGCAGGGCGGTACCTACGGCGGCAACCCGGTGGCCTGCGCCGCCGCCCTGGCCACCCTGGACGTGCTGCGCGAGGAACGGCTGGTGGAGAACGCGGCCGAGCAGGGCGCCCGGCTGCTGGCCGGGCTGCGGACGGTCGCCGCCGAGGCGCCCGGGATCGCCGACGTCCGGGGTCTGGGGCTGATGGCCGCCAGTGAGTTCTGCCGGCCGGACGGCTCCCCGGACCCGGAGGCCGCGAAACGCGCCCAGCAGGCGGCCGCCGAGCACGGCTTGCTGCTGTTGCTCTGCGGGATCCACCTCAACGTGGTCCGGATGGCCCCCGCGCTGGTCGTCACGGCCGGGCAGATCGACGAGGCGCTCGAACTCTGGACGAAGGCCGTCGCGGCCGGCCGCCGGCAGGAAGGAGAGGACACGTGGACGCGGTGACGGAAATCGGCTGGAGCAGCCTGGAGCTGGAGGCCCGGCGGGCGCTCTGGTCGCTCCCGCTGGGGGAGGAGGAGCGGCGGCTGCTGTGGGCCGACGCGCGGGCCGGGCGGTGGGGCGCGGCCGGGCCGGTGCGCGAGCGGCTGCGGGACTTCGTCCGGGACGCCGTCGCCTCCGTCGGCATCACCCACGTCGGCGGCCTGGTGGACCCGGCGCACCCGGAGGAGGAGATCACCGAGGTGCTCTCCTTCCTGCTGCGCGACTACGGCCGGATCGTGCCGCAGAACGGGCGCGGCGACCTCACCTCGGTGCTGCGCGACCAGGACGGCGACGGCAACACCGAACTGGGCTTCCACTGCGACACCTGCGACCTGCTCGTCCTGCTGTGCCTGCGCCCGGCCTTCGACGGCGGCGGGCTGACCAAGCTGGCGAGCGCGCGGCACGTCCACGACCTGATCGCGCGGGAGCGGCCCGACGCGCTGGCCACGCTCCGCGAGGACTGGACCTTCGACCGGACCGGCCGGGCGGGCCCGCAGCGGGTGGTCACCCCGATCCTCTACCACCGGCAGGAGGGGACGGTCGGCTGCTACTACCAGACCCGCACCGTCCGCTCCTCCCCGGACCGGGGCGGACCGGAACTGACGGACCGTCAGTGGGAGGCGCTGGGCGTGCTGGACGAGGTGCTCTACCGCCCGGAGATCGCCTTCGGGCTGCCGATGGCCGCCGGGGACCTGCTGATCATTCGCAACAGCCGGGTGCTGCACGGGCGTTCGCCGTTCGTCGACGAACCCGGGCGGTACTCCCGGCGGATGCTCCGGATCTGGGTGAACGAGGGGGAGGAGTGGGCGCGTTGACCGCACCGCACGGAAGGGTCGCGATCGTCACCGGCGGGGGCAGCGGCCTCGGCCGGGCCTCGGCGCTGGCCCTGCTGGAGGCCGGCTGGACCGTCGCCGTCGCCGGGCGCCGCAAGGACGCGCTGGAGGAGACCGCTGCGCTGGCCGGCCCGGCCGCCGCCCGGGCGCTGCCCGTGCCGACCGACATCCGCAGCCCGGAGGAGGTCGCCCGGCTCTTCGACGCCGTCCGCGACCGGTACGGCCGGCTGGACCTGCTGTTCAACAACGCGGGCGCCGCCGCCCCGCGCCGACCGATCACCGAGACCCCGTTCGAGGACTGGAACCGGGTGCTGGACACCATCGTCACCGGCGGTTTCCTCTGCGCCCGCGAGGCCTTCCGGGTGATGAGCGCCCAGAGCCCGCAGGGCGGGCGGATCATCAACAACGGTGCGCCCTCGGCGCACGTGCCGCGCCCCCACTCCCTCGCGTACACCGCCGCCAAGCACGCCGTGCTCGGCCTCACCAAGGTGCTCGCCCTGGACGGCCGCCCGTTCGGCATCTCCTGCGGGCAGATCGACGTCGGCAACGTCGCCCCGCTCGACGGCGGCCCGCAGCCGGCCGCGATGCAGGCCGACGGGACGATGGCGGTCGAGGCGACCATCCCGGTGGAGCGCTTCACCGACGCCCTGCTGCTGATGGCCGCGCAGCCGCCGGACACCACCATCCAGTCCCTCGTGGTGCTGCCCGCCACCATGCCGTTCGTCGGGAGGGGATGACCGCGTGCTGGTCAGCGCACGCTCCTTCGCCGAGTACCGGGCGATGTTCGCACTCACCGATCGGGACCTGGAGCAACGCGTCCTGGACTGCCCGGGCGGCGCCGCGAGCTTCGTCGCCGAGGCCGGGCGCCGGGGCGTCGACGCCGTCGCGGTCGACCGCCAGTACGCCCACCAACGCGAGGAGTTGGGCCTGCTGGTGGAACGCGAGACGGCCTTCAAGCGCGAGCTGCTGGTCGAGGAGACGGCGGACCGCATCTGGTCGTGGTACGCCGACGTGGACGACCTGGTCCGCCAGTGGACCGCCAACGCCCGGGAGTTCCGCGCCGACATCGCGGCCCGCCCGGACCGCTACGTGGCCGGCTCGCTGCCCGAACTCCCCTTCCCCGACGACTCCTTCGACCTGGTGCTCAGCTCGCACCTGCTGTTCTCGTACGGCAACCGGCTGGACGAGGAGTTCCACCGGGCGGCACTGCTGGAGCTGGCCCGGGTGGCGCGCCGGGAGGTCCGGCTGTTCCCGCTGACGGTGTACGACACCGGCCTCCGCTACCGGGGGCTGGAGCGACTGCGCGGGGAACTGGCCGGGCTCGGGGTGCCGAGCCGGGTGGAGCGGGTGGCGTACGAGTTCCGGCCGGGGGAGCGCGAGATGCTGGTGCTCTCCTGTGCCGACCACCGCGGCCGACGGGCCCCGGCGGACGTGCGGGCGGCGGTGGCCGAGGACCGGGTGCGGTGGCGGCACCGGGAGGCGCCGTACGGGAGTTGACGGCAACGCGGTGCCCAGGGGCCCGCCGTCTCACCCCGTGGACGCCGTCCGTGGATTCCGCTCGAACCCGCGCGGTTTGCCCCTAAGCTGGCGGTGCAGCTGGTTCGCCCCGTCCGCCAGGCGGGGCGTCGCAAGAGGGAACCCGGTGACGCCTTTCGGTTCGGCCAGTCCGGGACTGCCCCGCAGCGGTGAGCGGGAACGACCGCCGTCATACGCACTGGGCCCGCGAGGGCCTGGGAAGCGACGGCCAGTAGGTGTCCGCCCTCGACGAGGGCGGGCGTGCCCGCGAGTCCGAAGACCTGCCACTGCCCGTGCGCGACCGTTCGCGCGCGGCCAACCGGTGACCTCGTGGGCGGGTCGGCGCACATACCAGGCGGAGCCGCGCCCGACCGCGCGCACCCGTCCGGTCCGTGACCCCTTCGCGCCCTCCTCCCGTCGCCGGTCCCAGGAGGAATCAGACTCGCGAAGGAGAGTCCCTTGACAGCGAAGTCCACAGCCGCGGCGAGCGTGGCCACCGCGTACGGCTACCCCCGGCAGGGCCGCCACCGGGAACTGAAGAAGGCGGTCGAGGGGTACTGGAAGGGCGCCGTCACGGCCGGGGCGCTGCTGGCCACCGCCGCCGGACTGCGCCGGGAGAACTGGGCGCAGCTCGCCGCAGCGGGCGTCCGGGAGGTCCCCACCGGTGACTTCTCGCTCTACGACCACGTGCTGGACACCACCGTGGCCGTCGGCGCGATCCCGCCCCGGCACCGCGCCGAGGTCGAGGCCGACGCCCTGGCCGGGTACTTCGCCATGGCGCGCGGCACCCAGGAGGTCGCGCCGCTGGAGATGACCAAGTGGTTCGACACCAACTACCACTACCTCGTCCCCGAGCTGGGTCCGGACACCACCTTCCGCGCCGACCCGGCCAAGGCGGTCGGCGAACTCGAGGAGGCCCTCGCCCTCGGGCACACCGCCCGCCCGGTACTGGTCGGCCCCGTCACCTACCTGCTGCTCGCCAAGCCCGCGCCCGGTGTCGCCCAGGACTTCCAGCCGATCACCCTGCTGGACCGGCTGCTCCCGGTGTACGCGCGGCTGCTGGCGGAGCTGAAGGCCGCCGGCGCCGCCTGGGTGCAGCTGGACGAGCCCGCCCTGGCGCAGGACCGCACCCCGGCCGAACTCAACGCCGCCGCCCGCGCCTACCGGGACCTCGGCGCCCGCACCGACCGGCCGAAGCTCCTGGTCGCGAGCTACTTCGACCGGCTCGGGGAGGCCCTGCCGGTGCTCGCCAAGGCCCCGGTCGAGGGCCTGGCGCTGGACTTCACCGGCCCGGCCGCCGGCAACCTGGACGACCTCGCCGCCGTCGGCGGCCTGCCCGGCAAGCGCCTGGTGGCCGGGGTGGTCGACGGGCGCAACATCTGGATCAACGACCTGGAGAAGTCGCTCGCCACCCTGGCGACCCTGCTCGGCCTCGCCGAGCGGGTCGACGTCGCGCCCTCCTGCTCCCTGCTGCACGTGCCGCTCGACGCCGCCGCCGAGCGCGACGTCGACCCGCAGATCGCCCGCTGGCTCGCCTTCGCCCGGCAGAAGGCCGCCGAGACGGCGCTGCTGGCCCGCGGCCTGCGCGAGGGCACCGGCGCGATCACCGCCGAACTCGCCGCCAACCGGGCCGACCTGGCCTCCCGCGCCAACTCGCCGATCACCCGCGATCCGGCGGTGCGCGCCCGCGCCGCCGCCGTGACCGCGGCGGACGCCCGCCGCGCCCAGGCCTACCCGCAGCGCGCCGAGGCCCAGCGGGCCCGGCTCGGGCTGCCGCTGCTGCCGACCACCACCATCGGCTCCTTCCCGCAGACCGCCGAACTCCGGCTCGCCCGAGCCGATGTGGCGGCCGGCCGGATCGACGCCGACGCCTACCGCGAGCGCATCGAGGCCGAGGTCCGCGAGGTGGTCGCCTTCCAGGAGAAGGCCGGCCTGGACGTCCTGGTGCACGGCGAACCCGAGCGCAACGACATGGTCCAGTACTTCGCCGAGCAGCTCACCGGCTACCTCGCCACCCGGCACGGCTGGGTGCAGTCCTACGGCACCCGCTACGTGCGGCCCCCGGTCCTGGCGGGCGACGTCTCCCGGCCGCACCCGATGACCGTCGACTGGTTCCGCTATGCCCAGGGGCTGACGGACCGTCCGGTCAAGGGCATGCTCACCGGCCCGGTCACCATGCTCGCCTGGTCCTTCGTCCGCGACGACCAACCGCTCGCCGACACCGCCCGCCAGGTCGCCCTCGCCCTGCGTGACGAGGTCACCGACCTGGAGGCGGCCGGCGCCGCCGTCGTCCAGGTCGACGAGCCCGCGCTGCGCGAGACCCTGCCGCTGCGGGCCGCCGCCCGCCCGGCCTACCTGGCCTGGGCCACCGAGGCCTTCCGGCTGGCCACCTCGGGCGTCCGCGCGGACACCCAGATCCACACCCACATGTGCTACGCCGAGTTCGGCGCGGTCATGGCGGCGATCGACGAGCTGGACGCCGACGTCATCTCGCTGGAGGCGACCCGTTCGCACATGGAGGTGGCCGGGGAGCTGGCCGCCGCGGGCTACCCGCGCGAGGTCGGCCCGGGCGTCTGGGACATCCACTCCCCGCGCGTCCCCGGCATCGAGGAGGCGCTCTCCCTGCTGCGGGCCGGCCTCGCCGCGATCCCGGCGGAACGGCTGTGGGTCAACCCGGACTGCGGCCTGAAGACCCGCGGCTGGCCGGAGACCCGCGCCTCCCTGGACAGCCTGGTGGGCGCCGCCCGCCGCCTGCGGGAGGAACTCGCGGGCTGACCCCGGACAGCACGGGACCCCGGAGGCCGCGCGGGCGGCGCGTCCTCCGGGGCGTCCCGGTGCGGGGTCGTCCAGGGCGTCCCGGTACAGGGGCGTCCGGGTCGACGTCAGGCGGCGCGGTGGACGTGGAAGCCGCGGCCGGTCTTCCGCCCGAGCAGTCCGGCCTCGACCATCCGGGAGAGCAGCGGCGGCGGTGCGTACAGCGGCTCCTTGTACTCCTCGTACATCGAGCGGGCGATCGCCTCGACGGTGTCCAGGCCGATCAGGTCGGCGAGCTGGAGCGGGCCCATCGGGTGGGCGCAGCCGTGGACCATCCCGGCGTCGATGTCCTCCGGGGCGGCGTGCCCGGCCTCGGCCATCCGGATCGCGGCGAGCAGGTACGGCACCAGCAGGGCGTTGACGACGAAGCCGGCCCGGTCCCGGGAGCGGATGACGCGCTTGCCGAGGACCCCGGTGGCGAAGGCCTCCACCCGGCGGACCACGGCGGGGTCGGTGTGCAGGGAGGTGACCAGCTCGATCAGCGGCATCACCGGGGCCGGGTTGAAGAAGTGCAGGCCCAGGACGTGCGCTGCCCGGCCGGTGGCGATGCCCAGGCGGGTGATCGGGATGGCGGAGGTGTTGGTGGCCAGGACGGCGTCCTCGGCGACGAGCACCTTGTCCAGGGTGCGGAGGACGTCGGTCTTGACCCGTTCGTCCTCGACGACGGCCTCGACGACCAGCTGGCGGTCGGCGAGCGCTTCGAGGTCGTCGGCGAACAGCAGGTGGGCCCAGGCGTCGGTGCGCTGCCGCTCGGTGATCCGGCCGCGGTCGACGGCGCGGTGCAGGGAGCGGTCGATCCGGGCCCGGGCGGCCCGCAGGGCGTCCCGGCCGTTCTCGCAGACGACGGTGTCGAGTCCGGCGCGGGCGAAGACCTCGGCGATGCCGGAGCCCATCGATCCGGCGCCGACCACGGCCACTCGGCGGATGTCGTTCATGGGGATGCCCTTCAGCTGACCGGTGCGGTGGTGCGGACGAGGTGGCGGGCGTAGGCGTCGGGGGTGAGGAAGGCGGGCAGCTCCGCGCCGAGGGCGGTGTCCGTCAGGACGCGCACCGCGGCGGCCACCAGCGCCGGGTCGGAGCCCTCGGCGAGCAGCGCGGCGCGCTCGCGGTCGATCAGCCGGCGCACCAGGTCGGGGGTGGCGAGCGAGCCGCCGGTGAGCCGGGTGCAGTGGTGCTGCCACTGCCAGATCTGGCAGCGGGCGATCTCGGCGGTGGCGACGTCCTCCATCAGCCCGAAGACGGCGACGGCACCGACGCCGCCGAGCCAGGCGGTGAGGTAGCGCAGGGCGACCGCGACGTTGGCGTGCAGGCCCTGCTCGGTGGGCAGGCCGGCGGTGAGCCGCTGGACGCCCAGCAGGTCGGCGGCGGTGACCTCGACGTCCTCGCGGCTGCGGTCGAGCTGGTGGGGGCGCTCGCCGAGGACGGCGTCGAAGGCGGTGCGGCAGGTCGCGACCAGGCCGGGGTGGGCGACCCAGGAGCCGTCGAAGCCGTCCCCGGCCTCGCGTTCCTTGTCGGCCCGGACCTTGGTCCGCGCCGCCTCGTCGGCCGCCGGGTCGCGCTGCGGGACGGCGGCGGCCATGCCGCCGATGGCGTGGGCGCCGCGCCGGTGGCAGGTGCGCACCAGCAGGTCGGTGTAGGCGCGCAGGAACGGCTGGGTCATGGTCAGGGTGGCGCGGTCCGGCAGCACGAAGCGCGGGCCGTGCCCGGCGAAGCTCTTGATCAGGCTGAACAGGTAGTCCCAGCGGCCCGCGTTGAGGCCGGCCGCGTGCTCGCGCAGCTCGTACAGGATCTCGTCCATCTCGAACGCGGCGGTGATGGTCTCGATCAGGACGGTCGCCCGGACCGTACCGTGCGGGATGCCCAACTCGGCCTGGGCGTAGGTGAAGACGTCGTTCCACAGGCGGGCTTCGAGGTGGTTCTCCAGTTTCGGCAGGTAGAAGTACGCGCCGGACCCGGCCGCGATCTGCGGCCGGCCGCAGTGGAACAGGTACAGGCCGAAGTCGACCAGCGCGCCGATCGCGGGGCGGCCGCCGACCAGCAGGTGGTGCTCGTCCAGGTGCCAGCCGCGGGGGCGGACCACGATGGTGGCCGGGTCGTTCCCGATGACGTACCGCTTGCCCTCCGGGGTGGTTTCGTCGATCCGGCGGTCGATCGCGTCGACCAGGTTGAGCTGGCCGGTGACGAGGTTGTGCCAGGTGGGGGAGGTGGCGTCCTCGAAGTCCGCGAGCCAGACCTTCGCACCGGAGTTGAGCGCGTTGACGGTCATCCGGCGCTCGGGCGGGCCGGTGATCTCCACCCGGCGGTCGTGCAGGCCGGGCCCGGCGCCCGCCACCCGCCAGCTCCGGTCCTCCCGGACGGCGCGGGTCTCCGGGCGGAAGTCCAGGGTGTCGCCGGCGGCCAACGCGGCGGCGCGGCGGGCACGTTCGGCGAGCAGCCCGGTCCGGCGGCCGGCGAACCGGTCGTGCAGGCGGGCGAGGAAGGCGAGCGCCTCGGGGGTGAGGATCTCGTCGAAGCGGTCCTCGGGCTCGCCGAGGATCTCGATGCGGCTGGGCTGGCTCATCCGGTTCTCCAGGAGGCGGGTGGGAGGCGCCCGGGGCCCCGTCCCTCAACGGGGCCCCGGGCGGCGGGTGGAAGGCGGCTCGTCCCCGACGAGGCCGCCGTGGTGAGCGGTCGGGCGCCGCCGGGGCGGCTCAGTGGAACTGCTCGGCCTCGGTCGATCCGGTGAGCGCCAGCGTCTCGGCCTTCGGGTTCAGCGCGGTGGAGACCAGGTCGAAGTAGCCGGTGCCGACCTCGCGCTGGTGCCTCACGGCGGTGTAGCCGTCCGGCACGGCCGCGAACTCGGCCTCCTGGAGGTCGACGTAGGCGGTCATGCCGTGCTCGGCGTAGCCGCGGGCGAGCTGGAACATCGAGTGGTTGAGGGCGTGGAAGCCGGCCAGCGTGATGAACTGGAAGCGGTAGCCCATCGCGCCCAACTCCCGCTGGAACTTGGCGATCCGGTCGTCGTCCAGGGCGGCCTTCCAGTTGAAGGAGGGCGAGCAGTTGTACGCCAGCATCTTGTCCGGGTGCTCGGCCTTGATCGCCTCGGCGAACTCCCGGGCCTGGGCGAGGTCCGGGGTACCGGTCTCCACCCAGATCAGGTCCGCGTACGGGGCGAAGGCCAGCCCGCGGGAGATCACCGGCGCCATGCCCGGCTCGACCCGGTAGAACCCCTCGGCGGTGCGCTCGCCGGTGCAGAACCGTGCGTCGCGCTCGTCCACGTCGCTGGTCAGCAGGTTGGCGGCGAGCGCGTCGGTGCGGGCGACGATCAGGGTCGGCACGTCGGCGATGTCGGCCGCCAGGCGGGCGGAGTTGAGGGTGCGGACGTGCTGGGCGGTGGGCACCAGCACCTTGCCGCCGAGGTGGCCGCACTTCTTCTCGGAGGCGAGCTGGTCCTCGTAGTGGATGCCCGCCGCGCCGGCCGCGATCATGCCCTTGGTGAGCTCGAAGGCGTTCAGCGGGCCGCCGAAGCCGGCCTCGGCGTCGGCGACGATCGGCACCAGCCACTCCGGGCCGTCGTTGCCCTCCGCCGCGTCGATCCCGTCGGCGCGCAGCAGCGCGTTGTTGATCCGGCGCACCACCTGGGGAACCGAGTTCGCGGGGTAGAGGCTCTGGTCGGGGTAGGTCTGCCCGGCCTGGTTGGCGTCCGCGGCGACCTGCCAGCCCGACAGGTAGATCGCCTGCAGCCCGGCCCTGACCATCTGCACGGCCTGGCCACCGGTGAGCGCGCCGAGCGCGTGCACGTAGTCGCGCTCGTGCAGCTGCCGCCACAGCCGCTCGGCGCCGCGCCGGGCCAGGGTGTGCTCCTCGCGCACCGTGCCGGACAGCCGCACCACGTCGGCCGCCGAGTAGCTGCGCTCGATGCCCGCCCAGCGGGGGTCGGAGGCCCATCGGGCGGCGAGCTCCGCCGCGCGCCGTTCCTGCTGCTGCCGTACCGACTGCGTCATGGGTCTGCTCCCCGGGGTGCTTGTTTGCGAAGGGTGTGAGGCGTTGTGACGGACCTCACCGTGCGGGCGAGTGGGCGGCCGGACGGTGCCGGGCTGCGGCGGAACACCGCGGGACGTGGATGCCCGGACAGCCCCCCGGACCGCGACCGACCGCCGCCGTACCAGGGGTTTCACCGCTGTCCTGCGCACCTCCCGGCCGCACCACCGACTCTGGCAGCTCCCCCGGCCCGCCGTCACCGGTGGACCGTTGCCACGTTCTGCGAACGATTCCCGGCGAATCGGCGAAGCCTGCGAAGGCCTGGCCCCCGCCCGCGCGGCTAGGCTGACGCCGACCGGGCCGGCCGACGCGCGGCCGCGGCGGAGCGGAGGGGGAGCACGCCATGGGAAAGACCTTCGCCGGCGCCAGGCTGCGCCGGCTGCGCGAGGAACGCGGTCTCAGCCAGGCCGCCCTCGCCCGGCTGATCGACCTCTCGCCCAGCTACCTCAACCAGCTGGAGCACGACGCCCGCCCGCTCACCGTGCCGGTCCTGCTGCGCCTCACCGAGGCGTTCGGGGTCGAGGTCGGGTACTTCGCCCCGCCGGACAGCGCCCGGCTCACCGCCGAACTGCGGGACGCGCTCGGCGAGGAGCTCGCGGCCGGCCGGGTCACCGGCGGGGACCTCGACGACCTGGCCGCGCGCCTGCCCGCCGTGGCCCGGCTGCTGATGGACCTCGGCCGCGGCCGACGGGCCGTCGCCGAGCAGCTCGCCGTCCTCGCCGGGGAGCGCGGGCCGGCCGCCGACTCCCTCACCCCGCACGAGCAGGTCCGCGAGTTCTTCTACCGCCGGCGGAACTACGTCGACGAACTCGACAGGGCGGCCGAGGAGTTGGCGACGGCCATCGGACTGCGGCGCGGCGGGGTGAGGTCGGTGCTGGCCGACCGGCTCGCCACCCGGCACGGCGTACGGACCGTCAGCGGCGGCGACCACCGCGCCGGCGAGCGCCGTGGCGGGGACTACGGCGGCGACCGTCCCGGAGGCGACCGTCCCGGAGGCGACCACCTGCACCGGTACGACCCGCGCAGCAGGGTGCTGAGCCTGTCCGACCGGCTGCGCCCCGGCCAGCAGGCCTTCCGGATGGCCACCCAGCTGGGCTACCTGGAGCACGACCCCCTGCTGTCCGAACTCGCCGCCCAGGACAGCCCGGAGGGCTCCACGGCCTGGGCGCTCACCCGGATCGGCCTGGCCAACTACTTCGCCGCAGCTCTGGTGCTGCCCTACACCGCCTTCCACGCCGAGGCGGAGTCGGCGCGCTACGACATCGAGCACCTCGCCGACCACTTCGGCGTCGGCTACGAGACGGTCTGCCACCGGCTCAGCACCCTGCAGCGGCCCCGGCTGCGCGGGGTGCCGTTCTCCTTCGTCCGGGTCGACCGGGCGGGCAACGTCTCCAAGCGCCAGTCCGCGACCGACTTCCACTTCTCGCGCACCGGCGGCACCTGCCCGCTGTGGAACGTCTACGAGGCCTTCGCCGCGCCCGGCCGGGTGCACGTCCAGGTCGCCGCGATGCCCGACGGCCGGCGCTACCTGTGGACCGCCCGCGCCGTCACCCGCTCACCCGGCGGCTGGGGGCGCCCCGGCAAGACCTTCGCGATCGGCCTCGGCTGCGAACTCCGCCACGCCGGACGGCTGGTGTACTCGGCGGGACTGGACCTGGGGGACGGGACGGCCGCCACCCCGATCGGCCTCGGCTGCAAGGTGTGCGACCGCCCGGCCTGTCCGCAGCGCGCCGCACCCGCCATCGGCCGGCCGCTGGCCGTCGACGAGCACACCAGCACCTTCGTCCCGTACCCGGCACTGCCCGAGCGGCGGGACTGACGGGGCGGCAGCGGCGACCGGGGGCGGAAACGCCGGAGGCCGGCCGGGGCGACGTGGTGTCGCCCCGGCCGGCCTCCGCTGTGGTACCGGTGCGGTGCCGGTGTCGTCGACGTCGCTCAGGGCACCGACGCGGCCGTCTCCGGCGCGGTCTCGCGGACGGCGGCGGTGGCCGGCTTCGGGGTGAGGAGACGTTCGGCGAGGTGGCCGAACAGCAGCCCGAAGGACGTCCAGAGGGTGAGTTGGATGGCGAGCGCCGCGAGGCGGAACTGCCAGAGCAGGGTGGCCGAGAAGTCCTCGGGCACCTCGTTGACGGCGGGCAGGAACGCGAAGGCGAGGCCCACGGCCACGGCGAAGCCGAGGACGGCCACCACGGTCGCGTACCAGGTGCCCAGGCGGGGCGCGAGCCGCTTGCCGACGATCACCGCGGCGACCGCCAGCAGCACGCTGAGCGCCATCATCAGGAAGTACAGCGTGGTGCGCTTGCCGATGGTCTCCGGATCGCCCACCGACGGCGGGTTGGCCGGGTACTTGAGGAACGGCACGACGTAGACCGCGACCAGCGCGACGCCGGACAGCAGGGCCGCCGTGGCGCGCGGGGAGAAGCGGCCGACCCGGCCGAGGGCGAAGCAGTAGGCCAGCGCGGCGATGCCGCCGAGCGAGACGGCGAAGACGAGCACGCCGGTGGCCAGGCCCGCGGTGGACTGCAGTGACCGGCTGACGACCTCCATCTCGTGCGCCCCGGGAGCGGTGTGGGCGTCCTCGTAGGCGATCGCCGCGTCCACCCGGGGCTCACCGAGCAGGTAGGCGACGACCAGGGCGAGCAGTCCGGCGCCGAGGCCGGCCAGCATGCCGCGGACGAGCAGGGATCTGACGGTTGCGGAGTTCACGGAGTCGACCCCTGGTCAGTGGCAGGGGAAACCGAGCAGGTGGCGACCGTCGTGCACCCACTCGTGCACGTCCTCGCCGGAGATGAGGGAGGTGGCGCCCTGCTCGGCGCCGACGAAGTAGACGAGGGCCATCAGCAGGATGCCGAAGAACACCGCCCAGGGCAGGATCGCCCTGACGGAGATGGGGGTGACCGCCGGAGCGGCGGGGGCAGCGGGGGCGATGGGGTGAGCCATGGCCGACCTCCTCTGGGAACACGCGTCCCGTTTCGATGGAGCACCGACGGCAGGGCGGGTCTGACTCGCCGGGCCGGGGCGGGGCCCTGGCCGTGGCTTCACAGTGGCGCGACCGTGCCGGAGTCTCACCGGGCTTCCGCGCTCTGCCGTCTTCAGTTGTCGGAGGGACGGTACCGTGTCCGGAACCCGCGGCCAAGGGGCTGCGCAGGGGCTCACGGGCGCGCGACCGGCACGCAGGCGGAAGCGGAATCCGGTGCGTGTGCGGTGCGCGGCCGGGTTCCGGGACGGGAGGGGAGCGGATGACGGTACGCGTGATGTTCGTCGCACCGGCGATCGGGGACGGGCTGCGCGCGGCGCGGTTCGGCGACGACGGCCCGCCGGAGGAGGCCGCCCTGGCGGCCGCCAGGGCGGCGGCCCGGTCACTTCCGGCGCCCGCCCGCGGCTACGCCTCGCCCTCGCCGCGCTGCGGCCGGACGGCGGAGGCGCTCGGCCTGGCCGCCGAACCGGACGGGCGGCTGGCCGACGTGGAGGTCGGGTCCTGGCGCGGGCGCACCCTCGACGAGGTCGCCGAGGCCGAGCCGGCGGCGTTCTCCGCCTGGCTGTCCGACCCGACGGCGGCCCCGCACGGCGGGGAGTCGGTCACCGACCTGATCGCCCGGGTCGGCGGTTGGCTGGAGGAGCGGTACGAACGGGGCGAACTCGACGGCCGGTCCGGGAGGTTGGCCGTGGTGGCCGAACCCGCGGTGGTCCGGGCGGCCGTGGTGCACGTGCTCGGGCTGCCCCCGGAGGTGTTCTGGCGGCTCGACGTCCGGCCGCTGTCGGTCACCGAGTTGTCCGGGCGCGCGGGGCGGTGGAACCTGCGCTGCGGCTGGGACCTGGCGCCCTGAGGCGTCCCGGTGCCGTGGACGCCGCGGTGGACGACGCCGTGGTGCCCGCGGACCGCCGGTCCGCGGGCACCATCGAACGTCTGTGGCCCGCGCGTCAGTTGACGGAGACCGCCGGGCTGCCCGGCTGGGTGGTGTCGGCGACCGGGCCGTACGTCGCGGAGAAGTACCCGTCGCCCGGGCAGAGCCCCGAGCCGCCGCTCTTGGCGAAGTGCTCGTTGCGGAAGGCCAGGCTGTGCGCGCCGTTGTCGGCGGCGCCGGTGAACGCGCCGGTGAGCTGGTAGGTGCAGGTGATGGTGCCGAACCAGCTGTTGAGCACGGCGGTGGCCTGGACCGGCCCGGCGGACCCGCCGGTGAGGGTCACCGGCAGCCCCGGGCCGTCGGAGAGGGTCACGCCGTACGGGAGGTTGCCGACGGTCAGGCTGCGCACCGAGGTGACCCCGGTGACGTTGCTGGTGCAGGAGCCGAAGGTCAGCCCGGTCAGCGAGCCGGTGGCCGAGCCCGGGGCCGCCGGGTTGGTGAGCACCGTCCCGGCGAGCTGGGCGACCGCGCAGGTCACCCCGGTGGTGCTGGTCGCGGTCGAGTAGAAGGTGGCGACGGTGCCCTTGGCGAGCGGTGCGGCGAGCGCGTCGCCGGGTGCGACGGCGGTGCCACCCGCTCCGCCGGTGGTGAGCACCGGGGCGGCGGCGACGGATCCGGTCGCGGTGCGCTCGGGCGTCGCGGCGGCCGGCACCGCGACGACGGCGAGCGCGGTGGTGGCGGCGAGGGCCGCGACGGCGGCGGCGGGGACGGCAAGGTGGCGGCTGAAGCGCATGGTGGGAAAGCCTCTTCCTCGGTGAGGGGCGAGAAGACGACCTTTCGCGGCTCGTGAGCGGCGGGGGACCGGGGAGCCGATACGTTCCAGAGCTGTTGTAGGGCGGTGACGGTGTGCCGTCAAGGCGATGGGCGCAACTTGCTGACTTTTCGTCAACAAGGTTTCGGAGCTTGGAGCGAGGCCGGGGCCGAGGCCGGTGCGGGGGTGCTCGACCCGGCCCCGCGGCCGCGCGAGCAGGCCGCGGGGGATGTGGTCGGGGTGGTGCCGACGTCGCCGTCGGCCCGGCCGTAGAGTTCCGGCCCGTGACTCCCACCACCGATCCCCCCGCCGGTCCCCCCGCCGACCCCACCCGTGCCGAACTCGCCGCCCTGCTCGCCGAGGTGCGCGCCTCCGCCGGACACCTCACCGCGACCCTCGACGGACTGACCGACCGGCAGGCGCGCGAGCCGTCCGCCCTGCCGGACTGGAGCCGCGCCCAGGTGATCACCCACCTCGCGCGCAGCGCCGACGCGTACCGCCGGCTGCTGACGCGGGCCGGGACCGGCGTCGAGTCCGGTCCGCGGGCCGACGCGGCCGCGCCGGCCCGGGCGCTGCGCGAGGGCGCCGACCGCGGCGCGGCCGAGCTCGTCGCGGACCTGCGGCGCAGCCTGGACGGGATGTTCGAGGCGGCGGCCGCGATGCCCGAGGACCGCTGGAGCGTGCTCGTCCCGGCCCTCGCGGGGTGGCGGCACCCCGCCTGGTTCACCCTCCACCGCGCCCGGCGCGAGTTCGAGACCCACCACGTCGACCTGAACCTCGGCCGCGGCCCGGCCGACTGGCCCGCCGGGTACGTCACCTGGGCGCTCGACGCGACCGCCGCGACCCTGGGCGCCCGGGACTTCCCCGTCGCCCGGCTGGAGGCCGTCGACCTCGGGCGCGCCTGGACGCTCGGGGCGGCCGGGCCCGTCGTCTCCGGCCCCGGCCACGTCCTGCTCGCCTGGCTCGCCGGACGCGGGCCGGCGCCGCGGGCGGCGGCCGCACCGGTGCCGCCGGTGCCGTCGGCGCCGCCCGCGCTGCCGGCACCGCCGGTGTGGCCGCTGCCGCCGGTGCCGGGCTGGGGCTGAGCACCGGGCGCGGTGCCGCCGTCGGCCGGACGTTCGGGGACTGACAGGGTCGCGTGGACGGGCGGTCTCGCCTCGTCCACCTCCCCGTCGGGCCGGCCACAGCGGGGGCGGTCCCCGGGAACGGCGGCCCCCGGGGCGTCCGCCGTCGGCGGGGGAGGTGGCGGACGGTCCGGCTCCGGGGGCCACTGGTGGAGAATTCCGTGGCATGACCTCACCTGGCGAGCCCGGCACGCCCGGCGAACCCGGCGAGCCCGGCACACCGGGCAGCCCACGGCGCCCGACGCTGGTGGCCGTCAGCGGGCCACCCGGCGCGGGCAAGACCACCCTGGCGCACGCCCTGGCCGACGCGCTCGGCTGGCCGGCGGTCTGCCGGGACGAACTCAAGGAACGGATGGCCGCCGCAGGCAGCTCGGATGCCGGCGCGGATCCCGGCCGGGACCTGGACCTGCGGACGTACGAGGCGTTCTTCCGCGCCCTCGGCGACCACCTCGCGGCGGGCACCAGCCTGGTGGCGGAGGCGGCCTTCCAGGACCGCCTCTGGCGTCCCGGCCTGGAGCCGCTCACGGGCCGGGCCGAGCTGCGGATCGTGCGCTGCGTCGTCGACCCCGAACGCGCCCGTCGCCGCATCGCCCGCCGGGCCGCCGACCTGCCCGGGCGGTCCGTGCACGCGGACGCCGCGTTCCTGCGCCGCATCGCGGCGGGGGAGCGGCCGATCGAGAGCTGGGTGCCGATCGGCCTGGACGTCCCCCGCCTGGTCGTGGACACCACGGAGGGCTGGCGGCCGCCGCTGGCGCGGATCGTCGCCTTCGCCGCGGGGGAGCCGTAGCGGGCCGTACGGGCTGCGCGGGCCTGCCCGGCGCCGGCGTTACCCTCGGCGGTATGGACGCGTCCCAGACCCCCGCCCGGGTGGCGGAGAGCGCGGCGGCGAAGGCCGCGGCGAAGGCGGTGGAGCGCGCGGCAGGCCCGGAGGGCCCGGCGGGCTCGGCCGCCCTCGCGGACCTGGTCCGACTGCTGGACCGGCGCGGTGTCGTGGTGCTCAGCGGCGCCGGCCTGTCCACCGAGTCCGGCATCCCCGACTACCGCGGGGCCACCGGCCGCCGCCGGACCGGCACCCCGATGACCTACCAGGAGTTCACCGGCAGCGAGGCCGCCCGGCGCCGCTACTGGGCCCGCAGCCACACCGGCTGGCCCGCGTTCGCCCGGGCCCGGCCGAACGCCGGTCACCGCGCGGTGGAGCGGCTGCGCCGGTCGGGCCACGTCACGGCGGTCATCACCCAGAACGTCGACGGACTCCACCACGCGGCCGGCACCCGGGAGGCCGTGGAACTGCACGGCGGGCTCGACCGGGTGGTCTGTCTGGACTGCCGTCGCACCAGCTCCCGCGCCGAACTGGACCGGCGCCTCGACGAGTTGAACCGGGGCTTCCGCCGGCCGGGAGCCGAGCTGCGCCCGGACGGCGACGCGCTGCTCGCTCCGGAGCAGGTGGCCGGGTTCCGGGTGGCGCCCTGCGCGGACTGCGGCGGCGTGCTCAAGCCGGACGTGGTCTTCTTCGGTGAGAACGTGCCCGCCGCCACCGTCGAGCGGTGCTACGAACTGGTGGACTCCGCAGGGTCGTTGGTGGTCCTCGGCTCCTCGCTCACGGTCCTGTCCGGCCTGCGCTTCGTCCGCCGCGCCGCCCGGGCGGGCCTGCCCGTCGCCATCGTCAACCAGGGCTCCACCCGCGGCGACGAGCTCGCCGCGCTGCGCCTCGACCTCCCGCTCGGCGCGACCATGACCGAGGCCGCCCGACTGCTGGGCGCCGCCTGACCGGGTCCCCCCGGGGCTGCCGGGCGGGGCACGGAGAGCACGAGGAACGCCTCGAATGGCTCGGTCTCGACTCCGCCGACCAGTTCGACCCCGCCGCCTTCGACCTGGGAGCGGTCGACACCACGCTCTCCAGCCACGCGACCGTGCTGATGCGGCACTGACGCCCGGACGCCCGGCCTGCACCGGGCGCCCCGCCACCGCAGCCGGGGCGACGGCGGCGGGTCCGCACAGGACCGGCGCGGTGCCGCACCAGGGCGTGCCCGCCGTACGGCCGGTAGCGGGCGCCGGTCAGCCCGCGGGCTGCCAGGGGCGGCCCGGCACCCACAGCGGCGCGGGGCCGCCGCGCTGCATCACCCGGGCAGCGTCCTGCTCCAGCCACCGGCAGACCCGCGCCGGGTCGTTGTCGCACAGCTCGACCAGCGCGGCCGCCGCGATCCGGGTGCAGCCCAGCACCAGGGCCAGGGTGTCCTGGCGGCGGTGCCGCTCCCGTACGTAGGCCTCGACCCGCTCGGTGATCCGGTCCTCGCCGAGCCCGTCCGCGTGCGCGTCCGCGGCGACGTGCGCGTCCGGGCCGTCGTCCACGCCGCCGTCCGGGCCGTCGTCCACGCAGCCGTCCGTACGACCGTCGCCGGACGGCTCGGCCCCGGCGGCCAGCGCCTGGACGGCGTGCCACACCAGGGTCAGCGCGCAGGGCTCGGCCGGGTGCGACACCTCGTCCCGGCGGGCCTCCTCGCGGGCCTCCGCCGACCGTTGCCCCAGCCACTCCAGGGCCGCCGACTCGTCGTCCGCGCAGGCCCGGACGACCAGCTGCGCGGCCCGCTCGGCGACCGCCCGCAGTGCCGCCGTCGCCGGCACCCGCAGGCCGGGCGCCGCCGGGTCGCCGAACGCCAGCCAGGCGTCCGCGAACGAGGCCGCCCGCAGGCCGCCCACCCAGGCGGGCGCACCGCCCGCCGTGCCCAGCCACTCCTGCGCGCCCAGCCGGACCAGTCCGACGGCGACCAGGTACGCCGCGTCTCCGTCGAGCCTCGACGGCCGTCCGTTGCGCCTCACACACACCACCCCCACCAGCGGTCATCACCCCGAGACGGCACATCCCATCACACCGGAGCGCGAACGAACTAGACAGGGCCACGTCACATTCCGGAACCGGTTCGGTGCCGCCCCGCCGGGCCGTCGGCGCAGGTGGGGCGACCGACCGGGGGATGTTGTCCCGGGCGCGGGGGTCGATCGGGGGTGAGGCGCAGTCAGGAGTGTTCTGCTGGCGGGCAGGCGGCCCGTGGGGCCGTCCGAGCCCCGGCGACCGTGCCGGCCGTCCCCGCCCGTCGATCATGCCGATCCACGTCGGTCGCGCCGGCATCCGGTCCTCGGGCCCAGCAAAGTCGATCAAGGAGAGACCATGACCCGCCCGTCCGCCGCCCGTACCCGCCGGGCCGCCGGCGCCGTCTCCGCCGCCTGCGCCGCCCTCGCCCTGCTCGCCGTGACCCCGGCCGTCGCCGTCGCGCCGCCGCTGTCCGACCCCCGGATCGTCGCCCACTTCGACCTGGCCCAGGGACAGCAGCCGGAGAACATCGCCCTCGAACCGGACGGCTCCGCCGACCTCACCCTGTCCTTCGCCCGGCAGGTCGGCCGGGTCGACACCGACGGCCACCTCACCGTCCTCGCCACCCTGCCCGCCCCCGCCGACCCGGCCACCCCGCTGATCGGCGCCGCCATCGTCACCGGCATCGCCCGCGCCCACGACGGCACCCTCTACTTCGGCTACGCCACCGGCACCGAGGACCTCCAGGGCATCTGGCGGCTCTGCCCCGGCGGCACCCCCGAGCGGATCGCGGCCCTGCCGGTCACCGGATTCCCCAACGGCCTCGCCCTCGACCAGCACGAGGGCCGGCTCTACACCGCCGACTCGGCGCTCGGCGTCGTGTACGCCGTCCCGGCGGACGGCGGCCCGGCCACGACCTGGTCCGACGACGCCCTGCTCAAGCCCACCGCCGCGTTCGGCGCCAACGGCCTCAAGGTGCACCACGGCGCGGTCTGGGTCAGCAACACCGACACCGGGAACGTGGTGCGCATCCCCATCGGCGACAACGGCACGGCCGGGCCCGCCGAGGTGCGGGTGGGCGGCCTCGCGGGCATCGACGACTTCGCCTTCACCGGGCGCGGCGACGCCCTGATCGCCGCCCTGAACAGCCCGAACCAGGCCGTCTACGTCGCCGGCGACGGCAGCCACCACACCGTGCTCACCGGCACCGACGGCCTGTCCAACCCGACCTCGGTGGCCGTGCGCGGCGGGAAGGTGTACATCCCGAGCGCGGCGTACTTCACCCGGGCGGACCCCAACCTGCTGCTCGCCCACCTGCAGCGCTGACCGGCGCCCTCCGCCCGGCCCCGCACCCCCGGCCGTCCGCCGGGCCTCGACGCGGTGGCCGGGCGGGGGCGTTCCCGGGCCGCTCCTGGGCGTTCCCGGGCACCGTCGGGCTGTCGGGGTTCCCGCAGTCAGCTCGTCGTGGTGCCCGCGGCCCTGGCGCGTTCGGCGTCGATCCGGGCGTGGGCGTCGGCCCAGGGGACGGGGAGCCGTTCGACGGGGAGGGGCCAGAAGGTGAACGTGGACTCCTTCATGGTGGCGCGCAGGCCCGTCATCACGGAGCGGTGCGGCTGGGCGGCGGCGAAGGCGTCGAGCGCCTCGCGGCTCTCCCAGGCGGACAGCGTGTAGAAGGTCCGCCGCAGCGGCCGGGCGATCAGGGAGGCGCCGAGGGCGCCGGGCGCGCTGCGCAGCTGACGCCAGACGGCCAGCGACTTGACGAAGAAGCGGGGCACGTCGGCGAGTGACCGCACCTCGAAGCGGGAGGCCATGACGACCGCCGAGGTGCCGGGGGTGGCGGGGTTCGGGGTGATCCAGGGCAGTGCGGGCATGGCTGACACTCCTCGTCGGGGACGGCGCCATATTGGGTAGTGGCACTATCTATGTTAGACAGTGCGGGTATCCAGATGTCCAGAGGAATTGGACGACGAACCGAAGGGGAGGCGGGTGCGGCCGTGCGCATCTCCGAACTGAGCCGCCGCAGCGGCGTTCCGACCGCGACGATCAAGTACTACCTGCGCGAGGGGCTGCTGCCGCCCGGCCGTGCCACCGCCGCCACCCAGGCCGAGTACGACGAGACCCACCTGCGCCGCCTGCGCCTGGTCCGCGCGCTGATCGGCGTCCGCGGGCTCAGCGTCAGCGCCACCAAGGAGGTCCTCGGCGCGGTGGCCGCCCACGCGGGCGAACGCCACCAGGTCCTCGGGCTGGTCCTCGGCGCCCGCCCGGTCGACGAGGACGCCGAACCGGCCCCCGGCGCCCCCGAGGTCGACGCCCTGATCGGCGAACTCGGCTGGCAGGTCTCCGAACACGCCCCCGCCCGCGCCGTCCTCGGCGAGACCCTCGAAACCCTCCGCTCCCTCGACGAGGAGGTCTCCCACGCCGCCCTCCTCGGCTACGCCGCCCTCGCCGAACGGACCGCCGCCCTCGACCTCGACCAACTCGACCCGCAGGCCGACCCCGTCGACCAGGCCGAAAGCGCCCTGCTCCGCACCGTCCTGCTGGAGCCCGCCCTGCTCGCCCTCCGCCGTCTCGCCCAGGAGAACGAATCCGCCCGCCGCAACACCTGACCGGCGGGCCGACGGCGCGGTTCGGTGTCGGGGGCGACGGCGTGCCAGGTGATCGGCGCAGGGGTCGGGGCCGTACGGTCGGCGCATGTTCCTCGGCCTGGTGTCCGCTCTTCTGGCCGCGCTGCTCACCGGCTCGGCCACCGTGTTGCAGGCGGTCGGGGCCCGCCGTGCCGCCGCCGCGGAGGTGGCGGCGGGAGAGGCGGCCGCGTTGGCCGGTGCGCTGCGGCAGTGGCCGTTCCTCGCGGGGATCGGGATGGACATGTGCGGCTTCGCCGCCGAGCTCGTCGCCCTGGAGCGGCTGCCGCTCTACGTGGTCGAGGCCGCGCTGGCCTCCGCGCTCGCCGTGACGGCCGTCGGCGCGGCCCGGGTGCTGCGGGTGCGGCTGCGGCGCAGCGAGTGGGCCGGGGTGGTGGCGGTCTGCGCGGGTCTGCTGCTGCTGGCGCTGACCGCCGGGCGGGACGGCCACGGCACCGGCGACGACGCGCTGCGCCTGGGGGTCCTGCTGGTCGCGGTGGCCCTGCTCGGCGCGGGCTGGGCGGTCGTGCGCTACGGCGGTGCCCGCCGCGCCCCGCTGCTCGGGCTGGTCGCCGGGCTGCAGTTCGGCGTGATCGGGGTGGCCGTGCGGGTGCTGCCGGAGCCGCGGCTGCCACAGCTGCTGACCGAGCCCTCGGCCTACGCGGTCGCGGTCGCCGGGCTCGGCGGCTTCGCCGCGCTGACCTGGGCCATGCAGCACGGTTCGGTGACCTCCGCGACGGCCGCGATGGTCCTGGGCGAGACCCTCGGCCCGGCAGCGGTCGGCATCCTCGTCCTCGGCGACCACACCCGCCACGACCTCACCCCGGTCGCCGTCCTCGGCTTCCTGGCCGCCGTGGCCGGAGCCCTCACGCTTGCCCGCTTCGGCGACGCCGAGCAGCCGGCCACCCCGGCTTGAGGGCGGGCGGGGGCGGGGAGGGCGTGGACTCCGCCGGGTGGGCGGGGTCAGGGTCCAGGGGCCGGGGGCGTCAGCCGCCGTGGCGGGAGCCCTCACGCTTGCCCGCTTCGGCGACGCCGAGCAGCCGGCCACCCCGGCTTGAGGGCGGGCGGGGGCCGGAAGGGTGTGGACCCCGCCGGGTGGGCGGGGTCCGGGGGCGTCAGTTGTCGTCGGTGGCCGAGTCGGTGTCGGCTTGGGTGGCTGCGGTGTCGGCGGCGTCGAGTTTGTGCTGCAGGTCCTGGACCTGGCTGCTGTCGGCGGTACCGGGTGCCGGGTGGTCGGTGGGGCCGCCGCAGGCGGTGAGGAGGGCGGCCCCGGCGAGGGTGAGGGCGAGGAGGGCGGCGCGGAGGGCCGGCGGGCGGCGGGTCACTTGGACGCGCCCTCGTTGTGGGCGGCGCACCAGGTGGCCACGGCGTTGAGGTCGGCCTGCCGGGTCTGCAGGGTGGTGACCAGGCCCTTGCGGGCGGTGAGGCGGTCGTTGAGGAGCTTCGCGATCTCGGTGTGACCGGCGGCCTTGGCGTTGTCGGCGCGCTGCTGCAGCCGGGCGACCGACCCGGCCACGGTGGCGTCGCCGCCCAGCCGGGTCAGCGCCTTGGTGACGTGCTGCTCGGTCTTCGGAAGCCGCTTGCAGATGGCCTTCGCGCCGTCACCGGTGGGCGTGGACCCGGCGGACGGGGAGCCGGCCGCTCCGTCGGCCTGCGCCGGGGCGGCGGCGAGCAGCGAGCCGGCGAGGGCGAGGGCACCGAGGGCGGCGGCCCGGCGGCCGGTGAGCCGGCGGCGGACGGACGTGGCGGACGTACGGGTGGCGGACATGGGCGTCCCTTTCTGCCGTGGACGGTCGCGGAGACCGGGCCGGTGGTCGCGGGCCCGGTCCGGCCCGGTCGTCGGGAGCGTAGGACGGGTTCTTGTGGATTCCTTGTGGACCGCGGAGCGGGTGGAGGCGTCCGGCTCAGCGCTCCCCGCCGGTGATCCAGTCACGCCGGACCGGCAGCTGGAGGGTCGGCCGGTCGGCGTCCGGCAGGGGCAGGCGGACCTCCAGCCGGCAGCCGGTCCCGTCCGGCGGTTCGGTGATCCGGACGCTGCCCCGGTGCAGCGCGGCCTGCTGGGCGACCAGGGTGAGCCCGAGCCCCGAGCCGGGGCTGTCGCGGCGGCGGTGGAAGCGGTGGAAGACCGTTTCGCGCTCGGCCGGGGGGATGCCGGGCCCGGCGTCGTCGACGGTGAGCAGCGCGACCGTACCGGTCGGGGCCAGCCGGAGCGTCACCCGGGCCGGTCCGCTCCGCTCCGGGCCGCCGCGGCCGTGCACGGCGGCGTTGACCAGCAGGTTGACGAGCATGATCCGCAGTCCGGGCTCCCAGCCGAACACCCTGAGCTCCGAGGGGAGTTCCACGGTGATGTCGGCTTCGGGGTGGCGGCGCCGGGCGTCGTCGGCGGCCGCGTCGGCGAGTTCGGCGAGGTCGACCGGGCCGAAGGAGTCGACCTCGACGAGGTCGCCGCGGGCGAGCGTGCCGAGCGCGGTGAGCAGGTCCAGCAGCCGGGTGTGGTCGTCGCGCAACTCGTCGACGATCTCGGCCCGTTCACCGGACGGGAGGTCCGGGTGGGCGGCCAGCACGTCGAGGTTGGTGCGCAGGCTCATCAGCGGGGTGCGCAGCTCGTGCGAGGCGGCGGAGGAGAACGAGCGCGCCGTTTCCAGGGCTTGGGCGGTGCGCAGCGCCTGTTCGTCGTAGCGGCAGAGCAACAGGGCCAGGGCGGAGGCCAGTTCGTCGACCTCGGTGGTGCCGCTGCGCTCCGCCGCGAAGGCCGCGGAGGCGGTGGGGCCGGCCGAGTCGGTCGGGCCGGCCGAGCCGGCGGAGACCGCCGGAACGGCCGGCGCCGCCGGGTCGAGTTCGGCGGCGCGGCGGCTGAGCCGGCGCAGCGGTGCGGTGGCGCGCTCGGCGAGGGCGAAGCCGATCAGCGCGGAGACCGGCGCGGCGATCGCCGCCACGAGCAGGATCCGTCGGCGCACCGCCGCCGTCTGGTCGCCGGCCAGACCGCCGGGCTCGCTGACCCAGAGCGTGCCGGTGCCGCCGCTCGCCCCGGTGCCGGTGGCCCGGACGGTCAGCACCCGCCAGGCCGCGCCGTGGTCGTGGACGGTGGCGGGTCCGCCGGGCGCGGTGGGGAAGGCCCGGTCGTCGGCGGGCTGCGGGCCGACGGACAGCAGGACGGTGCCGTCCTCGGCGGTGACCCGTACGCCCGAGTCCAGCGCGGCGTCCACCACCTTGCGCTGCTGGTTCTGCTCGACCTTGGGCTTGCCGCGGGTGTCGGCGGCGATCAGCGTCCGCACGCTCGGCAGGACGGCGGCGGCCCGCTCGTGCAGCCGGGCGTCCTGCTGGTGCCGCAGGTCCCGGCCGACCAGCGGCAGCAGGAGCAGCCCGGCGAGCACCACCAGGACGGGCACCACGGCGGCGGCCCACAGGGCGATCCGGGTGGAGAGCTTCACGGCGGCCGCTACCCGTTCCCGCCGGGCAGCCGCAGCACGAAGCCGACGCCCCGGACGGTGTGGATCAGCCGGGGCCGGCCGTCGGCCTCCAGCTTGCGGCGCAGGTAGCTGACGAAGGTGTCCACGGCGTCGCTGCGCACCTCGAAGTCGTACCCCCAGACGCGTTCCAGCAGCAGTTCGCGGGAGAGCACGATGCCGGTGTTCCGGGCGAGTTGCGTGAGCAGCTCGAACTCCCGTCGGGTGAGGCGCAGTTCGCGTCCGTCGAGGTGGGCCTGCCGGGTGGTGGGGTCGATCGCCAGCGGCCCGGCCAGGACGCGGTCGGTGGGCTGCGGCGGGCGGCGGCGCAGCAGGGCGCGCAGCCGCAGCACCAGCTCCTCCAAGGCGAAGGGCTTGACCAGGTAGTCGTCGGCCCCGGCCTGCAGCCCGGCCACCCGGTCGGCGGATTCGTCCAGCGCCGAGAGCATCAGCACCGGGATGTCGTCGCCGCGGGCGCGCAGGGTGCGGCAGACCTCGGTGCCGCTGACGCCGGGCATCGAGACGTCGAGCACCAGGACGTCGACGGCGGTCGGAGGCGGGGCGTCCGCTTCGGCGGACAGCAGCCGGGCGAGCGCCGTCTCGCCGTCCTCGGCCAGCGCGACGGTGAACCCGCTGAGCCGCAGGCCGCGTTCCAGGGTGCGGCGGATCGCCGCGTCGTCGTCCACCACCAGGACCCGGCCACCGCCGCCGGGGCCGGGCGTGCCGGCGGGCCCGTTCCCGTGCATCGGCTCCTCCTCGCGTCCGGACAGGCTTCGGGGCCGCCGACTCTCTCACACCCTCCGGGCCGGGCCGCGGCGGGGGTACGGGTGGCCGGCGGGACACCGGGGGCGGATGCGGGTGGAGGAAGCGAACGCGGGTGCATGCCGGGCGGGGAACGGGGCACGCGGACTACCACGGGCCGTGCCGGGGGCGGCGGGGCCCCGGGAGGAGAGGAGGAGCGATGGGAAGGATCGAGGAGTCGGTCGAGGTGTCCGCCCCGCTCGACACGGTGTACGAGCAGTGGGTCCGGTGCGAGGAGTTCCCGCGGTTCATGCGGGGCGTGGTGAGCGTCGACGTGGACGGCCCGGGCGGCAGCACCTGGGTGGTGCGGACGGCCGCCGGCCGGCGGGAGTTCGAGGCGGTGACCACGGAGGTGGTCCCCGGCGAGCGGGTGGCCTGGGACGGCGGGGACGGTCCGGTGCGGCACTCCGGAGTGGTGACCTTCCACCAGGTGGACGACCGGAGGACCAGGCTGATGCTCCAGCTGGAGATCGAGCCGCACGGCGTCTGGGAGCACGTGGCCGAGGCGCTGGGCTTCGTCGACCGCCGGGTCATCGACGACCTGGCCGACTTCAAGCGCCACGTCGAGGAGACCGCGGGTCCGGCGGGAGCGCAGGGGGCGGCCTGACGCTTCCCACCGGGAGCCCGGTCTCAGGCCGGGGCGCCGCGCAGGTGGGCCAGCACGGCCAGCACCCGGCGGTTGCCGTGACCGGACACCGTTGACCGTGGACTGCTGAACGGGCACCGTGGAGCCGGCACCGCTGATCATGCACCGTACCCGACCCGTTCGAACTCCTCGAAGGATCAGGACATGAACAGATCTTCCCTCGACCGCCGTTCACTCCTGCGCTACGGCACCGGGCTCGTGGCCGCGGCCGGGCTCGCCGCGGTCGCCGAGGTCGGCCTGGCCCGGCCCGCGGCGGCCTACGGGTGGTCCGGCCCGCTCGGCCAGGGCTCCTCCGGTGCCGCCGTCGCCGAGCTGCAGATCCGCGTCGCGGGCTGGGCCGCCGACTCCGCCTCCCAGACCTACGTGGCGGTGGACGGCTCCTTCGGTCCCGGCACCGCCGCCGCCGTGCGCCGGTTCCAGGCCGCGTACGGGCTGAGCGCCGACGGCGTCGCCGGACCGCAGACCTTCGGCGTGCTCAACTCACTGGAGAAGTCGGACGGTTCCACCGCCCACTTCGACTGGTCGGAGTTCACCAGCCACGACGGCGCGGGCTTCGGCGGCGGCAACGTCGGCTCCGGCGAGGTGCGGGAGAACGTGCGCCGCACCATGTACAAGCTGGAGGCGCTGCGGAAGAAGGCCGGTGGCCGCGCGATCACCGTCAACTCCGGCTTCCGCAGCACCTCGTACAACGCCCAGGTCGGCGGGGCGTCGAACTCCATGCACACCTACGGGGTCGCCGCCGACATCGCGGTCTCCGGCCTGTCCACGCTCTCCGTCTACCGGATCGCCGAGACCTGCGGCTTCTCCGGCCTGGAGACCCACACCGTCTCGTGGCAGCACGTGGACAGCCGGGTCGAGCACGGCAACTACGGCTCGGGCTTCTGGTGGTGGCAGGACGGCGTCGCGTAACGGCACCCGGGCCCGGCCGAGGAGGCGGCGGGGCGCCGGCGGTGGCGCCGGGGCCCGCCCCGCCCGCCGGACCTCGGGTCCGGCGGGCGGCGGAGCCCTACACCGGGACCGTCACGAAGGTCTGCCCGGACTCGTTGACGACCGACACCGAGACCACGTCGTCCGGCGAGACGATCGCCGAACCGTCCAGCGTGGTGCCGGACTTGGCGCCCACGGCCGAGACCAGCCAGCTGCCCGCGTCCGCCGTCGCCCCACTCCTGGCGTTGACCACCAGGTGGCAGCGCTGGCCGGCCGGGATTCCGGTGACCGCCGCGTTCACCCGGACCCAGCCCATCGCCGGGGTCATCGCCAGCGTCATGCGGGCACCGGTGGCCGGATCCGTCACGGAACCGGTCCTGGTCCCGGCCGGCGGCGGGGTGACGGTCGCGGTCGGCGCCGCGCTCGGGGCCGGGCCGGCGGCCACCGGCGGCGCGGTGACCGTGCCGCGGCCCACCGCGATCCCGAGGACCAGCGCCGCCGCCGCCGCGACGGCCGCGACCGCGCCGATCCGGGCGCGGCGCCGGACCAGGGACGCTCCGCGTTCCGCCCGTGCCTGCCGCAGGGTGCGCTGCAGCAGCAGGTCACCGCCCGTGGGCGGGCCGTCCACCAGCAGCTCGGGCGGCACCTCGCCCAGGACGGTCTCCAGTTCCCGCAACTCGGCCACCTCCTGTCGGCAAGCGGGGCAGTCGGCCAGGTGCCGTTCGACCGCCGCCGACTCGTCCGGATCGAGCACGCCCAGCACGTGGGCGCCGAGGAGTTCGGCGATCCGCTCGTGCGGCACCGGGCCCGTACCCTCCGCGCCCGTGCCGTCCGCACCCGTACCGTTCGTGTTCACGTCTTCCGTGCCCATGCCGCCCGTACCCGCGTCGTCCCTGGTCACACCGACACCTCCTGCCACGTCCCCGTCCTGTCGGTGTACGCGCGCCGGAGCGCCCGGAGCGCGTAGTGCGCGCGGGACTTGACCGTCCCGGCGGGTATGCCCAGCTGCTCCGCGGCCTCGGTGACCGACAGACGCTGGAAGTAGATCGAGCGCAGCACGTCGCGGTGTTCGGGCGAGAGGCGGTCCAGCGCCTGCGACATCACCAGCGTCTCCACCACGCCCTCGGCGTGGTCGCGTTCGACCGGCACGGTGGCCGTCGCCTCGGAGACCTCCGCCACCTCGGCCGGTCGTGCGGCCCGCGCCCGGAACCGGTCGGTGATCAGGTTGCGCTCCACGGTCAGCAGCCAGCCGCGCACCGATCCCCGGGCCTCGGTCAGCGCCTCGGGGTTGCGCCAGGCCCGGATCAGCGTCTCCTGCACGGCGTCCTCGGCCGCCGCGCGGTCACCGGTGAGCCGGACGGCGTAGGCGAGCAGTGCGCCGCCGTGCTGCTCGTAGAGCGTTCGGATCAGTGCCTCGTCGGCGGCGTCCTGCCGCCCGCCCGGTCGTGTCCTCGCCATCCGCCATTCCTCCGTCGTCGGGTACCACGTCCAGCACGTGCGCGGCGGCCGTCCGGTTCAACCGGATTCCCGACAGGTGCGGTTCTCGTTCAGGCAGGCCACCACGGAGGCCATCTGCCGGTCGGTCATCAGGCCGATGTACACGGCGTGGTCGGTGAGCGGGCTGTGCCGCTGCTCGGGGAAGGCGTCCAGGGCGAAGGCCCGGGGAGGGGGCGGGAGGTAGCCGACGGTCACCCGCAGGTGCGGGATCGCGAAGGTGCCGTGCGGGCAGAGGCCGCCGGCGGACGGGAACCGCACGTGGGAGCGGTGGCCCGGGCTGTCCGTGCCGCGTCCGTCCCAGCAGCTGGGGAAGTCCAGGGTGCGGGTGAGCAGGCTGCCGGCGGGGCAGAGCGGGTAGCGGTCGGTGGTCGTGCGGTCGGCGGATCCCGTACAGCCCCAGCGGGCGCCGGCCTCGGCGCCGCCGTCGGTGGCGGCGGTCGGGTCGCCTTCCAGGAGCCGGAGGAAGCGCGGCATCGGCACGACCTTCGACCACGGATTGCCGAGGTACTCGATGGAGACCCGCTCGGGAGCGAGGACCTCGCCGGGGGCGTCGTGCGGGTGGTCGGGGTCCGCCACGGCGGTGCCCGGCGCCGGGGCGACGCGGTCGGTGCGGCGCAGCACCGGCCAGTAGAACGTCGAGCGGTCGCCGTCGGTGCAGGTGGTCGGGGCCGCGGCGAGGCTGTCGTCGGTGGAGTCCGCGTCCGTGGAGAGGTTGCCGACGTAGTCGTGCACGTGGTGGGCGCCGCCCACCGTCCCGGGGGAGACCACCACGTTGTCGGCGTTGCGGTGGCCCTCCTGGTTGCGCCCGCAGTCCTGCGCGTACGAGCCGCCGGAGGCGTCCGGGCCGACGGCCGACGGCACGGGCGCGGCGGCCGCCACCGCGGTGATGTCGACGAAGGCGGAGGCCTGTTCCGGCCCGCCGGGCCGGAACCGGAGCGCCAACAACGACAGCCCCAGGACGAGGCAGAGGAGGACGCCGGCCGGGAGGGCGACGCCCCCCGACCAGTGGTGATCGCGGTTCCGGTGCACCGCGACAGTCTGGGCGACGGGTCCCCGCACGGGCAAGGCGGCGCCGGCCGCCTCGCCGCCGTGCGCGGCCGGTCAGTAGCCTCCGGAGTAGCCGCCGCTCTGCGCGGCGGTCGGCGACGCGGCCTGCCCGGTGGTGCCCGGCGCCTTCTTCCCCTCGGGCGTGCTCGCGAACCAGGTGCCGCCGACGCCCTGCCCGTTGGTCTGCCCCGCCGCGGTGTCCCCGGCGAAGCGGTAGAGCGGCCAGCCGTTGAGGGTCACCTGCTTCGTGCCGTCCGGCCGGGCCACACTGCCGACCAGGGCGGAGTCCACTCCGGTGACCTGGACCGCGTCCTGGGCGGTGAGCGGCGGCCACTTCGCGGCGCAGGCGTCGACGCAGGTGCTCGCGGACGGCTTGGCGGTGTCCTTGTCGAAGCGGTACAGGGTCCGGCCGGCGGCGTCCGTGACGACCGGTCCGAGCGTGGCCGACTTCACGGCCACGAGCCGGACCCCGCCGGTGCCGCCGGTGCCGCCGGTGGCCGGGGCTGACGAGGTGGCGGTCGCGGCGGGAGGGGCGGCGGTCGTCGCCGCGCTCCCGCCGGAGCCGTCGGCCGTGTCCGGCCCGCAGGCGCTGGCGGCGAGCGCGAGCACGGCGACGCCGGTGGCGGCGAGCATCCGGCGCGCGGTGAACCGGGACGCGGCGAACGTGGGCGTGGCGAACTTCGGCATGGTGAACTCCCCCTGGAGCGTGGTCTTTTGGCGATCCGGGCGGTGTCCGCCCGGGCACCTTCCACACGAGTCCCGACGAGGAACGGTTCAACGTCTCCGGAAAGTTTTTTCCCGCCTCCGCGTCGACCGGGTCGCGGGCCGGTGCTTCTCGGGGGGACGGGACCCGGCGTGTCACGCGATGTGGAGGTCAGAGGCGGGCGGACATGGTCGTCAGGAGTGCGGCCGCAGTCCGGTCGGGGCCGTGGGCGCGAACGCGCTTGCCGAGGTCCGTGGTTCCGCGGGCCCCTCCGGTGAGGAGGCCCGCGACCGCGGAGCCGGCGGATTCCGGTGTGAGGGTGTTGGGGTCGAGGCAGCGGCCCAGGGCGGCGCGCTCCACGTCGTGGGCGATGGCGAACTGGTCGCTGGAGAAGGGCAGGACGAGGGCCGGCACGCCGGCGTGCAGGCACTCGGTGAAGGAGTTGTTGCCTCCGTGGTGGACCATGGCGGTGGCGTGCCGCAGGAGTTCCTGCTGCGGGACGGTCCGCGCGACGTGCAGCCGGTCGGGCGCGACGTCGCTCAGCAGGGGGTGGCTCGCGACCTCGGTGACGCGGTCGCCGGCAGCCACGATCACGGATGCCCCGGTGTGGCGGAGGATTCCGGCTGCCGCGGTCGCCAGGACATCGTGCCGCGCCGACAGGAACGTGCCCAGCGCGACGAGCACCAGCGGGCGCTCGCCGGCCGTCAGGCGGGCGAGCACGGCGTGCCAGGCCTCGTCCAGCGCTGTGGTGCCGCGGTGCGGCACCAGGTGGCCGGCGTAGAGGGGCTCGGGGCCGCCCGGGGCCGGCGGCAGCCAGGGCAGCCGGGGATAGTTGAAGACCACGGCGTGCGGTGAGCACAGGGCGAAGGCGCGCTCGGGTTCGGGCCCGTCGGGAGCGTGGCGGCGGGCCGTCGCCTGGAAGACGGCGGTGAACGCGGCGTCGTTGGCCGCGACCGCCGCGCGCAGCCGGTCGAGGTCGGCGGGGGCCGGCTTCAGGGCGGCGGGCCACGCGTAGGGCAGGCCGAAGTGGGCGTCGGGGGAGGCCGGCAGGTAGCTGGGGTGCCCGGGGCAGAAGGTGGCGTAGGGCAGGCCGAGGCAGTGCAGGGCGAGGGTCGCGGCGTAGGCGAGCTGGTCGACGAGGTACCAGTCCGGTCGCAGCCGCGCGTCGAGGGCCGCGAGGTCGCGCAGGACGCGTTCGGGCTCGGCGAGCATGTCGTCGCCGCGGTGGCGTGCCTGGGTGAGGAGGGTCGCCGTCGGCCCGTCGAACGTCGCATCGAGGAATTCGCGCAGGCGCTGGGCCTCCGCATCGTCCTGGCGCGTGCTCTCGGCGACGCCGTGGTTGGCGTTGCGGGTGACGGCGAGTTCGGCGAAGCCCAGGCCGCTGCCGGTGGCGAGCTCGTGGAAGGCACGGGTGCAGGCGAAGTCGACGCGGGCGCCGTGCCGCGCCAGGGAGGCGCCGAGCACCGCGAGCGGCCGGGCATGGGAGTGGAAGGGCGGGCTGATCACGGCGACGCGGGCCATGGTGTCCTCCGTCAACGGCTTCGGATCGCGTGCGGCTCCGATCCTGCCAGGCGTCCCGTGGAAACCACGGCTGGAGGCCGGCGGCCGCGACCGGGTCCCGTCCGGTGCGGGTCGGCGGTCCCGGGCGTTCACGGCGGGTCCAATCCATTGCGCCATCCGTCTCCGAACGTGCCCGTGACCCTTCGGTGGCACGGGAGGAAGACCGATGACACACCACGTCACGCCCGCACCGGCCGCACCGGCGCCACAGACCGGTGCCGCGGGAGCCGGGTCCCTCTCCGCCTGGCGGAGATTCCACTGGACCCAGGACGTGGGCGCCGTCACCGGTGGCGATCTGCTCGGGCGCCTGGCGCGGGCCGAGTACGGCGGCGCCTGGGCCCATCCGGACTCGCTCCTGCCGCGCCCGGACCGCCGCGCCGCGCGGCTTCGGCAGCTGGCCCGGCGCGAACGCGCGCTGCCGGCCTGGGTGCTGGCCGCCGCCGGCTCGTCCCCGGACCTGGAACCGTGGGAACGGATCGCTCTCGCCGAGGCATGGGAACGCAGCTGCCGTCCCGACGGCGGACTCAGCGCGACCGCCGAGATCCGGCGACGGCTGCTCGCCACTCCCGGCCCCGCCGAAACCGCCTTCCTCCTCGACGTGGCGGACGCCAACGGCCTCAGGCCCCTCTCGGTCCAGGAAGCCGTCGAGCTGCACCCCGCGGGACGGCCCCAGAGGCATGCGCTCTGGCGCTACCTCTCGGGAGTTCCGGGCGGGGATCTCGCGCTGCCGGATCCCCGTCCGGCATGGGACGCCTACGAACACCTGCTTCTCGCCGCCTGCTGCGACCGGGCCCGCCCCGGGGCGCCGAGGGGACGACGCTTCAGGACGGCCTTCGACGCGCTGACCGAGCCGTTCACCGCCTATCCCGTGGTCGCTCAATCGATGCTGCTGGGCCGACTGGAGGAACCCGGAGCCGGGCTCAGCGGCGGCATGAGCGTGCTCCTGACCGCACTGGGCGAAGCCCTGACGACCCACGCGCGCGCCGCACGGGTCCTCACCCTGACCGCCGCCCGGACCGCGGAAGGCCGACACGCGGAACCGGTGGACCGCCCGGGTGCGGCACACCTGCTGGTCCGCCTCCCCCTGGACTCACCGGAAGCACTCGACCCGCAGAACGCCGCCACCCATCACCCCGCGCTGGCCTGGTGGGCGGCCCGTGTCTTCGAACTCCCCGGAGCCCGACCGGACATCACGCACGTCAGGTTCGCCGACGACGCCTCCCTCGCCGTCGCCCGCGCCACCCGCCGGGTCGGCGCGAAGCTCGCGTTCACGGTCACCCCGGATCCTCACCGGACGATGGACGAACGGCACGCAGGCCTGCCTCCGGAGCAGACCACCGGTGCGAGCCGCACGCTGCGCCTGGACATGCACCGGATCTTCGTCGCCGACCGCCTCGTGGACCGCGCCGACCTGCTGGTCGCCATGCCCGGGCGGCACGGGACGCAGGAGCTCCTCGAACACTTCCCGCAGCTGGAGACGCGGTCGGTCCACCTGCAGCCCGAGGGCATCGCCCCGTTCCGACCCGCTTCCGACGACGCCGCGGCCGGCCACAGGATGCTGGCACGCCTGTTCCGCGGCGGCGACGACACCGACGGCCTGGACGCGACCGACCGCCGCCTCCCGCTGCTGCTGTGCGTGGGACGGCTCCACCCCGTCAAACAGCAGGAACAGCTCGTCCACGCGTGGCTGCTCGCCGGCCTGCACCACCGCACGACCCTGCTGCTGGTCGGCGGGTCACCCACGGACCCGACCGGCACCGAAGCGGCGGTCCGCACCAGGGTCACCGGACTCCTGGCCGCGGATCCGGTCGCACGGAGGCGGGCGGCCCTGTGGCCCGCGCTGCCCAACCGGCAGGTCCGCCTCCTGGAGAGGGCGTTGGCACGGGGCGGACCGGGAACCGCGCTCTACGTGTGCCCCAGCGCGAAGGAGGAGTTCGGGCTCGCCGTCCTCGAGGCCATGGAAGCCGGCCTCCCGGTGGCCGCTCCCCGGCGCGGCGGTGCCTCCCACTACCTCCGCGACGGCGTCAACGGACGGCTGCTGGCCACCGAGTCGGCAGACCTGCTGGCCGAGGGCCTGCGCTCCTTCGTCCTCACCCCCGCACCCGAGCTCGCCGCGATGGCGGCAGCCGGGTCAGCGACGGTCCGCGAGCGGTTCGGCATCGACTCCATGGCCACCTCCCTGGCCGACGCCTACCGGGCCACCTGCCGCCCGGAACGCCCGTGCCGGGACCGGACCGGTGCCGACCGGACCGGCGACGACCAGACTGGCGCCGACCGGACCGGCGCCGACCGGACCGGCGACGACCGGGAAGGGGACACCTGACATGCCGGCGAGGGAAGCGGCGGAGATCGTGGTGGTCGGGGCGGGCCTGGCCGGCTTGGCCTGCGCGCTCGACCTGACCGCCGCCGGACGGGACGTCCTGGTCGTGGAGGCCGCCGACGAGGTGGGCGGACGGATGCGCACCGACGTGGTCCGGGGCTTCCGGCTCGACCGGGGCTTCCAGGTCTTCAACACCGCCTACCCCCAGGTCAGGCGCCGACTGGAGCTGGGCGCCCTGGGGCTGCGCCCCTTCACCCCCGGGTTCCTGCTGGCCGACGCCCGGGGCGCACGCCGCCTGGTCGACCCGACCAGGCGCCCGGGCCAGGCCGGCGACCTGCTGCCCGGCCGGCTGCTGCCGCTGCGGGACCTGGCCGCACTGGGCCTGCTGGGAGCGGGAGACGCGGTGCTGCCCGCCGCCCTGCTCAAGCGGCTGCCCGAGACCGACACCGCCCGAGCGCTGGGCCGGGCCGGGCTCTCGCAGCGCACCGTCGACACGGTGCTCGGCCCGTTCCTGGCCGGGGTGTTCCTGGAGGCGGGCCTGGAGACCTCCAGCCGGCTGTTCCACCTGGTGTGGCGCAGCATGCTGCGCGGGAGCCTGTGCCTGCCGGAGGACGGCATCGGGGCCGTGCCGCGCCGGTTGGCGGCCGGACTGCCGGCGGCCCGCCTGCTGTTCGGCACCCGGGCGGAACGGGTGACGGCCGACGGGGTGGCGCTCGCGGACGGTCCGGTGCTGCGGACCCGCGCGGTCGTCGTGGCGACGGGGATGGCGCAGGCCGCCCGGCTGCTGCCGGGCCTGGAGGTGCCGGCGGCGCGGGCGGTGACGACCTTCTACCACGCGGCGCCGGTCAGCCCGTTGCCCGAGCCGACGCTGGTCGTGGACACGGACCGGCAGGTGCTGAACACGGTGGTGCTCTCCGAGGTCGTTCCCGGCTGCTCACCCGACGGGCGGGCCCTGGTGTCGACCTCGGTCCTGGGGACGGACGCGGACGAGCGGGCGGCCCGGGTCCGGGCCGGTGAGCTGTACGGGGCGGACACCTCGTCCTGGGAGCAGCTGGCGGAGTACCGGATCGCCGAGGCCCTGCCGGCCGGGCCGGCTCCGCTCCTGCTCAGCCGGACCACCCGGTTCGCGCCGGCCCGCTACGTGTGCGGGGACCACCGGGCCACCGGCTCGGTGCAGGGGGCGCTCGCCTCGGGCGCCCGGGCGGCCCGGGAGGTGCTGGCCGACCTGGCCGGGCCGGGACGGTGACGCCCGCTCATGGGGATGAGCGGCCGGTGCTCCGATGCCCGGCAGCCCCGGTGCCCGGCCGCCCCGGCTCCCCGGCTCCCCGGCGGACCGCGATCCGGTGCGCAGGACCGGCGACAGCGCATGGGGGTGCCGCGGATCCCGCAGCAGGGCGGTGGCGTTCCGGCCGTCGGGGGCCGGCCGGAACGCCACCGGTTCTCAGGTGAACGACAGGAGCATGACCGGAGCCGAGCTCGGGTGCTCGGAGCCCCCGGCGGGCTCCAGGGTCACGCCCACCCCCGTCGCCCCGTCCAGCGGCCCGGACAGCAGCACCCCGCCCTCCCCGCTCGGGAGCAGTCCTGCGGATCGCATCGACCCGGAGTCGTCGAACCACAGCTGGTACGTGGTCCCCGCGGCCGGGGCGGGCATGCCCGAGGCGAGGAAAGCGGCCTGGCCGCGGTCGCGGGACCACACCACCGTCCCCACACCGGTCCCGCTCGCCGCGGTGCCGGTGGCCGTGCGCGCGTCGGGTGCCGTCAGCAGGACCGCCAGCCGGTCCGCCTGTGACTGCACCGAGGCCGCCCGGGCGCGAGCCCGGTCGGCGTCCTGGTGCTGCTGCACGGCGATGCCGCCGGCACCTGCGGCGATCGCCAGGCACGCGGCCAGGGCGAACTTCGTCCATCCGCCCGCCCCCCGTCCGGACCGCGATCCCCGACCCGGTGCGGGGGCGATCCGCGGCCCTTCCTGGCGCACGCCGGGCAGCGCGGCCATCACCCGGGCTTTGAGGGCCTCGGGCGGCACGACGGCCTGCGCGGCCCCGAGCCGGGCCAGGGTCGCGGCGAACTCGGTGACCTCCAGGGCGCAGGCCGGGCAGGAGGCGAGGTGGCGTTCGAACTCGGCGCTTTCGGCGGGGTCGAGTGCGTGTGCGGCGTAGGCGCCGGTCAGGGTGTGCAGGTCGGCGGTGCTCATGCTCCCACCCCCAGGCAGTCGCGCAACCGGATGAGTCCGTCGCGCATGCGGGTCTTGATCGTGCCCAGCGGTGCGCCGAGGACCTCGGCGACCTGGGGGTAGGTGTAACCGCGGTAGTACGCGAGTGTCAATGCCTCCCGCTGCAGCTCGGTGAGCATGCGCATGCACCGGCGGACCTGCTCGCGTTCCAGCCTGCCCTCCACCTGTTCGGCGACCTCGTCGAACGCCGGCGTGTGGGAGGCCTCCGCGACGCGCTGGTCACGGTCGGCCGCGGCCTGGGCGGAGCGCACCCGGTCCACCGCGCGGCGGTGGGCGATGGTCAGCACCCACGGCATCACCTCGCCGCGCTCGGCCCGGTAGCGGGCGGCGGTGCGCCACACCTCCAGCATGACCTCCTGGACGACCTCCTCGGACTGCGCCGGATCACGCAGGACCCGCCGCACCAGTCCCAGGACCGGGCCGGCCACCGCGTCGTAGAGCGCCGAGAACGCCTCCTGGTCGCCACGCGTCACCCGGGCCAGGAGCTCCTTGAGATCCGGGCTCGGCCGCCCGGGGCCGGCCAGGTGGACGACGGCGCTCATCCGCCCGCTCGTTCGCAGCCGGCGGGCGAGCAGCCCGGTCGTCGGACGGCACACATCGAGGGCCTCCCCGTAGTCGTGGCAGCACCGCAGCCCGGCCTCGGCCGGACGGACGGCTGGGACATCACACCCTCCCTTCGGAGCACCCGAACACGCGGATTGGCCGGCATCCGCGCCAATCCGTCCGGTCGCGGGCTCCGAACGCTGTGCGCGATCCTGATCTGGCTGTTCCGGCCATGTCCCGCTGTTCCGGCCGCATCTCGCTGGTCCGGCCGCATCCCGCTGTTCCGGCCACCGGCAGGAGCCTCGGCGAGGGACGGAGCAGCACGGCTTGGCGCGACGAGGAGCCGAGATGAGTACGTTGCGAACCGACCCGAAGCGCTGTCTGGTGACCGGCGCGACCGGCTACATCGGCGGGCGCCTGGTGCCCGAGCTGCTTGCTCGCGGGCACTCCGTGCGCTGCCTGGTGCGCAACCCCCGGCGACTGCGGGACCAGCCGTGGCGGGCCGACGTCGACGTCGCCGTGGGCGACGTGAGCCGTCCCGCGACCCTGGCCGGGGCGTTCGACGGGATCGACGTCGCCTACTACCTCGTCCACTCCCTCGGCACGGGTCCCTCCTTCGAGGCCACCGACCGGGACGCCGCGCGGGCCTTCGGGGCCGCGGCAGCGGCCGCAGGCGTCTCCCGGATCGTCTACCTGGGCGGTCTCGTCCCCGACGGAGTCGACGAGGCCGAGCTCTCCCCCCACCTGCGGTCCCGCGCCGAGGTCGGCCGCCTCCTGCGCTCCAGCGGTGTGCCGACCGCCGAACTGCGCGCCGCCGTCATCATCGGCTCGGGCAGTGCCTCCTTCGAGATGCTCCGGTACCTCACCGAACGCCTGCCCGCGATGGTCACCCCCCGCTGGGTGTCGACCCGGATCCAGCCGATCGCCGTCCGCGACGTCCTGCGCTACCTCGCCGACGCCGCCGGCCTGCCGCCCCAGGTGAACCGCCCCTTCGACATCGGCGGCCCCGACATCCTCACCTACCGGCAGATGATGCAGCACTACGCCCGTCAGGCCGGACTGCACCGCCGCGTCATCGTCCCCGTACCGGTCCTCACCCCCGGGCTCTCCAGCCACTGGGTCGGCCTGGTGACCCCGGTGCCGAACTCCATCGCCCGCCCCCTCGTCGAGTCCCTGCGCCACGAAGTCGTCTGCGGCGAGCACGACATCGCCGGGTGGATCCCCGACCCGGCGAACGGACTCACCGGCTTCGACCAAGCCGTGACCCTCGCCCTGCGCCGGATCAAGGACGCCGACGTCGCCACCCGCTGGTCCTCCGCCTCCCTGCCCGGCGCCCCGAGCGACCCGCTGCCCACGGACCCCGACTGGTCGGGCGGCAGCCTCTACCAGGACGTCCGGCAACGCACCGTGCCCGCCTCACCGGCCGCCGTCTGGCGGGTGATCGAAGGCATCGGCGGCGACAACGGCTGGTACTCGTTCCCGCTGGCCTGGGCCCTGCGCGGCTGGCTCGACCGCCTCGTCGGAGGCGTGGGCCTGCGCCGGGGACGCCGCGACCCCGCCCGTCTCCGGGTCGGCGACTCCCTCGACTTCTGGCGCGTCGAGGAGATCGAGCCCGGCCGGCTGCTCCGGCTGCGTGCCGAGATGCGCCTGCCCGGCCTGGCCTGGCTCGAACTCTCCGTCACACCGGACGGCCGGCGCGGAGCCTGCTACCGGCAGCGCGCCCTGTTCCACCCGCACGGCCTGGCCGGGCACGCCTACTGGTGGGCCGTCGCACCCTTCCACACCGTGGTGTTCGGGGGCATGGCCCGGAACATCACCGAACGTGCCCTGCGCGCCGACTGAACGGCCCGGCCCTTCGGTCGCCCGCGCCCGCCCGTGGCGGCCTTTCGGCCGGACACGGCCGTGACCGCGGCCCGGCACCCACTGCGCGACCGGGACCCCGGACCGCCGGTGTGGGGCACCCCGTTCCGCGAACCTGCCTCGCGACCGCCGGACACGTCTCGCCGTCACCGTGCGGGCTGACGACGCCCCTGCCGGATGCGCCACGGCCCTCGGGAGCCGCCGCTCGAGCGGGTCGACACGTCCGCCGAAACTTCCACCCATCCGGGGCCGGACGTATCCCGAATACGGGGTGTGACCAACGACGCAGACCAGCTGCCGCAGCGGCCCGGCCCTCTCCTGGAGCGGATTCTTCGGGCCGGCACGGCCACCGCCACCGGATGGGCCGCGGCGGCGGTCGCGGTCGGTGCCGGTGAACTGGTCGCCGCCTTCACCGGACCCGACAGCGCGCCGGTCATCGCGGTCGGCTCAGCGGCCATCGACCTGACGCCGACTCCGCTCAAGGAGTACGCCGTCCGCACCTTCGGCACGGACGACAAGCCGGTGCTGCTGGGCGGGATCTACCTGACGATGGCCCTGCTCGCCGCGCTCGCGGGCCTGCTGGCCGCCCGCCGCCCCGGGTACGGCGCGGCCGTCTTCGCCGCCTTCGGCCTCATCGGCGCCTGGGCCGCCCTCTTCCGGCCCGCAGCGGGTGCCGCGGACGTCGCGCCCGCCCTGGCCGCCGGTCTGGTGGGGGCCGTCACCGTCCTCGCTCTGGCCCGCATGCTGCGCGCCACCGACCGGGCGACGGTTCCGGGCGCGCCCGGTCAGGAACCGGAGCAGGACCGGGAAGACGAGGAACACGCCCACGAGGAAGACGCCCAAGAGGACCATGCCGACGAGGACCATGCGGACGAGGACCATGCCGACGAGGCGCCGGGCTCCAGCCGGCGCGCCGTCCTGGCCGCCACCGGTGGGGCGATCGCCCTCGGAGCCTTCGCCGGCTTCGGCGGCCGCGCGCTGTCCGACGCCCGCTACGACATCGGCGCCGCCCGGGCCGCGGTGCGGATCCCCCCGGCCGCCCGGCCGCTGCCGCCACTGCCCGCAGCGGTCCACCCGAACGTGCCCGGCCTGTCGCCGTTCGTCACCCCGAACGCGGACTTCTACCGCGTGGACACCGCGCTCACCCTTCCCCGCATCGACCCGAGGCGCTGGACGCTCCGCATCCGCGGCCTGGTCGACCACCCCCTGCTCCTCACTTTCGACGACCTGCTGCGCGAACCCCTGGAAGAGCTCGACCACACGCTGACCTGCGTGTCCAACGAGGTCGGCGGCCCCTACGTCGGCACCACCCGCTGGCTCGGCGTCTCCCTTCCGGCCCTGCTGCGCCGCGCCGGCGTCCGTCCCGCTGCGGACCAGCTCGTCGGCCGCTCCCAGGACGGCATGACCATCGGCACTCCGCTCGAATCCGTCCTCGACGGGCGTCGGGCGTTGCTGGCGGTCGCGATGAACGGCGAGGCCCTGCCCGTCGCGCACGGCTTCCCGTGCCGCAGCGTCGTCCCCGGTTTCCACGGCTACACCTCCGCCACCAAGTGGCTCGTCGACCTGGACGTCACGACGTTCGCCGGGTACGACCCGTACTGGGTCCGGCGGGGCTGGGACCGCACCGGCACGGTGCGCACCGCCTCGCGGATCGACGTGCCCGCCCCGTTCGCGCGGGTGCCCGCCGGGGACGTGACCGTGGCCGGGACCGCGTGGGCGACCCACCGCGGCATCGCCGCCGTCGAGGTCCGCGTCGACGGCGGCCCCTGGCAGCAGGCCGTGCTCGCCGCGGACGGCGGACCGGACCTGTGGCGGCAGTGGACCCACACCTGGGCCGGGGCCACCCCCGGGACCCACCGCATCGAGGTCCGCGCCACCGACGCCGCCGGCGCCGTCCAGACCGAGAACCGCGCCGCCCCCTACCCGGCGGGCGCCACCGGCTGGCACAGCACCGTCGTCACCGTCACCTGAGCCCCCATCCACCCTCGCCGCCGGGCACAGCGCCCGGCGCGGTCCGCCCGCCGGGCGGGCCGTCACCACCGCACAAGGAGATCCGTCCCATGTCCCTCACCCTCCGCCGCCGCAACACCGTCGCCGCCCTGCTCACCGCCACCGCACTCGCCGTCAGCCTGGGAGCCTGCAGCAGCAGCGGTTCCTCGACGTCGGCCGAGTCCAAGGCCCCCGCCGCCCCGGCCGCGGCCACCGGCACCGCGACGCCTTCCGGCGCGGCGACGAGCGGTGACCAGCCGTTCGGCACGGCCTGCGCGGCCGTGCCCAAGGACGGCGCCGGCTCCTTCGCGGGCATGGCCAAGGACCCGGTCGCCACCGCCGCCTCCAACAACCCCCTGCTGTCCACCCTGGTGACCGCGGTCAAGCAGGCGGGCCTGGTCGACACCCTCAACTCCGCGCAGAACGTCACCGTCTTCGCGCCCACCAACGACGCCTTCAACAAGATCCCCAAGGCCACCCTGGACGCCGTCCTCGCCGACAAGGACAAGCTCACCAAGATCCTCACCTACCACGTCGTCCCGCAGCGCCTCGCGCCGGCCGCGCTCACCGGCGCCCACAAGACCCTGGAGACCGACAACCTCACCGTCACCGGCACCACGCCCGACTTCACCGTCAACACCGACGCGAAGGTGCTGTGCGGCAACGTGCAGACCGCCAACGCCACCGTCTACATCGTCGACACCGTCCTGATGCCCGCCTCCTGACCCGCCCCCCCGCAACACCCCGCCGACGGCCCGCCCCCCTCGGGCCGTCGGCGGTCCTCCCAGACTCCGAGCCGAAGCAGGCACGAGCCCAGGGGAGAGGACCGAGGACCAGCTGATGAAGCCTGGCCGCCGGCGTCACCGTCCTCACTGCATCTGCTGGTCAGGTAGGTGCAGAGCCACGCGCGGTGCGTGGGAGCGTGTGCGGGGCCGTGCGCTGTTCGGTTCACCCGAGGCGACGTGATGTTCGTCCTATCCGGTCGTCGAACCGCGGACGGCCGCAGGTCGTGATGGGGGCGAGCGACGTGATCATCGCGTCCCGAACGAAGGAGACCTCGTATGACCGGCATGCTCGTCGCCAGGCTGTCCGTGGCCGCTGCGTCGACTTTCGCGGCTGTGGCCCTGTGGGCCACGCCCGCCCTGGCCGGCGACCTGACGGCCCGGTACGCCGTGGCCGACGCCCAGCCGGCCGCCGCGGGGGACGACGATCTGGCCCGGCAGATCGAGCAGGCGGAGGAGCGTCTGCGGGAGGCCGATCCGGACACCGCCGCGGAGCGCGACACCGAGCGCCGGATCGCCGCGGACCAGCGGGACATCAAGGACGGCCTCGCCTCGGGGGACTCCGCGAAGGTGCGCCGGGCTGTCGAGGACGAGCAGGCCGTCGCCGCCGAGGAGCAGGCCGCCGCGGAGGGGAACGCCGAGTCGGACTAGCAGATCGAGCATGAGCTCGGACGACGGCCCGTCAGGGGGACGGAGGCCCGGCGAAGTCCCTGGAAGGCGTGGAACGAGGGATCCGGCAGGCGCTCGGCGATCTCGCGCCGGCAGCCGGCGGCCCTCTGGTGTTCCGGCATGGCGCCGATAACATGAGGACTCCTCATATTCTCGTCAGGAGGCTGTCATGCCGGACCGTTTCGACCTGCCGACGGGGTTCCGCTGGGGTGTCGCCACCGCTGCCTACCAGATCGAGGGGGCGGTGGCGGAGGACGGCCGCGGGCCGTCCGTCTGGGACACGTTCTGCGCGCGCCCCGGCGCCGTCCGGGACGGGCACACGGGGGAGGAGGCCTGCGACCACTACCACCGCTTCGCCGAGGACATCGAGCTGATGCGCGGGCTCGGCCTGGACGGGTACCGCTTCTCGATCGCCTGGCCCCGCGTGCTCCCCACCGGCACGGGGGCGCTCAACCCCGCCGGCCTCGCCTTCTACGACCGCCTGGTGGACGGCTTGCTGGAGGCGGGCATCACCCCGCTGCCCACCCTCTTCCACTGGGACCTCCCGCAGGCGCTGGAGGACGAGGGCGGCTGGCTCAACCGCGACACCGCGTACCGCTTCGCCGAGTACGCGACGGTCGTGGCCGACCGCCTGGGCGACCGCGTTCCCGCCTGGATCACCCTCAACGAGCCCTTCGTCCACACCGTGTTCGGCTACGCCCTGGGCACCCACGCCCCCGGCCGCGCCCTGATGTTCGAGGCCCTCCCGGCCGCCCACCACCAGCTCCTCGCCCACGGGTTGGCCGCCTCGCTGCTCCACGAACGCGGCCTGGAGGTGATGCTCTCCAACAACCTCACCCCGGTCGAGCCGGCCTCGCCCTCACCCGCCGACGCAGCTGCCGTCGCCGCCTACGACGCCCTGCACAACCGGCTGTTCACCGACCCCGTCCTTCTCGGCCACTACCCCGACCTCTCCGCCCTCGGCGTCCCCGACGACATCTACGGTGCCGTGCGGGACGACGACCTCGACCTCATCCACACCCCCGGCCTCGACGGCCTCGGCGTCAACTTCTACAACCCCACCCGCGTCGCCGCCCCCACCGACCCGGCCCTCCCCTTCGACCTCGTCGACATCCCCGACGTCCCCCACACCGCCTTCGGCTGGCCCGTCGTCCCCGACGCCCTCCACCGGCTCCTCCTCGGCCTCCGCGACACCTACGGCAAGGCCCTCCCACCCCTCACCATCACCGAGAACGGCTGCTCCGTCACCGAGTCCACCGACCCCGACCAGCCCCGCATCGACTACCTCGCCGCCCACCTCGACGCCCTCGCCCGCGCCGCCGCCGAGGGCGTCGACGTCCGCGGCTACTACACCTGGTCCCTCCTCGACAACTTCGAATGGGCCGAGGGGTACCACCAGCGCTTCGGCCTCGTCCACGTCGACTTCGCGACGCAGCGGCGCACCCCGAGGGCCTCGTACGCCTGGTACCGCGACCTGATTGCCACCCACCGCGTCTATCCCTCAGAGTAGTTGGCTGCGGGTCGCTGCGGAGTGGATGGCCGCCCGGCAACAGCCGAGAGGCCATTCGGACGGCTCGGCCCGCAGCAGCTGAGCCTCGGACTCAGGCAGAGGACAGGGTGTTCGACGAGTCCGTAGCCCGTCCCCAATAGTTCAGCTGCGGGCCGTTGCGCAGGGATGCCTTGCGAGTTCAGGACCTCACCTCGCGTGTCCAGCCGGAAGGGTCTCGGTGCCAGGAGGCTCCTTGCAGTAGCCCGATGGGCCACCCGGGCCACGCACGCGCGGTAGCGGGCACCGGGCAAAGGCCCGCCGGCCTCTCGTTAGCGGCCGAGAGGTCAGCGAGCCGGTGGGAATCCGTCGTCGTGCAGCGCCTTTGCCGGGCCAGCCGTCGGGGCCAGCGCGTCGACCAAGTCTTCCTGGTCCGGCCTACTGCGTAATGCGTCGACTTCGACGCCCAGGTCCGCACCCCCAAGGCCTCCTACGCTTCACCGAATATGTCGAGGTTCTGGCCGGCCGGAGGAAGGGCTTCCGAGGCGTCGCCGTGGAGATCCTGAGATGTCTGCAGTTTGCCGGAAGGCCTGCTGCCGACTTGCGGAGGCCCTTCGACGGATCGCCGACCGGGTGCGATCAGCCAGCGGCAGCACTGGAACCACTCTGCTCTGCGCTGCCGCCCGGGTCATCCTCATGCAACCGGCCAGGGATGACTGGCTAGAGCTTGTCCGGTCGATCACGTCCGGAGCCAGATGACCGAGGTTGCTGCGGTGATGGTGCCGAGGTAGATGTAGCCGCGTTTGTCGTATCGGGTTGCGACCGCTCGGGCCTGCTTGAGTCTGTTGATGGCCCGTTCGATGGTGTTGCGCTTGTTTTACCGCTCCTCGTTGAAGGCTGGCGGCCGCCCGCCGCGCGATCCCCTGCGCAGACGGGTAGCCTGGTTGTCGGTCTTCTCCGGGATGGTGTGCCGAATGCCGCGCCTACGCAGATAGTCACGACACGGCCCGTTGCTGTATGCCTTGTCGCAGGCCACGCTTGTCGGCTTCATTCGAGGCCGGCCAGCTCCGGTCCGGGGGACGCGGATCTTCTCCAGCACAGCCTCGAACTGGGTGCAGTCCGCCCGCTGGCCAGGGGTGACAACCAGGGACAGCGGGCGGCAACGGCCATCCGCACTCAGGTGGACCTTGGTGGTGAACCCTCCGCGCGACCGGCCTAAGCCCTCGCCGCCCGCACCGCCTCCTCCAGGCGGGCGACGAGGCTCTTCCACAGTGTCTCGTCCTGGTGCTCTGCTGACCCACCCCCCTTTGAGGCCAGGGCTGGTGGCAGATCGGTGCGGGCTCCGGCCGCGTGCTGGTGTGCCCGCACGATGGTGGAGTCGACGGAGATGTCCCAGTCGATGTCGCCAGCGGCGTCCGCTTCCGCCTGGACCCGCTGGAGCAGGCGGTCCCAGGTCCCGTCGGCCGACCACCGTCGGTGGCGCTCGTAGACCGTCTTCCACGGCCCGAATCGCTCGGGCAGGTCACGCCAGTGCACACCGGTCCGAACCCGATGCAAGATCCCGTCGATCACCTGCCGATGGTCCCGCCACCGACCGCAACGCCCGTTGCTGGCCGGCAGGAAGTGTCGCAGCCGTTCCCACTCGGCATCCGTCAGATCACCCCGCCCCATGCCCGGACCAACGGCCACGACCGGTGATGGTCACACGGCCACCCGGAAACGCCCCAGGGCCCTTCCGATAGCAGTCGCTCGACGGAGTTCGTGGGCCTGGGTGATGCAAAGATCGGCGGTTCTCCAGACACGAAAATGTGTCTCATGCGGGTTGCTTGCTGATGCGGCGTTAGTCCGTGAAGCTGCTGGTCATCTGGGTGGGGGTGAACACTCGGAGGCCGGTTGTACCTCTTCTTCGCCGACCAGCGAAGGGCCCTGAAGGTAGGGGACGTCGCGGGGCTCGGGCACGAGCGCGTACGGGAGCTGTTCGACCGCCGCCGAGTTGATTCAGGGACACCGATCCTGCTGGACCGGTCGATGCGCCCGGTGGAGCCGGTGTCGTCGTGGTTCCGGACGCTCGCCATGGAGCGCATGGACCCGAAGTCCATGAAGGCCTATGCGCACACCGTCCTCCTGTTGATCAACTTCCTGCTCAAGCGGCAGGAGGACCTGCGGACCGCGACCGAGTACGACATCAGGGATTTCGAGTCCTGGCGCCGCACGGAGGGCCTGCACACTGTCGGGGACTCGACCTGGGACCGGGACTCGGCGGCGATCGGACGGCTCTACGACTACCTGGTCGACGTCGGCTACGTGGCCTCGAAGCCCTGGCGGCCGGTGCGGGGCAGCATGTCGCTGGACAGTGGGATCGCGCAGGACGTCCGGGTCCGGCACATGGAGCTGGAGCAGTATCTCTTCTGCCGGGACGTCGGGTTCGGGGGCCTTGGGCCGGACGCCGGGCTGGACGCCTCGTTCCGGGGCTGCCGGCCGCACCGCAACCGCGCGGCCTGTGAACTGGCCCTGATGACCGGCATGCGGATCCAGGAGTGGTCGACGCTGCTGCTGCCCGAACTCGGCCTGGAGTCGGGCCGCCGTCCGGTGACCTGGGATGTCGACTTGGCGCGGTGCGCGAAGGGCCGGCGTCCGCGCTCGGTGTACGTCCCGGCCGGGGCGATGGAGCTCCTCGGCCCCTACCTGATGATCGAGCGGCCGGAGATCGTGGCCGCCGCCCAGCGGAGTCTGCGGCGCCGCAGGAGGCGGACGGCGCCCGGGTCCGCGGGGTGCTCGACGGCGTGACCGTCGTGCGCACGGTCAAGGACATGCCGCCGGACCTGCGGCGGATCACCGTGCGGGAGACCGGCGGAGGCCTGGACCCGCTGGCGCTGTTTGTCGGCCGGGGCGCTCTGATGCTCACCCCCTCCGGGTGGGACCGGGTCCGCTGGCAGGCCTGGGAGCGGATGAAGGCCTGGGCCGGGCACGAGCGGGCGCCGGTGATGCCGCGCCGCTGCTGGGTCTTCCACGACTGGCGGCACACCTTCGCGCTACGGCTGCTGATCTTCCTCACCCGGCAGGCCCTGAACGACGCCGCCGACCAGCAGCTGCCGATGGCCACGCTGCTGGACCACATGACCGGCAACCCGCTGCTGATCGTTCAGCACCGGCTCGGCCACGCGACGCCGGCCACCACCTACCGGTACGTCCGCTATCTGAAGGACCCGATGCGGGAGGTCGACGACGCCTTCCGCGAGTGGACCGCGGCCGGCGGCGCCTCCTACATCACGATCGCCCGTCACGTCCTTGGCCTGGAGGAGTACGCGCATGCCGCGCAGGGGTGAGTACACCGAGATCGACAAGGTTCCCAGGAGCCGGACCCCGGAGCCGGCCCGGATCGGCCCCAGGGTGGTCACGGCGCTGGAGTCGAACAGGCAGCCGGCCTCGGCGACCGTCGATCCGGGCTGGTTCCGCTGTTCGGGACTGGCCGCCGAGCTGGCGGACGAGTGGGTGGAGCTGGCGGCCGCGGCCGGGCACAGCGCCGGTACGTGCCGGCACTACCGGCAGGCGATCGTGGACTTCTGCCGGCACGTCGACGAGACGCTGCCGACCGCCCACGCCGCGTCGCTGGCCCACGAGGACCCGAACCTACACCACGCGGTGACCGAGTGGATCCGCCTGCTGCCCGCCCGGCACACGACCGGATCGCGGATTCCGGCCTGGCTGGCCGGGCGGGTCCGGATCCTGGTGGGCCGCCGCATGCAGCACCCGGGCCGTCCGGTCGCGCCCAGGCTGCACGGCTGGGTCGCCGGCGACCTCGGGATCCGCCGGGGCCAGGACCAGGAACTGGACGAGTTCACCCGCGCCGACAAGAAGAAGATGGTGAACGCGGCCTGGGCGGACTGCCTGGCGATCGCCGCCCGGATCAGGGCCGGTCGGGCGCTCGCGGCCACCGGCGCCGATCCGGCCGACGGCGGCTGGACGAGCATCCCGAACCTGTTGTGGGCCGTCGTCAACGACGCCTGGTCGGTCGAGCAGATCAGCGCGCGTCTACCACGCTGGCAGAAGATGCCGGCCTCGCTGCGTGACCCGGTCCTGGGGGCGGGCTTCCCCGCGAGCGCGGGCATCACGAGCGTCTGCCGTTACCTGATCCGTCAGCTGTTCCTCACCCCGCCCGACCTCCAGCCGTTCCGGATCGCGCTCATGGCCGCCACCGGCCGCGCCCCCGACGAGGTCATCAACCTGACCGAGGACGACGTCGAGTTCGGACCCGCAGTGTCCTGATCGACGTCGGGAAGAACCGGGCCCACGCCCGCACACGCCAGGCGTTCAGCACGGCGCCCGCCCCGCCGGAGCCCGTGCTGCACCCCGGCGCGGTGCGGATGGACGCCGGACGGATCGCCCTGTTGATGCTGGAGCTGAACCGCCCGCTCGCCGAGCGGGCTGCGATCGCCCCGGTCCCGCTCTTCCTGCGGGCTTCCACGCACGGCCGGACGCTGTTCGTCTCCCGTATGAACCGCCGACGCGGCGCCTCGTTCAGCGACTGGCTCGACCAGCACGGCATCACGGTCGACGGCACGCCGGACATCCGGCGCCTGAGGAAGTCGACGAAGGTCGAGAAGGCCATCGCGTTCAAGGGCCGAGTCAGCGACATCGCCGACGACCACTCGGTGGAGACCTTTCGCCGGCACTACGCGCACGGCACCACCCTGCGGGTGATCGCCGGCAACGTCATCACCTCCGCCCAGAAGCACTGGCTGCGCCAGGCCCTGGACGGACCGGTCGTACTCTCGCCGAAGGCGGAGAAGTCCCTCAGCCAGGACGGGGCGGCCGAGGCGCTGGGTCTGACGGTCGAGCAGGTCGAGGAGCTACGGGCCGGCCAGCTCGACATGGGCGTCTCCAGCTGCAGGAACCCGCTCGACTCCCCCTACGGCCGCCCCGGCCAGCTCTGCCCGGTCGCGCTGCCTGGAGTGCCGCAACGCCTTCGTCCTGCCCTCCAACCTGCCCCAGCTGCTGCTGTTCACCGACCACCTGGAACGCCTGCGCCTGCGCCTGCGCCTGTCTCCGCCTCACTTCCACGCGCTGTGGGGCCAGAGCCGGGTGAACGTCGCCGAGGCGATCGGGGCCCGCACCGACGCGGAGATCGCGCTCGCCCGTCAGCAGATCGCCGAACAGGACCTGGTCCTGCAGCTGCCGCTGGCCGCCCACGTGGAGTTCGACGCGTGACCACGATCCTGCCCCTGCCCGACGGCCTGTCGATCTTCCGGGACGACGAGCCGGTCATCCAGTCGAACCCGCTGCTGCCCGGTGCCGTCTCGCCGCGCTTCGGCGACCGCGCCTGCTGGGACTTCAACGGCGTCCTGCGCAAGGCCCCGAACCGTCCCGGGGCCGCGATGCGGGTGCTGCTGCGGGGCCTGGACGGTGAGTGGAACCTGCTGGCCCGGGAGCTGGCCATGATCTGGTTCAACCCCCGGCACCCGAACCTGCTGGAACGCCGCATCCACCTCAAGCCCACCCCGCACTCGCCGCTGACCGTCGTCGGGCGCATCGGCCACCTGCGGGCCCTCGCCGTGTTCGCCGCCGACCGCGCCCTTCCGCAGCATCCCGCCCAGTGGGCCGACCAGGACTTCCAGGACTACGTCGACCACCGCTGCGACAGCGGCGACGCCCTGAGCGTGCTCGGCCACATCCACGTCATCAAGGCCCTGCACCGGCTGCGCGGCGCGCTGGCCTGCGGAGGGCTCCCGCGCGACCCCTGGCCCGGCAAGAGCCCCAACGCCGTGGCGAAGGTCCCCGTTGTCGTCCCGTTGCGCACCCCGGTGATCAGCCCCGAGACATGGTTCCCGCTGGTGAAGGCGGCCTGGACCTACATCGACGTGTTCGCGCCGGACATCCTGCGGGCCTCCGCGCTGTGGCGGCGCCTGCGGGACCAGGCCCGCCCGGTGCCGATGGAGGAGGCCGACCGGCTCATCCACGCCTGGCTGGCCGATCCCGCCAGCCGGGTCCCGCTGCATCCCGACGGTTCCGTCTACTGGAGCCTGCTCGGCTACATGGCCGGCCTCTCCGTGCGCCGGGCTCACGCGTTCTCGCCCGGCAGCGCGCCGGGCAGGGCCCGCAGGGCGGCGGTCGAGAGACTCGTCGCCGCCGGCCGTACCCAATTCGGCCTCCTGGCCGAGACGGCCATCGTCCACCGGCCAGGCGGCGGCACCGGCCCGTGGCACCAGGGCCTCACACCCCGCACCCTGCGCTGGGAGGCCGTCGCCCTGCGGGACGCGTGCTACCTGTTCACTGCCGCGCTGTCGATGATGCGCGACTGCGAGATCCGGGAGATCACCAGGGGCGCGGTGGTCGAGCACTTCGGCAGCCCGGCGGTGAAGTCAGTCAAGGAGAAGCTCGACCCGGACCTGCCGGTCAAGCACTGGTGGATCACCGAACCGGTCGCCCAGGCCATCGACGTCGCCTCCCAGCTGTCCCGGCACCGGCACCTCGCCTTCGGCTCGCCTCGCCACGAGACCGAAGGCTTCCTCAGCGGCCACGTCCCCACGCGCTTCCGCCTGCACGTCAACGAACTCCGGCACATCACCGGCCTGCCCGAGATCCCGGACGAACACGTCACCCCGCACATGTTCCGCCGGACCATGGCCATGCTCACCCGGGACCACCCCGGATCCGAGATCGCGGTCGGCATGCAGCTCAAGCACGTCGCCGCCCGGGCCCTGGCCAACCGCACCACCCAGGCCTACATGGACCACGACCCCAAGTGGGCCCGCCACCTCACCCACGCGATCGCCGAACGCCGCTTCCAACGCCTCAAAGACCTCTTCGACGCCGACACCCGGGGCGAGACCATCGGCTACGGCCCCGGCGCCGACCGCATGCGCCAGGCCTTCGCGGCCGTGCGCCACCAGGCCGACCAGCTCCGCTCCACCGCGGCCGCCCAGCGCGGCGACGCCCGCGTCGAACACGACCTCCTGCGCCGCACCCGGATCTCGGTGCGCTTCGGCAAGCTGAACCACTGCACCATGAACGACGACGACCCCACCGGCGCCAAGTGCATCGAGGACGCCATCGTCCCCGACGGTCACCGCGGCCCGCTGATCGACCGCTGCCAGCCCTCCCGGTGCGCCAACAGCGTCATCGCCCCGGAACACCTGCCGATCTGGAAGGCCGAGCACGCCTCCCTTACCCGTCTGCGCGACGCCCCCGGCATCGCCCCAGGGCGGCGGGCCCACCTGGACGCCCAGCTCCACGAGGTCGACGTCGTGATCAGGAGGACAGAGCGGTGACCGTCACCCACCGGACCGAGCATGCCCTGCGAGAGGCGATGGAGCGGCTCTTCGCGGGCCGGCCCGAGCGCACCGACGGCAACCTGACGAAGAACAACCTCTGACGCGAGGCCGCCGTCAGCAGGGCCACGATGAACCGGGCCACCGCCGTCCTCGCCGAGTGGGATGCCCGCGCGAGCAGCAGCCCGGCAGCCGTTCACCAGCGCCGCCGGGACGAGGAGGTCACCGATCTGCGGCGCAGAGTGCGTATGGGCGCCGAGGAGCGCCGCGCGCTCCAGGGCCAGGTCGACGCGGCGGCCACCGTGATCGCGACGCTGCTGACCGAGAACGCCGCCCTGCGGGAGCAGATGGCCGCACGCTCCGCCACCATCGTCCCCATCCGGCCGGGGACGACTCGGTGGTGAGATGGTCCTTGCCGGAGCCGATGCTGACCGCGGCCGTGAGCGACCCCGAGTTGCCCGCGCGGCACGCGGCCGAACCGAAATGGGACGGCTACCGATGCCAACTCGAAACCCACGATGGCGATGTGGTGGTGTTGCGCTCGCGCCGTGGCGCCGACCTGACCGGTGCCTTCCCCGAGATCCGGCAGGCCGCCTCAGTTGGTCTCGAAGAGCACGCCGTCGGCGCCGAACTCGTCGAAGGCGTACGCGATCTCCGTCAGGGCTCCGTGGATGTCGGGCAGGGGCGTCGAGGCGAAGAAGGCGAACCGGCCCGGGTGGGCGCGCGCGAGCCGCGCGGCCTCCTCGTTGACCCGCCGGGCCAGAGCGCGGGCCGCGGCCGCGTCGCCGAAGTGGACTCCGGGCGAAGAGACGGACAGGTACGCCTTGGTGATCCCGGCTTCGTCGAGCATCCGAAGGGCGGAGGTCTCGTCCCAGTCGGGGATGCCCCAGATGCCGTCGGGGCGCGAGTGCCCGTTGTCGATCAGTGCCTGGCGGTAGAAGTCGGGCAGGAAGTGGTGATGGACGTCGATCTTCGTCACGCGCTCACGCCCCCGCGCCCTTGAAGACGACCCGGCCGTCGCGGATCACCTGGTGGATGTGGCCGATGGCCGTGATGTCCTGAGCCGGATTGCCGGAGACGATCAGCAGGTCGGCGAACTTGCCCGGCTCGACGGTGCCCAGGCGGTCGGCGATGCCGAGCAGCTCGGCATTGGTCCTCGTCGCCATGGACAGCGCCGCCGGGGCCGGGATGCCCTGGTCGTGGACCATCATCACCAGCTCATCGCGCAGCTTCCAGCCGTGCAGCCCCGGGGAGTGCGCGTCCGAGCCGACCCCGAGCCGCACGCCGGCCTCGTACGCGCGGCGGATGAGGTGGTTGCCGTAGCGCAGGGTGCGGGCGTCGCCGTCCGCGCTCGCCTCGAACTGGTGGGCCACCATGGTGGGCACGAGGTAGGTGCCGCGGTCGGCCATGAGGGCGAACAGCTCCTCGGCAGCGGCCTCGTCCTGCGGTTCCTGCGCGCGCAGCACCAGGTGCTCGATGTCGTCGACGCCGCGCTCGACCGCGGCCCTGGCGTCCTCGACGGTCTCGGTGTGGGCGGCGACCCGAAGCCCGTGGGCGTGGGCGGCATCGACGATGGCGTCGGTGAGGTGCCAGGGCATCTTCAGCTCGGGCCGGGCCGGGCCGAATATCGCGTTGTTCGAGATGATGATCTTGACGAGGTCGACGCCCGTGGCGGCGAGCTCCCCGACCATGCGCTCCGCTTCTTCGGCGGACTTCGGCATGCGGGCGCCTTCCCGTACGGCTGCCGGCTCGCTGCCCCAGACGGTGGCGTTGGGGTGGCCGCCCTCGACCTGGAAGCTCGGCCCGCTGGTCACGACGCGCGCCCCGGCCAGGGTGCCGCTCTCGATGCCGTCCCGCACGGCGATGCTGTCGTGGAGGAAGTCGCCAAGGCTGCGCTGGGTGGTGACCCCGTACCGCAAGGCGCCCTCGCGGGCGGCGGCGTAGTCGTCGGTGGCGGCCCGGCCGCCGAACGGCGGCGTGCTGCGGAAGCCCAGTCCCCCCAGGTGGACATGGGCGTCGATCAGCCCCGGGAGGAGCGCCTTGCCCGCCAGGTCGACCACCCTCGCGTGGGGAGAGACCAGTACGTCGGTCCCGGCGGCGGCGATCCGGCTGCCGGAGACGACGACGGTCGCTCCGTCGATCACGGGTCCGCCGGTGCCGTCGATCAGCAGGGCGTTGGTGAGCGCGAGGCTCGGTTCGTACTGGTTCATGCCACCGAGTCTTCCTGCCGGATCAGTCATAAAGGAAATCAATGATCCATATGGATTTATCACCCAGGTTGATAACCTTCGAGGGTGGCTCGTCCTGATCTCAACCTGCTCGTCGCCCTGCAGGCACTGCTCGAAGAACGGCACGTCAGCCGCGCGGCCGAGCGGATCGGCGTCAGCCAGCCGGCGGCCAGCGCCATGCTGGCGCGCCTGCGCCGACATTTCGGGGATGACCTGCTCGTACGCGAGGGCAACCGCTACCGCCTCACCCCGCTCGCGCAACAGCTGCAGGAGCAGACCGGCAGCGTCCTGCAGCTCTCCGACCGGCTCTTCAGCACCAAGGCCCACTTCGACCCCGCCACCACCGAGCGGGAGTTCACCCTCCACGTCTCCGACTACGCCATGGCCGTCCTCGGCCCGCGGCTCCTGACTGCCTTCCAGGAGCGGGCACCGCATGCCCGGCTGCGGTTCCGCCAGTTCGGCACCCCAGAAGCCATGTATAGGGAAGCGGGCGCCTGCGCGGTGGACGGGCTGATCGCGCCCCGGGACAGCGGCGTGAGCGGACTGCCGAGCCTGGCGCTCTTCGCCGACGAATGGGTCGTCATCGCCGACCAGCACCACCCACTCACCCGCGCCGTGCCCGGTGCGGACAACATTGGTGGACTGCGGTGGGTGCTGGGGCAGTTCGAGCCGCGCGACTCCCGCTTCATGCTGCACCGCCTCGCCGAAAGCGGCCTCCAGCTCAAGCCTGAAGCCGTCACCGACAGCTTCCTGGCCCTGCCCCTGTACGTCGCCGGCACCGACCGCGTCGCCGTCATCCAGCGACGTCTGACCACCGCCGGACCCCTCCCGCCGACCCTGCGCGTGCTCCCTTGCCCCTTCGACGCCGGGCCGATCAACGAGGCCCTGTGGTGGGACCCTGTCCACACCCATGACACCGGCCACCGCTGGTTCCGCACCCTCATCCACGAAAGTGCCCGCCGGCTCGAAGCGGAAGAGCCCCTGTTCGGCAGGCCAGCCGGCTGAAGCCCCCGGACGCCGGGCGCCGCGCGTGGACGCGGCGCCCGGCCGCGGCTGTCAGGCCACGGCTGGTGTCAACCCTTGGGCATGAAGGGGGCTGCGTAGCGGTCGCCGAAGGCGCCGTTCGGCAGGATCTCCTTGATCCGGGCGAGGTCGTGGCCGGTGAGCGTGACGCCGGTGGCGCCGAGGTTCTCCGCCAGGCGCTCGGGGCTGCGCGTGCCGGGGATGGGCACGATGTCGTCGCCCTGCGCGAGCAGCCAGGCAAGGGCGAGCTGGGCGGTGGTGATGCCCTTGGACGAGGCAAGCTCGGTGAGGGCTGCGACGGCTTGGGCGTTGGCGTGGAAGTTCTCGCCCTGCCAGCGCGGGTCGAGTCGGCGCCAGTCGTCCGTGCTGTACTGGTCGGCCGGCTTCATCGCTCCGGTGAGGAAGCCGCGTCCCAGCGGGGCATAGGGCACGAACCCGATCCCGAGCTCACGCACGACCGGCAGGACGGTGTCCTCGACGTGCCGCTCGAAGACGGAGTACTCGGTCTGCAGGACCGAGACCGGCTGCACGGCGTGGGCGCGGCGGATGGTCTCGGGTCCGGCCTCGGACAGACCCAAGTAGCGGACCTTGCCCGCCTCGATCAGCTCCTTCACCGTCCCGGCGACCTCCTCGATCGGCACGTCCGGGTCGACGCGGTGCTGGTAGAGGACGTCGATGTGATCGGTGCCGAGGTAGCGCAGGCTGTTGTCGGCGACCTTGCGGATGTTGTCCGGCCGGCTGTTGAGACCGCCGGGGTTGGCGAGGTCGTAGCCGAACTTGGTGGCCAGCACCACCTCGTCGCGGAAGCCCTTGACGGCCTCACCGAGCAGCAGCTCGTTCGATCCGGTGCCACCGCCGTAGACCTCGGCGGTGTCGAACAGGGTCACCCCGAGGTCGTGTGCGCGGCGGATGGTGGCGATGTTCTCTTCACGGTCGCTGGGGCCGTAGAACATCGTCATCCCCATCGTGCCCAGCCCCAGGGCCGAGGTGATCAGGCCCTGGCGGCCGAGGACTCGCTTGTCCGTGGTCATCTGTTTCGCCTTTCGGATGTCATCGTCGATGGGCGCGGTAGCGCCCACCGGTGGTCAGTGGAAGGGGTACCGAACCCGGGTGAGCTGCTCCGAGACCGACCACAGGCGTCGGGCGACCCCCAGGTCCTGGGCAGCCTTGTCCGGCCGGACGACGGTGGGGTGGCCCCGGTACTCGCCCAGGCCGTCCGGGCCGATGAACTGGCCGCCCTTCAGACCGGGGGCGGTGGCCGCGTAGAGCTGGTTCCAGGCTCCCTTCTCGACGGGCTGGGCCATCAGCGGATTGGCGATCTTGGAGAAGAAGAACCGCAGGAAGCCGGTCGGGCCGCTGGACTGCAGGTTGGTACTGGCATAGCCCGGATGCGCCAGGACGCTGGCCACGGTTGATCCCGCCGCACGCAGGCGCCGGTCGAGTTCCAGGCCGAACAGGGTGTTGGCGAGCTTGGACTGGGAGTAGTAGGCGCGCGGGGCGTAGTCGCGTTCGCCGTGCAGGTCGTCGAAGAAGATGGTGCCGCCGCGGTGCTCGACGGAGCTGACCGTCACCACGCGGGCGTCACGGCCCTGGGCGGCGGACGTCTCCAACCGGTCCAGAAGGAGGCCGGTGAGTGCGAAGTGGCCGAGGTGGTTGGTGGCGAACTGCAGCTCGTAGCCCTGCCGTGTGAGCCGGTGCGGGGGCCACATGACGCCCGCGTTGTTCACCAGGACGTCCACCGGCAGGCCGTCGTCCAGCAGCTTCTGTGCGAAGGCGGCCACCGAGTCCAGGTCGGACAGGTCCAGCAGGCGCAGCTCGACGCTCGCCCTCGGCTGCTCGGCCACGAGCCGCGCCACGGCGGCGTCACCGCGGGTACGGTCACGGGCGGTCATCACGACGTGGGCCCCGTGACGGGCCAACTCGCGGGCCGTCTCGAACCCCAGGCCGCTGTTGGCCCCGGTCACGACGGCCGTGCGGCCCTTCTGGTCGGGGATGCGGGCGCTGGTCCACTTGGCCATGGGATGAGGCTCCTCAGCAGTGCTCGACGGCAGCAAACGCCGTCTACGTGCGAAAACGCCGGCCCGAGAGGAGATCTCCCGGCGGCTGTCTTCAGCCTGCGGCAGGCGAGAGGAGCTATCCACGGTGTGTTCATCACCGGTCTGGCAGTGCGTGGATAACCGGGTGCTGAGGAACCATGCTGGTCCTGTCAACGCCTGCGAGACCGCCCCGACCCGCTCCGCAGCGCCCGCCGTACCGCCAGGGAGCACCGATCATGACCGACCACAGAGAGCTGGGCCGCTTCCTGCGGGCCCGCCGCGAGGCCCTGCGCCCCGCCGACGTCGGCCTCATCCCCGGCGGACGGCGCCGCACCCCCGGCCTGCGCCGTGAGGAAGTGGCCATGCTGGCGAACATCTCCACCGACTACTACGAACGCCTCGAACAGGCGCGCGGAGTCAACCCCTCCGAAGCTCTGATCGGCTCACTTGCCCGAGCCCTGCGCCTGTCCACCGACGAACGCGACCACCTCTACGCCGTCGCCGGCTACCAGCCCCCACAGCACCACGCCACCGACGGCTACGCCGACCCCGGGCTGATGCACATCGTCGACGCCCTCACCGACACCCCCGCGCAGATTGTCGACGAGCTCGGCACGGTGATCGTGCAGAACGCCGCAGCCGTCGCCCTCCTGGGGCCGCTGGCCAACCGCCCGGGCCGGGAAGGCAACGGCGCCTGGCTCTGGTTCACCCACCCCGAAGGCCGCCGGCTCTATCCCGATGAAGACCACGAGGCGCTCGGCCGCGTCATCGTGGCGGACCTACGCGCCGCCGTCTTCCGCCACGGCCCCCACCCGGCAGGCGAGCAACTCGTCAACGACCTGCTCGAACGCAGCAAGGAGTTCTCCACGATCTGGGAACTGGGCGAGGTCGCCACCGTCCGCTCCGCCCGCAAGACCCTCCTCCACGCGCACGTCGGCCGCCTCGATCTGCAATGCGACGTCGTCCTCAGCCCCACCACCGGCAACCGCCTCTTCCTCTATAGACCCCAGCCCGGCACCGACGCCGCCGAACGCCTGGAGTTCCTCCGCGTCCTCGGCCACCAGACCTTCACCACCTGACACCACCCGCCCCACCCAGCCCACTCAACGCACGGCGGGCAGAGCCTGCACCCCCCGGTGGACCGCTCGCACCACGTCACTGGCCAACCGGCGGTCAAAGTGGCCAGCTATCGCTGCAACGTCACGTCGGGCTGGACGTCAGAGGTCAGTCACGTCCCCAGCGCCAGGCGGCGACGTGCCCTGATGTCTCTGAGACATGCTGCAGTCTGGAGAAGGACGGATGGTGCGCATTGGTGAGTTCTTCCTTGCAGGGGACGATGAGTCCGCCCGCCGGGTGGGCCCCCGCTATCGTCACGACTTCCTGGCGGTACCGTGTGACGACATCTGCCCAGATGACGCGGTTCTGACGTGGGAAGCTCAGCTGACGGGCACCGAGAGCCCACTCCGAGACGTGGTGCCCATGGCCAATGACGGGTTCACCGTCTTTGCTGTCCCGGAGGCGCTGTGCACGGCTCTGGCCGCTGCGGCAAGAGACCGGCTCCGAGCTACAGCTCTTACGTGGGCCGCGGCCGCCTCCGAACCGGACGATGAGATCTCGCGGGACAGCGCGGTGGACCTCCTCGAACGCGTGTCAGCCCTGGCCAGCAGTCGTGAGGAGAAGCACCTCGATCTGTACTGCTGGTACTTCGCGCCCTGATCTCGCCCCATTGACGCATCGCGATGGTGATCGGCCGGACAGGACCTAGTCCTTCATACCGAACGGCTATCTGCCGCTGCGCATCGACACTCTCCCTGCTGCAGCAAGTGACGTCAACTCACTCCTGGACCATGTCCACGATCGGGCACCGGTCGCGGGCCCACCACACGCCGCGCTGCTCCCGAGAGGGCGGGGGTCTCTGTCGCCGGAACGGACGTCCGCCGCTCCAGGTCGTCCGTTCGGTGCATGGCACTGGGTTCGATGATGAATCGCGACCGGGGCCCACCAGTTGCCCATGACCCACTGTGTGCCGGTCATTGCCGAGTGTGTTTCCGGCCATCTTCCCATGACCCTCCTCCGAGCTCGGTGTCCGCCCTCACCCTGGAACGTTCGTCACCGACTGAGGGGAGAATGGTGAGCGTTCCACGACGCCATGCGGGCGATCCGGATGTCATCGGCCAGACCGCTGCGCTGGTCGGTTTCCTGCGCGAGGTCGTGCAGAGCAGTCATCAGCGGCTCCGGGACACACGTTCCTGGAATCCGCTATGGCTGGCCGACCTGCCGGCGAAGGTGCCCAGGCCGTCCGACCACGACCGTCCGTTGCTGGTCCTGGACCACGTCCCGCAGACTGCGGCACCGGAACTTCCGCCCGTGCTGGAAGGGTGGGTCGACGAGCGGCTGTGTCAGGACGCGGATGCCGACGATCCACCGCTCTCGGAGGAGGGCCCGTACCGGACCTGGGTTCCGGAGGCGGGTGATGACAACTGCTGGCAGGACAGCGAGGCCACCGTTGCGAGGAAGGACGCCGAGGAGGTCCTGCGGGCGTACGGACCGTGGCTCGCGCGCTGGCGCCTGTGGGCCGAACGTGAACGGGCCGAGCGGTTGCATCGGGAGCTCTACGAGAAGATTTACCACTGGCACCAGAAGATGGCACAGCAGGACGACCAGTACGAACTCGTTCTTGCAGTGGGCCTGTTGTCGTGGAGTGAACCGAATGGCGGGGCGATTCACCGGCACGTGCTCTCACGGCGGGTGGAGACCCAGGTGGACCGGCGGACCGCGCGGATCACCGTGCGCCTCACCGGCAACGGGGCAGTGCGCCTCGAGGACCGTGACTTCCTCGATACGGACGACGGATGGGTGCCGGAGCGTTCCGCGGCGTTCGACGAGGAGCTCTCCGCGAGGCCTCTCCACCTGCTGGGCGAGGATGCGCTGGAGTGCCTCTCTCAGTGGCTGGACCTGGTGCTTCCCCGTCCGGTGGCGTTCAGCAGCAACTGGCGCCCTCCGGCTGGGCCGGAGGCGGGTGCGAGGCTGACGTACGCGCCGGCCCTCCTGATGCGGCCGAGGGACCGAAACGCGGTGCTGAGTTTCTACGACCGCATCGCTGAGAGCGTGGTGTCCGAACGTCAGGCCCCTCTCGGGCTCGCACAGTTGGTGATGTCGCTGAACTCCGAAGAGCGGCAGAACTGGGGTGGGAGGCAGGCTCCGGCTCTCTTCGGCGACGAGCCTCTGTTTCCCGGCAAGACCAACGCCCAGCAGCGATCCGTCCTCCAACGGCTTCAGCGCGACACGGGCGTGGTGGTGCAGGGCCCGCCAGGGACCGGCAAGACCCACACGATCGCCAATCTGGTCTCCGCGCTCCTGGCCCAGGGCCAGAGGGTTCTCGTCACCAGCGCGAGGGATCAGGCCTTGACGGTCCTCCGGGACAAGCTGCCCCCGGCCGTGCGGGACTTGTGCGTCCTCCTGCTCAGCAGCACTAGCCAGGACGGTGCGAACGAGCTCGAACGTACCATCAACGCGTTGAGCGACCAGGTGGCGATGGGTGACACCGGCCAGCTGCGGGACGAGATCAACCGCCTGACTCAGCGACGGTACGAGGTGCGCAGCCGGATCAAGCTGCTGACCGAGCAGGTGCTCTCGTTGCGGGAAGCGGAGGTCTACCAACACCCGGAGGTCGCACCGGGCTACTCGGGAACGCTGGCCGCGATCGTGCAGAAGGTGAAGGACGAGGCGGTGCGGCTGAATTGGATCGGGAGGCTGCCCGACCAGGCGCCTGCCACGCCCCCGCTGTCGCCCGCCCAAGCGGATGAGCTGCTCGCACTCTTGAGGGATGGCGGCGCCGGGCAGTGGGCGGAGTCCGGGGTGTACCCGTCGGCCGAGACGCTACCGACGCCCGGCCAGGTTGCGGGGGCCGTCGCGGCGGGTCAGCTGAGTGTCAGCGGGCTCTCTCCCGCTGCGGTAGAGGTGCGAAACCTACTGGCCGGGCTCGAAACCTCCAGGACCGACGAGCTGACGGAGCTGCTGCGCTCCGGTCGAAGCAGGCTGCACCGGCTCAGCGTCCCGTGGGAGGCCATGCGATGGGGGGCCGAGAACTGGGTCCCACGTGCCCTGGCGGATCGGCTCGCCCGACGTAATCCTGATCTCTGGCAGCGTGTCGGGGATGTTGCGGGTGTCCTGTCCGACGTGACCGATGGCCTCGAACGGGTCGGTCTGCGGACGGTGGTCCTTCCGGACTCCCTGACGCCGGATCGTGCCCGTCGCATGGCGGCCACGATCCCGGCCTTGATGAAGTACCTCGCTGGGGGGCGCCAGCTGCGTACGCGCTTCGCGTCGAGGGCTCAGCGGGAGGCCGACGAACTTCTCGGCACCTGTCAGGTGGACGGGATCGCGCCGGCCTCCACGGACGATCTGGGCGCCGTCCTCGCGCACCTGCAGGCCCATGCGGCACTGGCAGCCGTCGCCACTCGCTGGGAACAGGTGGGAGCACCTCTCGAGGAGGGATCACTGGAGGTGCGACTGGCTGCGCTGCGCGAGCGGTACCGGCAGCTGGCCGAGGTCGATGCGTTCGGCCGGGTTCGCGAGCAGATCGACGAGGTCCTCGTACGCCACGGCATCTACCTCGACTTGACCCGACCACAGGAGTGGCAGGACTTCGCCGAGGCCGCGTCGGCGTTGGCAGGTCGGCAGCGTGCCGAGGAGGCGTCGGCGCGACTGGTCCGGTGGGAGGGACTCCTGCGTGGTGAGGGCGACGGTGCGGCTCCGCCGGTCGAGGCGCTCGCCATGGCCCAGGCCCTGCAGGACCGCGACGTCGACCGGTACGCGAAGGAGCTCGAAGCCCTCGCAGCGGCGCAGCGGCGGGACCAGCGGCGGAGGCGCTGTGCGGAGTTGCTCGAAGGTCTTCGGGGCGCGTCGCCCGCGCTCGCGGGTCGGCTCGAAGTCGAGGCCGATGATCCGGCCTGGGACGAACGGCTCGGACGGCTCCGCGAGGCCTGGGCGTGGGCGAGGGCGTGCGAGTTCATCGACGACGAGCGCGCGCCCGGCCGGGAACAGCGGCTCGACGGCGAGCTGACCGAGCACGAGGCGAAGCTGGAGGAGCTCACGGGGGACCTGGCCGCCGCGCAGGGCAGGTTGCACTGTCTCGTCCGCATGACCCCGGAGCAGCGCTCGGCGCTGCAGGCCTACCGCACACACATGGCTTCGTACGGCAAAGGCAAGGGCAAGAACGCGTCCCATTTCAAGGCGGCCGCCCGCAGCGCGATGGATATCGCGCAGGGGGCGGTTCCAGCCTGGGTTATGCCCATCGCACGGGTGGCGGAGATGATCCGGCCCAGGCAGGACGCGTTCGACGTGGTGATCGTCGACGAGGCCAGTCAGGCCGGCATGGACGCGCTCTTCCTCCTCTGGCTCGCACCGCGGATCATCGTGGTCGGCGACGACAAGCAGTGCACGCCCCCGGTCACCGGGTTCGGACGCACCCAGCAGATCCAGGACCGCCTGACCGCCCACCTTCCGGAAGTGCCGGCGCACCTGCGCCAGCTGTACATGCCGCACTCCAACCTGTACCAGCTGCTGTCGGCGCTCTTCCCGTCGACGATCCGCCTTCAGGAGCACTTCCGCTGCATGCCCGAGATCATCGGCTGGTCCTCTGAGACCTTCTACACACCGCCGGGCCTCATCCCACTTCGGCAGTACGGCGGTGAGCGGCTCGACCCGCTGCTGACGCACTACGTCGAAGGGGGGGTCACCGAGGGACGCGACAGTCGGATCCGGAACCCCAAGGAGGCCGAGGCGATCGTGGACTGCCTCGCCGATCTGACCGCGGATCCGACCTACGAGAACAAGACCATGGGAGTCATCGTGCTCCAAGGCACGTTCGGCCAGGTCAAGTTGCTGGAGCGGCTGATCGAGCAGCGCCTTCCCGCCCCGGTTCGGGAACGCCACCGTATCCGGGTGGGCACACCGGCCCAGTTCCAGGGCGACGAGCGGCACGTCATCTTCCTGTCGATGGTCGTAGACCGGGTCCGACGCATCTCGGGCGGTCTGCGCAGCGAACAGCAGGCTTACAACGTGGCGGCCAGTCGAGCCCAGGACCAGATGCGACTCTTCTACTCCGTACCGCCGGACCAGCTCAAGCCCGGCGACCTGCGGCTGAACCTGCTCAGCTATATGCAGAACCCGCCCGCGGCGCTGGCCGAGACCGACGACATCGGTCCGGTACTGCCCGAAGTCCGGCGAGTTCCCTTCGACTCCCTCTTCGAGCAGCAGGTCTACTTGCGGCTGAAGCAGCGCGGGTTCCACGTCGTGCCGCAGTACCCGGCTGGCAGCAAGCGCATCGACCTCGTGGTGGTCGGCGCACGAGGCCGCCTCGGCGTGGAGTGCGACGGCGACTACTACCACTCGACCCTCGACCAGCTCCGGCACGACCAGCAGCGTGACCGTGAACTCCAGCGGGTCGGATGGAGGTTCTGGCGCGTCCGCGAGAGCGAGTTCAGGTTCGACCCGGACGAAGCCCTGGCCGGACTGTGGCAGGAGCTTGACCGGCAGGGCATCCACCCGGCCGACTACTCCCGGCCGACCGTTCCGCCGGAGGACGCGCGGCCGTGGACAGCGCTCGATCTACCGGCTGGTGACGAGCTCCCCGATGAGGGGACAGAAGAGCACGAGCCGGATGGGACAAGGAGCCCCGACACCGGGGACGGAATTCCTGCGGGATCCGCCCCCGGCCTGAACACCGAATCGGCTGAAGGAGCGGCATGACCCAGTCCCAGACCCGGCAGTACGGTCTCACCCTGGACGAGAACACCCTGCAGGAGCTCGCCCGCGTCGTCGCGGGTGACGACGACCTCTACTACCGGCGCGGCTTCGAGATCGCGGGTTTCCTCAAGCGGGCCGGCTGGCAGGAGGTGCCCGAGTACGACGGTCAGTACCGCAGGGAGTGGTCGATCGAGCTGCTCATGGAACGGCGCAACCAGCCGGGGGAGATCGAGAAGGTGCTGCTCCGGCTCGCCGACCCTCGTGAGTACCTCGACGAGCCCGAACTGCTCGGCGAGGTGGTGGCGACGGTCAACGCCTTCCTCATCCACGAGGGCTACCGGCTGGAGAACCCAGGCGGCGCCGCCAGGCTGGTTCCGTGTGATCCGGCGCTGGCCCACCCGACGTACTACGGGGCCTCCGAGCTCAAGGTCGTGATGACGGACCTCATCGCGGACGAGGCTATGGCCGAGCTCCTCCAGTGGCGCTTGGACGAGGCCCGGACCTGCTACGCCAACGGAGCCCACGTCGCGGCGATCATCATGCTCGGTTCCCTGATGGAGGGCGTACTCCTCCGGACGGTCGTGGAGCGGGACGCGTCCCTCCTCGGGCGGGACACGGAGGACAGCATCAACCTGGACAGGTTGATCAAGGCCTGCCACCGGGCCGGGTGGATCGGCGCGGACGCCGAGAAGTTCAGCCACGAACTGCGCAGGTACCGGAACTTCGTCCACCCCAATGCCGAGGCCCGTCAGAACCACCGGCCGGACCGCGACACCCTGGGCATCTGCTGGCAGGTGGTCAACGCCGCGCTCAACGACCTCGCCGAGACGCACCCCGACCGTGCCAAGTAGCCCCACCGGGGACCGGCCGACAGCAATGACGCGATCCGCACCTGATCAGGGGAGAGATGATGGGGAAGCACGCAGCTGCCGTACTGAGGGACCTCGTCCAGTCGTGGAACGTGGCGATCCACTCGACCTCCGGCCTGGCCGGGAGCGTCGCCGCGGTGGCCGACGCGGATGACAAGGAACGGCGTGGGAACAGCCAGGAACTGCTGCGTCGGAAGCCGGGGCTGCACGCCGTGCCCGTGGGGGACCGCGGGCAGTCGATCGAGCTCACGCCGTGGAAGCTGCTGCACACTCTCGGCAGGGCGAACGTCCTGGCCCGGCAGGGTGCTGGCCGGGGTCTGGCCGAACACTGGGCGAGCCTCAAGTACTGCCAGGCACTGAACGGCAACCACGGGAGCTTCATGACCCTCTCCGATGAGGGCCGCAACCCGATCCGTCACTACAAGGCCGTCCAGTCGGGTGAGCTGGGGATCGGGTTCGCCCTGGCCGTGGCCCAGGAGGTGCTCGGGCGGCGCTACCCGGACCACTCGGTGTCGGTCATCGACGCCGAGATTGCCCTTCGCGCGGGGTGGATGCTGACGGGGAAGGAGGACTCGACGCACCGGGCGCTCAAGCGCCCGCACTTCTTCCTGGAGGTGTGGAAGCCCGGCGCGCCCTCGAAGGTCGTGCTCGTCGCCTGCAAGGGGACGCACGGGAAGCCCGCGCAGGTGCATGCCCAGCTGTCCACTGCGGCCGTGCACGTCGAGGCCGTCCACATCGGAGGGCCGGACGAGACGCCGGCCCTGGTGTTCGGCACGGAGATCCCGGGCAAGGAGCCCATCACGCTCCACATGCTGGAGGCGAGCGGAGATGGGACGTTGCTCCTCCCCGGCGGCGCTGGTGAGGCCGATCTGGACGGCCCGCCGGACGACCGTGCCGTCGTACCCGGAATCGACCTCGCGTGGGGGACCGGTCGGGAGCCGCGGCTGGTGTCCGGCTACCACGTTCGGCCCGAGGACTACGGATGGTTCCGCCGCGTCCTCGCGCACGCGGACGCGGCTGGCCTGATGGCCTTCACCGGAGGGGGTGAGCCCACCGCGCGGTACTTGTCGAAGCGCCAGGGGAAGCGTCACTTCGAGCAGTACACGCACGCGGGCACGGGTATCGTTCAGGACATCGCGTACTCCGTGCACGGCGTCGAGTTCGTGGGCACGGATCATGTCTTCCGGCTGAACGGCACGCGAGTGGAGGCGTTCTCCGGGATCGCGAAGGATCTCTTCAAGGGCCTTGCGGCCGGCCGGGTCGAGGAGTACCGGCAGGCGGCCCACGCCCTCCGCGAGGAGTGGCCCGACGAGCAGTGGGACGCCAAATGGAACGGGCCGGTCTCATTGAACCGGGACGGTTCGGTGCTGGCCATCCGTGTCCTGGGCTGACGCTTGGTCGACGAGCAAGGGGTTCGGCGGCTCCGGGGGAGGTTCCGACCTCCTCCGGAGCCGTCACGCGCCTGGGAACTCGCACGACGCGGGAGCGGAACTGCGGTGCTGGCTCCGATTCCGCGCGAAGACGATCGCGGCGGCCAGGGACGGGGTCCGGGTGGAATCATGTGGAGGTCTGGAGAAACGCTGGACGGTCGAGCCGGGGTAGGGAGCCGTGGGTGGGGGATAAGCAGCGGACCGTTCGGAAGCCCCGGGCTGTTCTTGCGGATGCCGAGCGACTCCACACGGCCGCTCTCGCGGTCACCGAAGATCACCGGAGTGCTGTTTCACGGGTGACCCAGGCCGCAGCCGCCCTGAGGGACCGGCTGGTTCGCGACGAACTGGCAACCATCCCCGTGGCCCGGCTCAGAGATGTGACCGAGGGGCGACTCAGGGTCGGCGCGTTGGAGTCTGCGGGACTCAGGACCGTGCAGCAGATCGTGGGTGCCTCGGCGTACTCGCTCCAGCTGATTCCGGGAATCGGTGCGCAGACTGCTGCCCAGACCATTGCTGCCGCCCGCCGGATCGCCGAGGCGGCCACGCAGACCGTGGCGGTCCGGCTCGACGTCGATCACCAGGACGCGATGAGCACGACCCTGGTCATCGCGCTTCACCGGCTGGTCGTCGCCGGGCCAGAGGCTGCCCGCGCTAATGAGATCGCGCAGCGTGTCGTCGGTGAGGTCGCTGGCCTCATCTCCACTGCTCAGTCGGCTAGAGGAGCCATTCGCGCCCTGTTCGCCGGACGGCAGAGAAAGCAGGCAGCCCTCGCGGCGATTGATCAGCTCACGGATCTGATCGCGGAGTTGGAGGCGCAGGCGACATCGATGCTCTTCGCCCAGACCTCTGCGGACCTCCTGCGCCCGCCAGCCTCCGAGGTCGAGGCGTGGACGGACTTCGAGCACCACTCGGCCGAGTTCTACAGCATCCTTGGCGAGGTCGCCGGCCTCGCTCCGACTGAGGTCAGCGCCTCCGAAGGCTTCCTACCCGATGATTTGTCCGACCGGGTCCGTGCCGAGCCGTTGGACGACACGCAGGGCAAGGTCTCGCTCCGCGGCTACCAGGCCTTCGGAGTCCGCTTTGCACTCAGGCAGAAGCGGGTGATCATCGGCGACGAGATGGGCCTGGGGAAGACCGTTCAGGCGATCGCGGCGATGGCGCACCTCCGGGCGCAGGGGAGCACACACTTCCTCGTAGTCTGTCCGGCGAGCGTCCTCATCAACTGGACCCGGGAGATCGAGTCTCGAAGCACCCTGCGCGCCTACCGGTTTCACGGCCAGGACCGGGAACTCTCACGTGCCGAGTGGCTACGTGACGGTGGTGTCGCGGTGGTGACGTTCGACGGCCTCCGCCAGCTGGAGGTCCCTCCGGAGCAAGCCGTGGGAATGGTCGTGGTAGACGAGGCCCATTACGTCAAGAACCACAAGGCACAGCGCTCCCAGGCGGTAGCCGCGTGGACCGACCGTGTGGAGAGGGTGCTCTTCCTCACCGGCACTCCGATGGAGAACCGGGTCGAGGAGTTCCGCAACCTTGTGCACTACCTCCAGCCCGAACTGCTGGCTCAGATCCACAACGGCTCGGCCGCCGCCGGTCCGAAGGCGTTTCGGAAGGCGGTGGCTCCGGCCTACCTCCGCCGTAACCAGCAGGATGTCCTCACCGAGCTTCCTGATGTCGTTCACGTCGATGAGTGGGAGGAGTTCACGCCGGCCGACTTCGCGGCCTATCGGGCCGCCGTCGCCGCCGGAAACTTCATGGCCATGCGCCGTGCCGCGTACGCGAACCCTGAGCGGTCGGCGAAGCTGCAGCGACTGCGGGAGATCATCGAGGAGGCTGCCGACAACGGGCGGAAGGTCGTCGTGTTCTCGTTCTTCCGTGACGTTCTGGCGGTTGTCCGGGAGTCACTGGGCCAAAGGGCATTCGGTCCGATCGACGGCAGTCTTCCGGCGGTTCGGCGCCAGGACGTGGTGGACCAGTTCGCCGCGGTACCGGGCCACGCTGTGCTGCTGAGCCAGATCCAGGCCGGAGGTGTGGGGCTGAACATCCAGGCGGCCTCGGTCGTCATCCTGTGCGAGCCGCAGGTGAAGCCCACGATGGAGAGTCAGGCCGTGGGCCGGGCCCAACGCATGGGCCAGGTCCGGCGCGTCCAGGTGCACCGGTTGCTCGTCACCGACAGCGTTGACCAGCGGATGCTGGAGATCCTGCGGGCGAAGGATCGACTCTTCGACGAGTATGCGCGGCGAAGCGAGGTGGCGGAGTCGACGCCGGAGGCCGTGGACGTTTCGGAGCAATCATTGGCCGTTCGGATCGTGGAGGAGGAACAGCTCCGCCTGGCCGCTCTGCCACTTGACTGAGCTCCGGGGCCGGCACGGAGGCCGTTGTGAGGTACGGCGCGACGATCGATGTCATCGCCGTCTCCGAGAGGGTGACCACTGCACCTCGACCGAGGTTGATCGAGGCATGGGAGACAGGGGCGATCGGACGGACGTTCCGCCGCCGAGGGATGACAACGTCCGTCGGGTGATGCTGGCGCAGCGCAGCGTGGACACGGCTCACGAAATCGCCCTCCGTCGGGCGCTGCACTCGATGGGCTTCCGGTACCAGGTGAACCTTCCTCCACGCGCACGACGGATACATCAAGTTTCCGGCGAAGCACCGAACGGGAACGGGGCGCGCGGAGAGTTCGTGTGACGCCAACAGCAACGGTCGGCCGATTTGTACAGTGACAGGCTGTCCGACGGGCCGAGGGCTACCACCAGCGCTTCGGCCTCGTCCACGTCGACTTCGCGACGCAGCGGCGCACCCCGAGGGCCTCGTACGCGTGGTACCGCGACCTGATCGCCGCGCAGCGGGCGCGGCACGCGTAGTCAGGGCCGCGGGGCTCGGTCGGGTCCGTGACGGCGGACGGCGGACCGCGGGCGTCGTGGGCGCCCGCGGTCCGGTGGTGCGGCTAGCCGACCACGGCCGGGGAGCGGGGCGCCTCGGGGGCGGGCTCCGGCTGGTAGGACTCGGTGTGTCCTTCGACGTGGAGGTGGGGCAGGCGGCGGTCCAGCCAGGTGGGCAGCCACCAGTTGCCGCGGCCGAGCAGGTGCATCACGGCCGGTACCAGCAGCAGGCGGACCAGCGTGGCGTCGATCAGGATGGCCGAGCCCATGCCGACGCCGATGACCTTGATCGGCAGGTCGGGTGACGGGACGAAGGCCGCGAACACGGCGACCATGATGGCCGCCGCCGCGGTGATCACCCGCGCGGTGCCCGCCAGTCCGCTGACGATGGACTCCGCGTTGTCGCCGGTGCGCAGCCAGGCCTCACGCATCCGGCTCACCAGGAAGACCTCGTAGTCCATCGAGAGGCCGAAGAGGACGGCGAAGGTCAGCACCGGGACGAAGGCGGGCAGCGGGGTGGGGCTGTCGATCCCGATCAACCGGCCGGCGGTGCCGCCTTCGAGGACGAGGGCGACCACGCCGTACGCGGCGCCGACGGAGAGCAGGTTCATCACGGCCGCCTTGAGGGCGACGGCGAGGCTGCGGAAGGCCACCAGGAGCAGGAGCATCGACACCGTGACCACGCCGCCGACCAGCAGCGGGATGCGGCGGGCGATGTTGTCGGTGCTGTCGATCGCGGCAGCGGTCGCCCCGCCGACGTGCACCCGGACGCCGGGGCCGACCGCGGCGGGGACGACGTGGTCGCGGAGGTCGCGGACCAGGGTCTTGGTGGCGCTGGACTGCGGACCGCTGTCCGGGACGACGGTGAGCAGCAGCGAGCGGCCGTCGGAGCCGGGCACCGGAGGGGTCACCGCCGTGACACCGGGCACCGCCTTCAGCGCGGCGGGCAGCGAGGCGGTCGCCTCGGCGGGGGTGCCCGGCGCCAACTCGGCGACCAGGACCAGCGGTCCGTTGCTGCCCGCTCCGAAGCCGGTGGCCACCGTGTCGTACGCGAGCCGGTTGGAGCGCCCGGCGGGGTCGTTGCCCGCGTCGGGGAAGCCGAAGCGCACGCCGAGGAACGGCGCCGCGAGCGCCAGCAGGACGACGACCCCGGTGACGGCGCCGAGGACGCGGTGCCGCTCGACGAGCCTGCTCCAGCGCAGCCAGCCGGCGCCCACCGGGCTCTCGCCCCGGGCGGCGCGGCGCTGGGGCAGGGGCAGCCGGAGGCGCTCGATGTGCCGGCCGAGGTAGCCGAGCAGGGCGGGGAAGAGGGTGGCGGACGCGGCGATCACGACGAGCACGGAGAGGATCGCCGAGACCGCGGCGCCGCGCATGAACGACAGGCCCATCGCGAACAGCCCGAGCATGCTGACCACCACGGTCATTCCGGCGACCACGACCGCGCGGCCCGCGGTGTCCAGCGCGGCGACCGTGGCGGCCTCGGGTTCGAGCCCCTCGGCGCGCCACTCGCGGAACCGGGTGACCAGCAGCAGCGCGTAGTCGATGCCCACGCCGATGCCCAGCATCGCGGCCAGCGAGGTCGACCAGTCCGGGACCGGCATGACCGCGGCGAGGACCGGCAGCAGGGCGCTGCTGACCGCGAGCCCGCCGAGCGCGGTGAGCATCGGCAGGCCGGCGGCCACGACCGAGCCGAAGGTGATCACCAGGATCACGGCGGCGGCCGCGATGCCGATGGCCTCCGAGCCGATCGCGCCCTGCTCGGCCTGCTGGACCGACATGCCGCCGAGGTGGACGCGCAGACCGTCGTCCACGGGGCGGGCGAGGTCGAGCAGCTGCTGGGTGTCCGCCTTCGGCATGTCGGGGGCGGCGGAGACGTCCAGGTGGATCTGCCCGAGGGCGGTGCGGCCGTCGGCCGACACCTTTCCGCGCGGGCCGTACGGGTCGTCGATGCCGCTGACGTGCGGCACCTCGGCCATCCGGGCGAGCAGGTCCCTGACCCGGTCGCGGGTGGCGGGCTCGGTCACGCCGTCGTCGGAGGTCAGCACCAGGCTGATCGATTCACCGCCCAGCCCGGGGAAGTCCCGTGCGAGCAGCTGCTGGGCCTGCTTGGAGTCCGAGCCGGGCGCGGAGTAGTCGGCGCTGTACTTGGCGCCGAGGCCGGCCGAGAGGCCGAAGGCCGCGCCGGCGGCGAGCAGCCAGAGCAGCACCGTGCGACCCCGGTTCCGGAAGCTCCAACCGGCTATTCGGGGCCGGGCCTGTGCGGCCCGCTCTCCCCGGCGGTTGTCCGCCGGTCCAAGGGCAGTCCCTGGGACATGTGGTCCTCCGTACGTCGTCGGGGGCCCCGTCCCCCGGCAAAGCGTTACGCTTCATAACGCGTCTTATGTTGCGTAACGTTTCCCTCGACGAGTACGGATTGTCAACGCGGTGCTGGCGCAGCGAGCCGATGGAGATGGGATGACGGGTGGATCGACCGGAGAGAGCGGGGGACGGAGCCGCCGGGAGCGGCTGCGCGCCGACACCGTGGAGGAGATCAAGCACGCGGCCCTGGGCCTGATCGTCGAGCGCGGCGCCGCGAACCTCCGCTTCACCGACATCGCCCGCAGCATGGGGATGACCCCGCCCGCGCTGTACCGCTACTTCGCCGACCGGGACGAACTGCTCACCGCCCTGGTCGCCGACTCGTACGACAGCCTGTCGGACGCGTTGACGGCGACCCGCGGGACCGTGCCGCGGGACGACCTGGACGGGCGCTTCGTGGCCACCTGCACCGGCTACCGCACCTGGGCGCAGCGGAATCCGGAGCGCTTCGCCCTCATCTTCGGCTCCCCCGTGCCCGGGTACGCGGCCCCACCGGACGGACCGACCGTGGTGGCCGGCCGGCGGGCGATGGAGCACATGGTCGAACTGGTCGCCGACACGGCCGAACGCGGCCGGCTCGGCAGCCCGCTGGTGCCCGACGCGGGGGAGGCCCTGATGCTGGCCTGGGCCACCGTGCACGGCTTCGTCACCCTTGAGGCGCACGGCCACTTCCACGGGCTCGACCAGGACGCGCGGGACCGCCTCTTCGCCGTCCAGGCGGGCGTCGCCGCGCGCACCGCGGGGCTGTCGCCGGCCGGGGACCAGGGCTGACCAAGGCCCGGACGGCGGACCGCGACGCCCCGGGCGGCGAGGACCGCACCGTCCGCGTCCCGCCCCCGTGGGTGCCGGGAGCGGGACGCGGTGCGGGCTCAGGGCCCGCCGGGGGCGAAGGGCCGTGTCCTCTCAGGCCCGGGTGGCTCAGTACCAGAGGTCGGGGCTGAGCTGGTAGTCGTAGCCGCTGCCGGGCTGCCAGTAAAGGCGGACCTCGGCCTTGTAGTCGTGGCCGGGGGTCGGGTTGGTGAGGCTGTAGGTGTAGGAGTACTGGCCGGAGCGGCAGGGGAACGAGGTGGAGAGCGCCTGGCTGCCGGTGGTGTAGTCCCAGATGATGATCTGCTCGGTGCAGTTGTTGCTGGCGAAGTCGGTGTTCACCTGCGCCGACACCTGGCCGCCGCCGGCGCTGATGCAGGTCTGCTTCCAACCCGGGCCGGCGCAGCCGCCGCCGCTCGACGCCGACGCCGTCCCGGCACCGGTCAGTGCGATCCCGCCGGCGAGCGCGGTGGTGGCCAGGCCCAGGACGACCCGGCGGATTCCCTTGACGGACATGTGCATTCCCTTCCTGTCGGCCCGGTCCGGTTGACCGGGCCACGGCATGAGGCTCGGTCATGACGATGGACATTCGATGAGCACGCCGAGCAGGTGCTCGGTCTCGGCCGCGTCGGCGTCGAGGCCCAGCCGCCGGAAGAGCTCGTGCGCCTGCCCGAGGCAGACACGGGCCCGACCGCGGTGGCCCAGGACGGCGAGGGCCTGGCCGAGGGTGCGGAGCACGGTGCCCTCCACCATCCCGCCGACGCAGTGGGCCTGCGGAAGCGCCTCCTCGGCGGCCCGGAGGGCGGCCGTCGGCCGTCCGGCCGTGAGGTGGATCCGGGCGATCAGGCCGCCGGTCGCGGCTCGGAAGGCGGGCAGGCCGAAGGAACGGAATCGGGCCAGGGCGGACTCCGCCCGTTCCAGAGCCCGTGCGAGGTCGCCGCAGAGGTGGAGGATCCGGGCGAGGTAGTAGCTGCCGACGGCCGAGGAGATGGACACCTCGCCGCCGGTCAGTTCGGCACACCGCTCGCCGGCCGCCCGGGCCCGGGCGAGGTGGCCGCACCTGGCGTGGTTGTAGCCGAGCTCGCCGAGTGCGAGGCCCTCGGCGGTCTCGTCGTCGAGATGGTGGAACAGCGACGACGCCTCCTCGAGCGGACCGATCGCCGCCCCGAAGTCGCACAGCACCCGCGCGTTCGCCCCGAGCAACTGGAGGACGTTGGCGCGCAGGCGGCGCAGCGCCGCCCCCGCGCACAGCGGCAGGCAACGGCGGAGCTCCTCGCCCGCCGCCGCGTAGGAACCGACGTGCCAGAGCATGCTGCCGCGGACCGAGCGGGCGAGCGCCTCGGCGTCCCGTTCGCCGCGGTCCGACGCGGCTCGGGCGACCCGGGCCGCCAGGTCGCCGACCGTGGTCGTGTAAGCGCGACCGAACAGGATCGAGCCCATCTTGTCGGTCAGATCGGCGGCCTGGGCGAGCGGCAGGGCCGGGTCCTGGCAGGCCCGGCGGATCACGGCCTGGTGGAGTTCGGTCTGCTCGTGCAGCCAGGCGGAGGCGTCCTCCACCGTGTCGAAGGTCCTGCCGGGCGCGGCGGTCTCCGCCGTGATCAGGCTGCGACGGGTGTGCTCGACGCGGTGGGCGGTCGCCTCGGCGTTACGGGCGGTGGCCAGGCAGAAGGCGAGCAGCCGGGCGTACCCGGCCGAGACCTCCGCGGGGTCGTCCTCGTCGGCGCTGCGCCGACGGGCGAAGACCCGCAGCAGATCGTGGAGCCCGTACCGGTCGGTGGCCGGTGAGGTCAGCAGGTTCAGGTCGACCAGGGACTCCAGGAGCCCGCGGGTGCGCTCCGGGGCGCGGTCGAGCAGCGCTGCGGCCGGGCCCAGACCGAGCACGGCCGTGTCCGGAAGGGCGAGCAGCCTCAGGGCGCGGGCCTGTTCGCCGTCGAGCCGGGCATAGGAGAGCGCCAGGACCGGCTCCACCGCGGTGTGCTGGTGGGCGAGTTCGGCGAGTCGGGTCTGCTCGTCGGTCAGGGCGGAGGCCAGGTCGGTCAGGGACTGCGCAGGGTCGGCGGCCAGCCGGCAACCGGCCACCCGTACGGCCAACGGCAGCAGGCCGCCGGCCGTGACGATCGCGGTGGCGGCCCCGGGCTCGGCCTCGGTCCGGGCGCGGCCGGCGACCGTGGCGAGCAGGTCCAGCGCCTCGGCCGGCTCCATCGGGTCGAGGTGGAGGTGGTGGGCGCCCTGAAGACGGGTCAGCCAGACCCGGCTGGTGACCAGGACCGCGCAGGTCCGGGCACCGGGCAGCAGCGGGGCGGCCTGCTCGGCGGAGGCCGCGTCGTCGAGCAGCACCAGGAGGCGACGGCCGGCCACGGTGGTGCGGTAGAGCGCGGCACGTTCGGCGGGGTCCGCCGGGATCTCCCGGTCCGCGACGCCGAGCGAGGCCAGCAGCATGCCGAGTGCCTCGGCCGGGTCGAGCGGGTCGGCCTGGGTGCCGCGCAGGTCCAGGTGCAGCCGGCCGTCGGGGAACCGCGTGCGCAGGGCGTGGGCGACGTGCACGGCCAGACTGGTCTTCCCGGAGCCTCCGATTCCGTTGATCGCCGAGATGGCCACGGAGCGCGGGTGGGGCCGGGTGAGCAGGGCGGTCAGCTCCGCGACGGCGCTCAGTCGGCCGGTGAAGTCGGCCAGCGGGGTGGGAAGTTGTTCCGGTGCGGGCGAGTTGCCGCTCACGGGGCGGGTCGCCGTGCCGAGGGTGGGATCGGCGCGCTGGATCCGCGCGTGCAGCGCGTCGAGCTCCCGGCAGTCCAGCCCCTCGGCGCGGTAGTCGCGCCGGGCGTCGGCGTAGACGGCCCGCGCCTCGGCGGGGCGGTCCGCCACGTGGTACTCCAGCATCAGCAGGGCGCGGAAGCGCTCGCGGAACGGATGGGCGAACACGGCCTGGTCGAGCTCGACCAGGCAGGACGGGTTGTCCCCCAGCTCGACGTCGAGGGCGAGCTTCGCCTCCAGTGCCGCCACCCGGCGTTCGACCAGGTGGCGGCGCAGCTCGACGGCATGGCCGCCGGGCAGTCCGGCGAGCGGCTCGCCCTCGAACAGGGCCAGCGCCCGGGTCAACAGGTCGCGGGCCCGCGGCCGGTCGGCGGAGAGGTCCTCCGCCTGCGCGACGAGGCGGTCGAAGACGAAGGAGTCCAGCGACGTGGCGGGGACGTCGAGGCGGTAGCCGCCGTCGACGGTGACCAGGAGGTGTTCGGCGTGGTGGTCGCGCAACACGCGACGCAGCCGGTAGGCGTGCGTGGCCAGGACGGACTTGGGGCGCGTCGGGGGGTTGTCCTCGTCGAAGACGCCCTCGGCGAGGCGGGCGGCGGTCAGTGGCCGGCCCGGGTGGGCGAGCAGCATGGCGAGGAAGGCCTGCTGTTGGCTGCGGCCCAGGTCGAGGCGGTGGTCGCCGGCCCGGGCGGTGAGTGGGCCGAGCAGGTGGAAGCGCAGCTCGGAGGTGGTGGGGGCGGGTGTGCCGGCGGGTGTGCTCAAGGGTGTGCTGGTGGGTGGGCGTTCGGTGGTGGGTGCGGGCTCGGTGGCGATGACGGCTCTCCCGACGGCTCGTCGGTCCCCGGGCCGGACGGCGCGCCGGGGCTGATGGGTGGCGGTGGCGCGTGGGGATCCGCCGCGGACTCGCCTCCGGGGGCCGGAGGCCGGGGCGGAGGGCCGGGCGCGGGGGTGCCGGGGGCACGGCGCGCGGGGCTCAGCGGTTCTCCGGTACCGGCCGGACGACGTGGGGGCTCTCGGTGGAGCCCGGGCCGGCGATCCTGCCGGTGATCCTGCCGGGGAGCCGACCGGCGGTGCGCCTGACCGCCTCGGTCCCGTGGCCGGCCGGGCTGGACACCCGGGTCGCGTACCGGGCGGAGCGGTCGCCGTCCGGAGCCGCGTGGGCGACCGGACGGCTGTCGCCCTGCACCATCGGAGGCGCCTCACCGCGCTCGGCGATGCCGGCCGCGACTCGATGGATGCACATGGCGGTCCCACTCATCAGTTCGTCCTCTTTCCATCGCCGGGGATTCCGAGCGGCTTGCCGACCGGATGGAGATCACGGCTACCGACGGGATTGTGCGATGGGCCGGTTGACGAGGCGTTGACGCGCGCGTTTATTCGCAGACGGACGCCCTTTCGCGCGGCTGCGAAAGGAGGGCGGAGACCGGCCAGGCGGGACGGCCCACCAAACGGCTCACGGCCAGCCGCAGGGCGCGGGGCTGATGGTCGCACGCGGCGACCAGGGCACGCGCCGCGTCCGGTTCCCGGACCAGGCGTCCGGTGCCCAGGGCACGGGACAGCAGCTCGATCCCCTCGTCCGGCGTCATCCGGCCGACGGTGACGGTGTGTCCACCGGGCAGCGGGCGGCCGGCGGTGACGATGGCCGCGCTCCCCGGCTCGGCCGGCAGCAGCGGGCGGACCTGTGGGGCATCGACGGCGCCGTCCAGCAACACCAGGACCCGCCGTCCGGCGAGCAGCCGGAGGTAGAGCGCCCGCAGGTCGGCGACGCCCGTCGGGACGGCGTGCTCCTCGACGCCCAGGGCTCGCACGAAGGCGGCCAGGACGGCGGCCGGAGCCGTGCCCGGTGCCTTCCCGCCCAGGTCGGCGTAGAGCTGGCCGTCGGGGTGGCCGGGGGCCAGCAGGTGCGCTGCGTGGAGGGCGAGCGTGCTCTTGCCGTAGCCGGGCGGCCCGGTGACGGTGACCCACCGCGGTCCCGGTGCGGCCAGGGCGTCGGCGAGCTCCGTCAGCAGGGCCGCGCGGCCGGTGAAGTCGGCGACGTCCGGAGGGAGTTGGAAGGGCCGACGAACCGGCCGGGGGGCCGTCCGGGAGGCCCAGGGGGTCCAGCCCGCCAGGTCCGCGGGCCGCCCGCGGAGGCGTGCGGCCAGTGCCGCCGCCTCACCGCCGCGGGCGGTGCCGGCGAGCAGGGCCAGCGCCTGCTCGGTGCGGCCGGCCCGGGCCAGCGCGAGCGCGTGGGGGACGGCGGTGGCCTGGTCCGGGCCGGGTTCCGCCGGGAGCGGCAGTCCGAGTTCGACGTCGAGTTCGAGCCGGGCCAGCCAGGCGTCCTCCCGGCGCCCGGCCAGCATCCGGCGGTCGTGCTCGGCGAAGGGGCCCGGCACGCCGTCCAGGGCCACCGGCCCGGACCAGCGGCCGAGCGCCGCTGTGAGCAGGGCGTGGGCCCGCTCGGGCTGCCGGTTGCGACGGGCGGCGGTGGCGGCGGCGATCTCGGCGAGGAACACCGCGCGGTCGATGTTGGCCGGATCCGCCTCCAGCCGATACGCCTTGCCGACGTGCCGCAGGACCTTGCCGCCCTCGACGCCGCCGCCCTCGACGCCGCCGCCCTCGACGGTGTCGTCCGCGCCGGCCAGGGCGCTGCGCAGTCGGTACATGGTGGCCGGCAGGCCCCTGGACCGGTCCGGCGCCCCGTCCGCCTCCTCGCCCCAGACGCCGTCGATGATCTCCGCCACGGGCACCGGCCGCCCCGCGTTCGCGAGCAGGACGGCGAGCACCGCGCGGTCCCGGGCCCGGTTCAGCCTCAGCTCCCGGTCGCCGCGCCGCGCCCTGAGCGATCCGAGCGTGCTGAAGTGCAGCTCCAGTGGGATCCTCCCTATGCGATCGAATTCGACATTCGGCCATGCTACGGAGGCGGTGCACGCCGACAAGGGGGCCGGTCGATATCCCGCCACCGGCCGCTGAATGCGGCGACTCCACACAGGCGGTACACGAAGTAGCCGGGTCGGTCGACCCTCTCGACTCCGTGGGCGAACCGTCGACATGAAGGACGGCCGCGTCCGGAACTCCACCCCGAGGGCCGTCCGCCGGCGTGATCGTTCAGGAAATCAACCGATCCAGGCTTAAGGGGCGCTTATGGATTCAGGTGTTGACGTGTCCGCGGCTGCGCGGGACGGTGGGGCGGGCGGTGCAGTCCGCGCCGCCGACCGCCCCCCACCGTCTCCGGAGTCCTTGTGATCACTCGCCGGACCATGCTCGGAGCCTGCGCCGCGGCGCTGACCGCGCCCGCCGTGTTCGCCCTGTCGCGGACCGCGGAGGGCAGCACCACGCCCCAGCGGCTCGACGTCGATCTGGTCAACACCGTGGCGTCCCAGCCGGTTTACGCCTACGTCCTCGGGCTGGACCCGGCTCAGGGCGGCAGTTGGGCCTTCCTGCGCTCCGACGGCAGCACGCTCTACCACCCGCCCTCCCCGGCCGGGCCGGGTGCGCCGCTCGGCGCCGACTGCGCCATCGCCCTGGGGCCGGCCGGCGGCACCCCGCGACGGATCCGGCTGCCGTACCTCTCCAGCGGGCGGATCTACTTCTCGATCGGCCGCGAGCTGGTCTTCCTGATCAACCCGGGCCCGGGCATCGCGCTGCCCTCGGTGAGCAACCCGAGTGACCCCAACATCGGCACCTCCTACGGATTCTGCGAATTCACCTACGGGCCGGACCAGTTGTACGCCAACATCAGCTACGTCGACTTCGCCGCCGTCCCGATCGCGTTCGACCTGACCGCCGGTGACGGGCGGCAGAGCGTCGGCGGCCTCCCCGTCGGCGGCCTGGAGTCCGTCGCGAACGCGCTGCGCACGCAGGCCGCCGCCGACGGCGGTGACTGGGCCCGGCTGATCGTTCCGGACTCCGCCGGCCGGACCCTGCGGATCCTCAGCCCCAACACGGCGATCAGTGCCGAACCGTCGCTGTTCAAGGGCTATCTCGACGACTACCTCGCCGCCGTGTGGCAGAAGTACCGGAGCACCGACCTGGTGGTCGACACCCAGGCCGGCTGGGGAACCGTCACCGGCCGGGTCGTCGACGGCGTGCTCACCTTCCCCGGTGTCGGCGGCTTCGCCAAGCCCTCCACGGCCGCGGTCTTCAACTGCAGCTCGGCGCCGTTCACCACCGGCAACGACCTGATGGGCAACCTGAGCGCGCGGCTGGCCGCCGCGCTCAACCGCACCACCCTGCTGGACGATCCGCGCCAGCCGGACGGCGAGAACCCGGCCGCCTTCTACACCGCCGCGCGCACCAACCACTACGCCCGCATCCTGCACGCGACCAACCCCGACCACCTCGGCTACGCGTTCCCGTACGACGACGTCCACCCGGCCGGGGTGGACTTCGAGGGCAGGGTGCAGTCGGCGAGCCCGGCGCTGCTGTCCGTCTCCGTCGGAGGCGCCCGCGGCCCGGTCGACCCCGGTCCCTCGCCGCACCCCGGCGGCGGGACGAGCGCGTTCGGCACCATCCAGGCCGAGTCCTACGGCTCGCAGTCCGGGACCGCCACGGAGAGCTGCGGGGACACCGGCGGTGGCCAGGACGTCGGCTGGATCGCGAACGGCGACTGGCTCTGCTACCCGGGCGTGGACTTCGGCGGCTCCGGCGCGACCCGCTTCCTGGCCCGGGCCGCCTCCGGCGCCGCGCCCGGGGTCAGCGGGCTGGTCCAGGTGCGGCTGGACAGCGTGACCGCGCCACCGGTCGGCAGCTTCGCGGTCGCCGGCACCGGCGGCTGGCAGAGCTGGCGGACGGTCCCCGCCGACATCGCCCGGACCACCGGCACGCACACCGTGTACCTCACCTTCGCCAGCGGCCAGGCCGCGGACTTCGTCAACCTCAACTGGTTCACCTTCGCCTAGAGATCGTCTTCGCCCCCCTCGTCCGCCCGGTGCGACTCGGTCGCGGGGGTGGGCGTGGCGGGGGAGGGGGTTGGCGGGGACCGGGGGCGCTCCACCGCCTCGAAACGCGGCGCCGGCCACGGCGCCCGGTCGGCCCCACGGCGGACGGGCCTGTCCGCCGACATGCCGGCCTTCTTCGGGGACCGGCTGGGGCCGGAACTCCAGCCGCGCGGGCGCCGCCGGGCGGGCGGCTGTGCGGCACGTCACACGGGCCGCCGGCGGAGGCCCGAAAGCCGGGCTGACCAGGGGAACTTGGCCGGGTCCGTGATCGGCGGCGCCGGTCCGGGCGCGGCATCGAGCTTGCGTGCGGACGGTTCCCTCGTCCAGTCTGCTGCGAGTCCACAGCCGAGGGGGGAACGAAAGGGTCCTCCCCCGCATGGCCAAGCATTCGAAGCACCGCCGCGGCGCGCCCACCCGCGGACGCCGTCTCCTCTCCCTCGGCATCGCGCTGGCCGCCACCGGAACCGGCGCGGCCGCCTGGGCCCTGCCGTCCGCCCCGACCGAGCCGGTCGTGGTCGACTCGATCGCGATCACGCCGACCGGGATCGGCGCCGGCACCCCGGTCACGGCCACCGCCAAGCTGCACGCCACCCGCCAGACCACGGTCCAGGCACTGACCATCGCGGTGCGCTCGGCCGGCGGCGCCCACGAGGACTTCCGCGGCGCGATCCCCGCGACGCTGACCTCCTCGCAGCTCACCTTCACGCCGCAGAGCCGCACCTTCCCGGCGGGCACGTACACGTACTTCGTTGCGTACGAGATCGCCAACCGCTGGCACAACCTGAGCCCGGTCGGCACCTTCACCTCCGGTGCCTCGGGTGTCTCTGGTGCCTCGGGAACCCCGTCGGCCCCGGCGTCGACCCCGTCGGCCCCGGCGTCCGCGTCCCCGACCGCGACGGCCACCGCCTCGCCCTCGCCGGCCGCCACGGCCACGCGGACCGCCACGCCGTCGCCGACCGCCACGGGGACCGCCACGCCGTCGCCGAGCGCGACCGCGACGGGGACTCCTACGCCCTCGCCGACCGCCACCGCGACCGCCACGCCGCCGACCGCGACCCCCACCGCGACCGCCACGCCGACCGGCGCCGCCGCCGGGCCGCTGGGCATCGCGGGCTCCTGGCGCCCGGTCTTCGCGGACGAGTTCAACGGGAGCTCGCTCGACGCCGCCAAGTGGAACCCCAACTGGTTCGGCTGCAGCACCTGCACGACCCAGCCGGTGAACTCCCAGGAGGCCGCCGCGTACTCCCCGTCCCAGGTCTCGGTGAGCGGCGGCAGCCTGCACCTGACGGCGGTCCAGAAGCCGGCCACCGTGAACGGCAAGACCTACCCGTACACCTCGGGTCTGATCAACACCAACGGCAAGGCCCAGTTCGCCTACGGCGCCTTCGAGGCCCGGATCTACGTGCCGGCGTCCGGCACGCAGGTGGCCAACTGGCCGGCGTTCTGGGCGGACGGCCAGAACTGGCCGACCGACGGCGAGCTGGACGTGATGGAGGGGCTGGGCGGCGACGCCTGCTACCACTTCCACTCCGACGCCGGCGGCCCCGGCGGGTGCGCGCACGGTGACTTCAGCGGATGGCACACCTACGGCGCGGAATGGGCGCCGGGCTCGGTCACCTACTACTACGACGGGGTGAAGGTCGGTCAGATCACCACCGGCATCACCTCGGCGCCGATGTACCTGATCCTCGACAACGCCATCGACTCCAAGTACCCGGCCGTCGCCCCGGCGGACATGCAGGTCGACTACGTGCGGGTCTGGCAGCACTGAGCCCGACCGCGCCCCGACCGCGCCCTGATCGCCCCCGACCGGGGCCCGGTCAGGGCGCGGCGGAGTGCCGGCCGAGGCGGGTGAGGGCGTCGCGCAGCGCCGCGCGGGTGGTGATGCCGAGCTTGGGGAAGGCGCGGTAGAGGTGCGCGCTGACCGTACGGGGGGACAGCCGCATCTGCTCGCCGATCTCCTTGTTCGTCAGGCCGCCGGCGGCCAGTTCCGCGACCCGGCGTTCCTGCCAGGTCAGCGGGTCGGCGGCGGGAGCGGGGGCCTGGGGGTGGGGCGTGACACCGGCGGCCCGCAGTTCGGCGTGGGCGCGTTCGGCCCAGGCCGTGGCGCCGAGGCGGTCGAGGGTCTCGGCGGCCCGGGTGAGGACGGCCCGGGCCGCCGCGCCGCCCCGGACGCGGCGTAGCCGGATCCCGTGCGCCAGCCGGATCCGGGCCAGCTCGAAGGGGAAGCGGTCGGCGGCGGGGTGGGACTGGGCGCGGGCGAACAGGTCCGCCGCCTCGTCCTCGTCGTCCGCCGTCAGGGCGAGGGCCCCGTAGGTGACCAGGGCCAGGCGCGGGGAGAGGTCGGGGAGGCCGGTGTCCCGAGCGGCCAGGGCGTGGGCGCGGGCCTGTTCGGCGCGTCCGGTGTGCAGGGCCGCCTCGACCAGGTCGAGCAGGGTGCGGGAGGCCTGGTAGGCGTAGGGCCGGAAGGCGCCCGGTGCCGTGATGCCGATCGCGTAGAGGAACGCGGTCTCGTAGTCGCCGGCGCTCAGCGCGGCGGTGGCGCCGACGGCGTCGGCGATCTGGGTGAGGAACCCGAGGCCGCGCGGGCGGGCCCAGGCGTCGACCGTGGCCTGCAGGTCGCGGGCCTCCTCCGCCCGGCCGCGCACGGCGGCGAGTTGGGCCAGGTAGGCCCGCGTCTGGTGCGCGAACAGCGCGTGGCCGCGTTCGGTGGCCAGGGCGAGCGTGCGGTGTCCGGTGCGCTCGGCGGCCTCCCACTGCCCGATCGCCATCTGGTCGAGCATGATCAGGTGCAGCATGACGATGCCGCTGGACATCGCACCGGTGTCCAGTTCACGGTCCACGACCCGCTCCAGGTACGGGCGCAGCGGGCTCAGCACGTCGAGGTGGTAGGCCGACACGGCCAGCCGCGTGACGTCCCACGGGTCCTGGGCCTCCAGGCCCGCCGCGGCCCGCTCCACCGGCTCGGACCAGCCGGCGCCGTGCCGCACCACGTCGCTCCAGGTGCTGCCGTACAGCCACGCCCGTTCGGTGCCGAGGTCGCCGAGGGAGGTGAGGACCTCGTGGGTGCGCTGCCACGCGGTGCGGCTCCCGGCGTACTGGCTGACGGCGAGCAGCAGGCTCACCAGCCGGTCGAGCACCGGGTCGCCGGGGGCGGGGCCGCTGTCGCGCAGTCGCTCGACCGCCGAGACGACCTGACGGTGCGTGGCCCGCACGTCGCCGTTCTGGTACAGCGCCAGGTAGGCGTTGGCGAGGACGGCGGCGGGGTTCTCGTCCGAGCCGGGCGCCGTCGCGGCCGCTGCGAGGCTGCGGGCCTGGCCGAGGCGGTCCGCCTGCCCGGCGACGTACGCCGCGTCACCGAGCCGCCTGGCCCGGTCGGCCCGGTTCTCGCTCAGTTCCGCGGCGCGGGTCAGCCAGTCCACGGCGATCCGCGCGCCGCCGCGCCGGGTCGCCGAGCGGGCGGCGGCCTCCAGGACGGCGGCCACCCGCTCGTCGGGGTCGACGGTGGCGGCGGCCAGGTGGGTGGCGAGGCGTTCCGGGTGCTCCCGGTGCACCTGCGCCAACACGCGGTGGGCGGCGCGGCGTTGGTCGGTGGTGGCCAGCTGGACGATGCTCGACCGGACCAGCGGGTGGCGGAACGCGAGGTCGCCGGTGGTCGGTTCGACGACCAGCAGACCGCAGGCGACGGCCTCGTCGACGTCACGCATCCGGTACCGCGTGGTCGGGGCCGGGCCGTCACCGGGGCGGGCCGTCGCGCCGTCGAGGGCGCCGGCCAGCAGCTCCGCGCGGACGCTGTCGTCGAGGCGCGCGAGGCGGGCGGCGTAGATCGCCTGGATCCGCCGGGGCAGCGGGACGCCGTGCGGGCCGAGCAGGTCCTGCGGCGCCCGGTCACCGGGGCGGGACGCGAGGTGGGCGGTGATGTGGGCGGGCAGCTCCAGCAGGGCCAGCGGGTTGCCGCGGGCCTGGTCCAGGACGAGCCCGCGGACCTGCCGGTCGAGCTCGGGGTGGTTTCGGTCCAGCAGGCGCGCGGCGTCCGCCTCGGCGAGCGTGCCGACCGCTGCCTCCGGCAGCGCCGTGGTGTCGAACCGGGAGGCGATGTCGTCGCGGACGGCCACCAGGAGCTTGACCCCGGGGCTGCCGGCCAGTCGGCGGCCGACGAAGCCGCAGACGTCGGCGCTGGCGTCGTCCAGCCACTGGCCGTCGTCGAGCACGAGCAGCAGCGGCCGCTGCGAGGCCGTCCAGGACAGCAGGTTGAGCACGGCGATGCCGAGGGTCATGACGGGCGGCGGCGGGCCGGTCATCTCGCCGAAGACGGCGTCGAAGGCCGCGCGGGCGGCGGCGTTCAGCTGTCGGCCGGACTGTCCCGGGCCGTCGTCGGGGAGCAGCGGGTAGAGCAGCTGGTGCAGTCCGGCGTAGGGGAGCCCGGTCTCCGCCTCGACGCCGGTGGCGCGGACCACCAGGTGCCCGTCCTCGGCGGCGAGCCGCGCGGTCAGGTCGAGCAGGGTGCTCTTGCCGACGCCCGCTTCGCCCCGCAGGACCAGGGCCTGCCCGTCGGGGGCCCGTACGAAGTCGGCCAGCCGCGTCTGCTCGCCGTTCCGACCGACCATCACCGTGCCCGGTTCCACGCCCGGTTCCCTCCCCTGCGCCCGGCTCCCTGCCCCCGATCCCCGTCCCGGCGCCGGTCCCCGCCCGGTCCTTGCCCGGGCCGTGTGGCCGCAACCGTATTCAACTGGACGGTTAGTTGATTACACTGTGCTCAGGTTGAAGCTGTCAAGTAACCGGTTAGTTAGGAGTTGGGTGCAGTGGAGCGCGACGCCGGGGCCACCAAGCGGAGACTCCTCGCGGCCGGCCGGGCCGAGTTCGCCGCGCACGGGCTGAACGGTGCCCGCGTCGATCGCATCGCCGCCGCCGCGCGGAGCAACAAGGCGCAGATCTACCACTACTTCGGGAACAAGGCCGGGTTGTTCGACGCGGTCTGGAACGAGCTGGTCGAGCAGATCGTCGTGGGCGTGCCGCTCGACGTGGACGACCTTCCCGGCTTCGCGGCGAGCCTGAGCGACCTCTACGCCGAACACCCGGACATGCCCCGGATCATCACCTGGCAGCGGCTGGAGTACGGCGACGCCCCCAACGAGCTCGGTGTCGCCTCGGTGCGCGAGCGCAGCGCCGCCATCGCCGAGGCGCAGGCCGAGGGCCGGGTCTCCACCCGGTTCGACCCCGAGGTGCTGTTCGCCCTGCTGGTCCACCTCGCGATGCTGTGGCCGGCGGCCAACCCCGAGGTGCTGGCGGTCGCTGGCGTCGCCGACCCGGCGCGGCGCCGCGAGCTGGTCCGCCGCATCGTCACCGTCCTGACGGAGTGAGCCCCCGCGAGGCTCACTGTCCCGGCCGGGCGGGCGCGCCGGTCCGCCGGGAACGCGGAACGGTCCGCCGACGTCCAGCGTCGACGGACCGTCACGGGGGCGCGGACACGCCCTCGGGGGCTCAGCTCAGGGTGCGGACCGCGGCGGCCTCGTACGGGCGCAGCTCCGCGAAGCGGTCGGAGAGGACCTTGGCGGCCCACTCCGGGTCCTGGAGCAGGGCGCGGCCGACGGCGACCAGGTCGAACTCGTCCCGCTCCAGCCGGTCGAGCAGGTTGTCGATGCCCTGGACCGGGGCGCCCTCGCCGGCGAAGGCGCGGACGAAGTCGCCGTCGAGGCCGACCGAGCCCACGGTGATGGCGGGGCGGCCGGTGAGCTTCTTGGTCCAGCCGGCCAGGTTGAGGTCCGAGCCGTCGAACTCGGGGATCCAGTAGCGGCGGGTCGAGGCGTGGAAGGCGTCGACACCGGCCTCCGCGAGCGGGGTGAGGATCGCCTCCAGCTCCTCGGGGGTCTCGGCGAGGCGGGCGTCGTAGTTCTCCGACTTCCACTGCGAGTAGCGGAAGATCACCGGGAACTCCGGGGAGACGGCCGCGCGCACCGCGGCGACGAGCTCGGCCGTGAACTTCGTCCTGGCGACCGGGTCGCCGCCGTAGGCGTCGGTGCGGCGGTTGGTGCCCGCCCACAGGAACTGGTCGAGCAGGTAGCCGTGGGCGCCGTGCAGCTCGACGCCGTCGAAGCCGATCCGCTCGGCGGCCGCGGCGGCCTCGGCGAACGCGCCGATGACGGCGTCGAGGTCGGACCGGGTCATCGCCCGCCCCGTCCCCTCGGTGCCGTCCAGCCGGATGCCGGACGGGCCGACGGCGGGGGCGTCCGCGAACGGCGGGTCACCCTGCTTGCGCACCATGCCGATGTGCCACAGCTGCGGCACGATGGTGCCGCCCGCCGCGTGGACGTCCTCGGCGACCTTGGCCCACCCGGCCAGCTGCTCCTCGCCGTGGAAGCGCGGGATGCTGTCGCTCTGGCCGGCCGACTCGTGGCCGACGTACGTCCCCTCGGTGACGATCAGGCCGACGCCCGCGGCGGCGCGGCGGGCGTAGTACGAGCGCACGTCCTCGCCGGGCACGCCGCCGGGGGAGAACTGGCGCGTCATCGGCGCCATCACGATGCGGTTGGGCACGGTCAGCCCGTTGATGCGGACGGGGCGCGACAGGATCCCGGCCGTGCGGGAGGCGGCGGGCTCGGCGGTCGTGGCGGGCTCGGTGACGGTCATGGGTTCCTCGAGGACGATGATGTGTGCCGGGGCGGACACGGTTGCCCGTGCCAACCATCTCGGCAGCCTCCGCATTTCGCCGACCGCGCGGAACCCGACGTGATCCGCGTCACGTCCCGCCGGTGGCAGCGCGGGGCCGGCGACCCGCGGCCGTCAGTGCGCGGAGAGCACCAGGCGGCGGGTGTCGTTGCGGTAGCCGAGGCGGTCGAAGGCGGCGGCCATCGGGGCGTTGGTGAGGTCGGTGTCGGCGCGGATGCGTTCCGGGGAGGCCTCGGCGGCGAGGATCCGGGTGATCTCGGCGAGGAGGTCGTCGGCGTAGCGGCGGCCGCGGTGCTCCGGGAGGACGCCGAGGTAGCCGACGACGGGGAAGGCGTGGTTGCGGGAGGGGATGCCGAAGCCGACCGGCTCGCCGTCCGGGGTGCGGGCGACCCGCCACCAGGAGCGGTCGCCGAGCATGGTGTCGCGGTAGAAGGCGACGTCGGCGCGGGCCTGGGCCTCGGCGCCGAGGCGTTCGGCCTCCTTGCGGGTGTCGGCGTCGAGGGTGCCGACGAGCACCCGGCGGAACAGGTCGACGAAGACCTCGTCGTCGGGCTCGGCGGTGAGGAGGAGGCGGCCGGACGGCTCGGGGAGGCCGACCGGGGGCGTCCACTCGTAGCGCAGGCGTTCCACGCTCGCCGGCAGGCCGGACCGCCGGGCCGCCTCCCGGCGCCAGGCCACGGCCTCGGCCGTGCCGGGGCGCTCGCGCCAGTTGCCGGGGAGGATGAGGTGGTAGTCGGGGGCGGCGTCCGCCCCGGCCGCGGCGTAGGCCGCGTGGGCGGCGGTGAGCAGTGCCGAGGCCAGCTCGGTGCGGTCGTCGGCCGAGCCCGCCGCGTCGCGCAGGTACAGCCCGTCGAGGGCGGAGGGCAGGTCGTCGTCCGGGTCGCCCCACCAGACGGCCAGGGCGAGCGGAGGGCCGTCGGGGGCGTCCTGGACGATCCAGGTCCAGTCGGTGCGGTACTCGCCGTCGGCGAGCCGGGCCCGGTAGGCGTCGGCGGTCAGGGCGGAGCACTGATCGGGGGCGATCAGCGGGAGGACCCGGTCGAGGTCGGCGGTGGCGGTCGGACGGATGATCACAGTGGCTCCGTGTCGGTCGAGTTGGCGGGGATCGCGGTCAGGTCGGTCCTTGCGGTTCTATCGCACGCGACCGGCTCCGGGGGCGGAAGGGTGGTCGGTGGACGATCGGCGGCCGGTCGGGTGGTGTTCGGGAGGGTGGTCTCCGGCAGGGCGGTGTCCGGAAGGGCGGTGACGGTGTGGCGGCGCCCGGCCAGGCCGACGGCCGCCAGGAACAGGCCGGTGCAGCAGAGCAGCAGGGCGCTGCCGCGGTCCCGGGCGGTGCCGAACAGCCGGCCGACGGTGGAGCCGAGCGGGCCGCCGGGGGCCACCAGCGGTTCGCAGACCTGCGAGGCGAGCGGTCCGGCCAGCAGGTAGCCGAGCAGGGTGCCGCCCTGGGTGAACATCCGGCGCAGGGCGAAGACCCGGCCCTGGGCCTCGGCGGCGACGGCGGACTGCCAGAGCACCTGGGCGCAGCTGGAGACCACCGGCAGGCCGAGGAAGAAGGTGAAGGCCGCCGCCGCCAGCACGCCCGGCCGGGGGTGCAGGCCCGCCGCCAGAACGGCGGCGCCGCTGAGGACGGTGGCCGCGGTGACCCAGGCGAGGGGCCGGCGCGGCCCCGACCAGATCGACATGGCGACACTCCCGGCCGCCAGGCCGAGACCGCCGGAGGTGCTGACCATCGCGACCGCCGCGTTCTGCTCGGCGGCCGGGGTGCCGGCCAGGACCAGTGGCAGCAGCACGGCGGTGGCGGCGGCTTCGGCCCCGTTCAGCACGGTGACCACCCGCAGCAGGTGCCGCAGCCCGGGCTGGCCGGTGAGCAGTCGCCGTCCTTCGGCCAACTCGTGCATCCAGCCCCGGCGTTGACCGGTCCCGTCGGCCTTCCCCGGTGGTCGGGAGCGGACCGTACCGCCGGTCGGCTCGGGGAAGCGGGCGACCAGCAGGGTCAGCAGCCCGAGACCGAAGGACACGACGTCGGTCACCAGGACGGCGCGCAGTCCGCCCGCGCCGAGCAGGACGGCGGCGAGCATCGGGCCGAGCAACTGGGCGCCTGCCAGGGCGGTTTGGGTCATCGCACCGGCCCGGCCGCGCTGCTCGGGCCGGACCATGCCGGTCACGGCGGCGGCGAGCGCGGGCCACTGGAAGGCGGCGCAGCAGGACTCCACGACGGTGGTCGCGTACACCTGCCAGACGGCCAGGTGGCCGGTCGTCTCGGCGGCGGTCAGGGCCACGGCGGCGAGCATCGCCGCCGCGTCCGCGCAGAGCAGGACGGTCCGGCGGCGGTGGCGGTCCACCAGGACGCCGGCGGCGGGGGCGACCAGCATGCCGGGGGCGAAGCCGAGCAGCAGACCGGTGGCGAACTGGGTGACGGAGCCGGTCTGCTGGTAGATCCACAGGCCGAGGGCGAAGCCGGAGACGCCGGAGCCGAGGGCGGTGAGCAGCCGGCCGGCCCAGACGATCAGGAAGGTGGTCACGGCAGCTCCGGAGGGGGCGGCGGAGGAGGGGCGGGGGTCAGGGGCACGGGCGGCGGCCTCCGGTCCGGGGGTGGCGGCGAATGGTCGGGGGGAAGGGCGGTGGGGGGGGGGGGGGGGGGCCCCCCCCCCCCCCCGGGGGGGGGGGGGGGGGGCGGGGGGGGCCCCCCCGGGGGGGGAACCCCCGCGGGGGCGGGGGGGGGGGGGGGGGGGGGGGGGGGGTAAACCGG
>NZ_JBIWJF010000010.1:301139-304391 GCF_044764985.1 Kitasatospora sp. NPDC093550
GGGGCGCGGGCCCCCGCTCTCTAACCCGGGGCCCCCCCCCCCGGGGCGGGGGCCCCGGCCGGGGGGGGGGGGGTTGTGGGGGGGGGGGGGGGGGGGGGGGGGGGGGGGGGGCCCCCCCCCCACCACCGGAGTGGCCGGTTCAGCGCAGACGGGCGGCCAGCAGCGGGCCGATCACGTCCAGGGCCTGCGGCGTGGTGAGGCGGCTGTGCGGGATGTCCAGCGGGTGGTTCTCGATCGGGCCGTCCACGTGCCCGGCCCACAGGTCGGTCAGCGGCGCGCCGTCGGCGCCCCGGCCGGGCAGGGCTTCGAAGAACAGCACCGGGCCCCGGTAGCGGCCGGGCTGTTCGCCCCGGGCCAGCGCGAGGTTGTTGGCGGTCACCTTCACCAGTCGGCCCAGCGCCGCCGGGTCCAGCCCGCCCAGCACGCTGCCGCGCTCCCGCAGCAGCTCCAGCACCGTCTCGGCGGAGGGGAGTCCGTCCCCCAGGGGCTCGGCGTCGGCGGTCGGAGCGTCGGCGGTCGGAGCGTCGGCGGCCGGAGCGTCGGCGGCCGGAACGTCGGCGGTCGGGGAACCGGCGGCGAGGACGCCCAGCTCGTCGAGGTCGAGGCCGTCCAGCGCCAGCGAGAGGATCTCCGCGTCGCTCGGCCGGCCGGCGTGCCGGAAGCGGCCGGTGGGGTGCGCGTCGAGCATCGCCAGCAGCGCCACCTCCTCGCCCGCCTCCTGCAGCTGGCGGGCCAGCTCGTGGGCGACCGTGCCGCCGAAGGACCAGCCGAGCAGGTGGTACGGGCCGCTCGGCTGCACCTCGCGGATCAGCCGCAGGTAGTCGGCCGCCATCTCCGGCACGCTGCCCGGCAGTTCGCCGTCCGCGTCGAGGCCGCGGGCCTGCAGGGCGAACAGCGGCCGGTCGCGGTCCAGGTGGCGGACCAGACCGGAGTAGCACCAGCCGAGGCCGCCGCCGGGGTGGACGGCGAACAGCGGCGGGCGGCTGCCGCCGGTGCGCAGCGGCAGCACCTGTCCCAGCCCGTCGGTGGATTCGCCGCCGCCCTCGGCGCCGTGGTGCCCGGCGAGCCGCTCGGCGATCCGTGCGGCGAGCTGGGCCACGGTCGGGGTCTCGAACAGGGCCCGCAGGCCGATGGGGACACCCAGCTCGTCACGGATCCGGGCGGTCAGCCGGGCCGCGAGCAGGGAGTGGCCGCCGAGGTCGAAGAAGTTGTCGTCGATGCCGACGGTGTCGGTGTGGAGGGTGGTGGCGAAGAGGTCGCGGAGGACCTCTTCGTGGGGGGTGAGGGGTGCCCGGCCGGTGGTGGTGCCGGTGGTGGCGGGGGCCGGGAGGGCGCGGCGGTCGAGCTTGCCGTTGGGGGTGAGCGGCAGGGTGTCCAGCAGCACGACGGCGGACGGGACCTGGTAAGCGGGGAGTCCGGCGGCCGCCGTGGCGCGCAGTTCGGCGGCGTCCGGGAGGGCGGCGCCGGTGGTCGGGACGAGGTAGGCGACGAGTCGCTGGTCGCCGGGGTTGTCCTCGCGGAGGACGACGGCGGCCTGGGCGATGTCGGGGCGGCCGGTGAAGTGGGTTTCGATCTCGGCGGGTTCGATGCGGAAGCCGCGGAGCTTGATCTGGTCGTCGGTGCGGCCGAGGAACTCCAGCCGGCCCTCGCCGCGGGCGTCGTGCTGCCAGCGGCCGAGGTCGCCGGTGCGGTACATCCGGGCGCCGGGCTCGCCGTACGGGTCGGGCAGGAAGCGCTCGGCGGTCAGGGCCGGGCGGCCGAGGTAGCCGCGGGTCACCAGGTCGCCGGCGATGAAGAGTTCGCCGCCGACACCGATCGGCAGCGCGCGCAGCACCTCGTCCAGCACGTACATCCGGGTGTTCCAGATCGGCCGTCCGATGGTGATCACGCCGGAGGGCGCGGTGTCGCCGGGCTCGATCCGGAACTCGGTGCAGCCGACCGTCGTCTCGGTCGGGCCGTACTCGTTGATCACGGTGGCGCCCGGGTGGCGCCGACGCCACTCGTCCAGCACCTCGCCCATCAGCGACTCGCCGCCGAGCACCAGCTGCTCGCTGGGCGAGAAGCGCTCGGGCAGCGCGGTCAGCAGGGCGAGGTGGCTCGGGGTGGCCTTGACGAAGGTCGGGCGGTCGAACTCCGTTGCCGTGGGCGCCTGGTCGTCCAGTTCGATCAGCTGGACGGTGCCGCCGCTGGTGAGCGGGGCGAACAGGCCGGTGACGGTCAGGTCGAAGGACACCGGCGAGTGCACCAGTGCCCGGCCGGCCACGCTGCCGTAGGCCTCGCGGGCCCAGGCCAGGTAGGCGTCCAGCGAGCGGTGCTCGACCACCACGCCCTTGGGGCGCCCGGTGGACCCGGAGGTGTAGATCACATAGGCCGGGTTGCGCAGCGACAGCGGAGCCGAGCGGTCGGCGTCGGTGAGGTCGTGCGCGGGCAGGGCGGCGAGCGCGGCGGCCGTGTCCGGGCTGTCCAGCAGCAGGCGGGGGTGCTCGGTGACGGGCAGGCCGGCGGCGGCCTCGGAGGTGGTGAGCACGCACAGCGGTCGGGCGTCGGCGAGGGTGTAGGCGATCCGCTCGCCCGGGTGGGTCAGGTCGATCGGCAGGTACGCCGCACCGGACTTCAGCACCGCCAGCACGGCCACCAGGGTCTCCACCGAGCGCGGCACGGCCAGCGCGACGAGCTGCTCGGGGCCGGCCCCCTGGGTAACCAGGTGACGGGCCAAGCGGTTGGCGGCGGTGTCCAGTTGGGCGTAGCTGAGGGTGTCGGTGCCGCAGGTGACGGCGGTGGCGTCGGGGGTGCGGGCGACCTGGGCGGCGAACAGCTCGGGCAGGGTCCGGCCGGGGAGTGCCCGGGACGGGCCGTTCCAGTCGGTGAACAGGGCCCGCCGCTCGTCCTCGGAGAGCAGGTCGATGTCGTGGATGGGGGTGTCGGGGTGCTCGGCGGCGCTGCGCAGGATGCGCTGGAACTGTGCGGCGAGGCGCTGGACGGTGGCGGGTTCGAAGAGGTCGGCGTTGTACTCGATGGTGACGGTCAGGCCGTCGGGGGCGCCGTCGGCGGTGTGGTGCTCGGTGACGGTGAAGGAGAGGTCGAACTTCGCCGTCCGGCCGGTCTCCACCTCCGGGGCCGCTGCGGCGGATGATGCCCAACTGGCTTTCGGAGAAGCGGTGTTGTTGAGGGTGAGGATGGTTTGGAAGAGGGGGTGGCGGTGGGGGGTGCGGGTGGGGTTGAGGGCTTCGACGAGGCGTTCGAAGGGGAGGT
>NZ_JBIWJF010000011.1:0-124317 GCF_044764985.1 Kitasatospora sp. NPDC093550
TGTCGGGGTGGTGGCCGGGGTGTGGTGCGTGGTGCGTGGCCTGGCGGGGCCGTGACCGGCTGCTCGTGTCTGGCAGTTGGCGTGTCGGGGTGGTAACCGGCGGCTCTGGACTGGCAGTTGGCTGGTCGCGGTGGTGGCCGGGGTGTGGTGCGTGGTGCTTGGCCTGGCGGGGCCGTAACCGGCTTTTGGTGTCTGGCGGTTGGCCTGTCGGGGTGGTGGCCGGGGTGTGGTGCGTGGTGTGTGGCCTGGCGGGGCCGTGACCGGCTGCTCGTGTCTGGCAGTTGGCGTGTCGGGGTGGTAGCCGGCGGCTCTGGACTGGCAGTTGGCTCGTCGCGGTGGTGGCCGGGGTGTGGTGCGTGGTGCTTGGCCTGGCGGGGCCGTAACCGGCTGCTGGTGTCTGGCGGTTGGCCTGTCGGGGTGGTGGCCGGGGTGTGGTGCGTGGTGCGTGGCCGGTGCGGGGCCGTGACCGGCCGCTCGTGCCTGGCGGTTGGCCTGTCGGGGTGGTGGCCGGGGTGTGGTGCGCGGTGCCTGTCCTGTCTGGGTGGTAATCGGCGGCTCGTGCTCGGCAGTTGGCCGGTGCGAGGCCGTGACCGGCCGCTCGTGCCTGGCAGTTGGCTGGTCGGGGTGGTGGCCGGGGTGTGGTGCGTGGTGCGTGGCCTGGCGGGGCCGTGCCGGCTGCTTGCGCCTGGCAGTTGGCTGGTCGGGGTGGGTGGTGGCGGGGTGTGGTGTGCGGTGCCTGGCCTGTCTGGGTGGTAATCGGCGGCTCGTGCCCGGCAGTTGGCCGGTGCGGGGCCGTGACCGGCTGCTGCTGCCTGGCAGTTGGCTTGCCAGGGTGTTAACCGGATGCTGGTGCCTGGCAGTTGGCTGGTCGGGGTGGTGGCCGGGGTGTGGTGCGTGGTGCGTGGCCTGGCGGGGCCGTGCCGGCTGCTCGTGTCTGGCGGTTGGCTGGTCGGGGTGGGTGGTGGCGGGGTGGGGGCGGCCGCCCCCCCGGGGGGGGGGCGGCGCGGGCCGCCGCGGTGGAACCCGGCCCCGGCGGTACGGGGGCGGTGGCCGAGGCCGGGCCGGCCGTGGGTTTCACGTCCGTTTCCGTGGTGTTTCGATTGGTTCTACGCCCGAACCGCGAGCGGTGTCAACACATTCGGGCAAGTTCACAGATGGCCGCCGAAGCCCGTCCGACCTCTTGCTTTTCCGGCCGGAAGGCGTATGGTCGGCCTGAACCAAGCGTGAACAGACATGAAACGGACCCAATCCCACATGTACGCACCCGAGCGGCAGCAAGAGATCCTCCGCCTCGCCCAGGAACAGGGCAGGGTGGACGTGCCGACGCTGGCCGAGGAGTTCGGCGTCACGCAGGAGACCATCCGGCGTGACCTGAGCGCCCTCGACCGGGCCGGTCTGCTGCACCGGGTGCACGGCGGCGCGCTGCCCGCCGGCGCGCTGCACCTGGAACCCGGCCTGGCCGAACGGGACTCCACGGCCGCGGCCGAGAAGGAACGCATCGCCAAGGCGGCCCTGGCCCTGCTGCCCGAGCAGGGCAGCGTCATCCTGGACGCCGGGACGACCGTCTCCCGCCTCGCCGGACTGCTGCCCGCCGACAGCGCGCTCACCGTCGTCACCAACGCCCTCCCGGTCGCCGCCCGGCTGGCCGACCACCGCGGGCTCGCCCTCCACCTGGTCGGAGGCCGGCTGCGCCACCGCACCCAGGCCGCCGTGGACGCCTGGGCGCTGCGGGACCTGGCCGACGTCCACGCGGACGTCGCGGTGATCGCCACCAACGGCTTCTCCGTCGAAGGCGGCCTGTCCACGCCGGACCTCGCCGAGGCGGCCGTCAAGCGGGCCATGCTCGCCGGTGCCCGGCGGGTGGTCCTGGTGGCCGACTCCTCCAAGTACGGCGCCCGCCACTTCGCCCGCTTCGGCTCGCTGGCCCAGGTGGACGTGCTGGTCACGGACACCGGCCTGACCGACCAGCAGACCGCCGAGATCGAGAACCACGGACCGGAAGTCATCCGCGCATGATCGTCACCATCACCCCCAACCCCAGCCTCGACCGCACCTACGAACTGGCGGCCCTCCTGCCGGGCGAGGTCAACCGGGCCTCGCACGACCGGCTCGACCCGGGCGGCAAGGGCGTCAACGTCTCCCGCGCGCTGACCGCCGCCGGCCACCGCACCAGCGCGCTCCTCCCCTTGGGCGGCCTCTCCGGGCAGCTGCTCGCCGACCTGCTGCGCCGTCAGGGCATCGAGGTCGCGGCGATCGCGATCGCGGGCGACACCCGGATCAACGTCTCGATCGCCGAGGCCGGCGGGAGCCTGACGAAGATCAACGCGGTCGGCCCCGAGCTCACCGCCGCCGAGTCGGCGGCACTGCTGGCGCTCGTCCGCGACGCGCAGAAGACCGGACGGGACACCGGGAACGACGTGGACTGGCTCGCCTGCTGCGGCAGCCTGCCGCGCGGACTGGCACCCGAGTGGTACGCCGAGGTGGTCGCCCAGGTGCACTCGGGCGGCGCCCGGATCGCCCTGGACACCTCCGGCCCCGCGCTGCTGGCCGCGCTCCCGGCCCGCCCCGACGTGGTCAAGCCCAACCGGGAGGAGCTCGCGGAGGCGGTGGGCCGCCCGGTCCACACCGTCGGGGACGCCGTGGCCGCCGCCGCGGAACTGCGCGAACGCGGCGCCCAGCAGGTCCTGGCCAGCCTCGGTGCGGACGGGATGCTGCTGATCGCCGAGGAGGGCAGCTGGTACGGCAACGCGCCGGTGGCCGCCGTCCGCAGCGACGTGGGCGCGGGCGACGCCTCGCTCGCCGGCTTCCTGGGCGCCGGCGGCACCGGCCCCGGGGCGCTCGCGGCGGCCCTGGCGCACGGCGCCGCCGCCGTACAACTGCCGGGGAGCGTGATGCCGACCCCGGCCGATCTGGACCCGGCCGCGGTGGTCGTGACGGCGGACCTCCCGCTCGAACGCCCGCTGCTCGGTTGAGAAACGGCCGCTGCGCGGTTGAGAACGGCCGCTCTGCGGTTGAGAACGGCCTCCGGCGTCCGTCGCCGGAGGCACCACGCCCGACCGTGTGGGACGGGAAGGGCGCGCGTACCCGGGGGCAAGGGACACTGTCAGGCACCAGCCGAAGGACCGACACGATGAGCGACACCAGCGGACTGATCACACCCGCACTCGTAGACCTCTACCTCGCCCCCGAGGAGAAGAGCGAAGCCCTCCGCGCCCTCGCCCAGCGGCTGGTCGCCGGGGGCCGGGTCACCGACCTCGACGGCTTCCTCGCCGACATCGCCGCCCGCGAGGCCCAGGCCCCGACCGGGATGGGCGACGGGATCGGCATCCCGCACTGCAGATCGGCCCACGTCACGCGGCCGAGCCTGGCCTTCGGCCGCAGCGCCGGGGGCGTGGACTTCGACGCCCCGGACGGACGGCCCGCCGACCTGGTCTTCATGATCGCGGCACCGGCCGGTGCGGACGACACCCACCTGCAGATCCTCGCCGAGCTGGCCCGCCGGCTCATGGACCCCGCCTTCACCGGCGCCCTGCGCGAGTCCGAGAGCCCGCGCGCGGTCGCGGCGCTGATCAACGGGGAGGAGGTGCCGGAGGCGGCTCCGGCGACGGCCGTGGGGTCGGAGGCCGCTCCGGAGCCGAGCGCCCCCGACGCCGGGCTGCGCCTGGTCGCGGTGACGTCCTGCCCGACCGGCATCGCCCACACCTACATGGCCGCCAAGGCCCTGGAGCTGGCGGCCGAGCGGGCGGGCGCGCGCATCCAGGTCGAGACCCAGGGCTCGGCCGGGACGACGCCGCTCGCCCCCGAGGTGATCGCGGCGGCGGACGCGGTGATCTTCGCCCATGACGTCGAGATCCGGGACCGGGCCCGCTTCGCCGGCAAGCCGACCGTGGACGTGGGCGTCAAGGCCGGCGTCAACCGCGCCGACGAGCTGATCGCGCAGGCCGCGGAGCTGGTCGCCGCGGCCGGCGGCGCCCGTCCCGCCGCCGCCCCGGTCGCCCCCGCGGGCAGCCGGCCGGCAGCGGCCGGCGAGCACTGGGCCCAGCGGCTGCGCACGTACCTGATGACCGGGGTCAGCCACATGATCCCGTTCGTCGCGGCCGGCGGTCTGCTGATCGCGCTCGCCTTCGCGATAGGCGGCTACCAGATCGCCTCCGCACCGTCCGTGCTGGGCCACTTCGACTGGACCTCCTCGCACAGCTGGGCGGCGATGCTGTTCCAGACCGGCAAGACCGCGTTCGGCTTCCTCGTCCCGATCCTCTCCGGGTACATCGCGTGGGCGATCGCGGACCGGGCGGCACTCGCCGCGGGCATCGCCGGTGGCGCCGTCTCGGTGGCGGTCGGCGCCGGCTTCCTCGGCGGCATCGTGTCGGGCCTGGCCGCGGGCTTCCTGGTGCTGTGGATGATCCGCTGGAACGTGCCCCGGGCGATCAAGGGCATCATGCCGGTCGTGGTGATCCCGCTGCTGTCGGTGGCGGCGGTCGGCTTCCTGATGTTCGTGGTGGTCGGCTCGCCGATCGCCTCGGCCATGAACGGCCTGACCGACTGGCTGAACGGTCTCTCCGGCTCCAACGCGATCCTGCTCGGCGCCCTGCTCGGCGCGATGATGGCCTTCGACATGGGCGGTCCGCTCAACAAGGTCGCCTACACCTTCGCGGCCGGTGCGCTCACCACCGCGGGGACGACCCCGGACGCGGGGAGCCTCAAGGTGATGGCCGCGGTGATGGCCGCCGGCATGACCCCGCCGCTGGGCATGGCCCTGGCGACCGTCGTGCGGCGCAGCCTGTTCACCGCCGAGGAGCGGGAGAACGGCAAGGCCGCCTGGGTGCTCGGGGCGTCGTTCATCACCGAGGGCGCGATCCCGTTCGCGGCGGCCGACCCGCTGCGGGTCATCCCGGCGGGCATCGTCGGGAGCATGACCGCCGGCGGCCTGACGATGGCCTTCGGCTCCACCCTGCGTGCCCCGCACGGAGGGATCTGGGTGCTCCCGCTGATCGGCAGCCCGTTCCTGTACCTGGTCGCGGTCGCGGCGGGCACGGTGGTCACCACGGCAGTCGTGGTGCTGCTCAAGGGGCTGCGGAAGCCCGCCGCCGTAGCGGCCGTCGACGCGCCCGCCGACGCGCCCGCCGACGCCCTCGCCGTCGCGAAGCGGCCGGCCGCCGTCTGACCCCTGCCGCCCGAACCGGTCCGGGGCGCCCGCTCGAACGAGCGGGCGCCCCGGTCGTGTCCGGCGGGGAGGATCAGGTCCGGCCGGCCAGGGCCGGTATCAGCCGTACGTCCTCGGGGGCGGCCGTGTTGTGGCGCTCGACCCAGGTGGTCAGTGCGGTCTGGCAGGCGTGGTCGAGGTGGCGCAGTTCCGAGAGGTCCAGCTCCAGGACGCGGTCGGTCGGCAGGGCCTCCATGGCGTCGAGCAGCTTGGGCAGGCGGAGGAAGGTGGCGTTGCCCGTCAGCCGGACCCGGATGGTGCCGGTGGGGGCCTCCTCCGTCTCCACGTGCAGGCGGGACGTCTCCCAGGCGGTCTTGACGACCGACAGGGCCAGGCCGATCAGTACGCCCTCGAACATGTTGACCGTGACGATGGCGACGGCCGTGGCCACCAGGACGAGCGCTTCGGAGCGGTGCTCGCGCCACAGCGGGCCGAGCTGCTTGAACGGCAGGAGCTTGAACCCGGCGTGCACGAGCACCCCGGCGAGCGCCGCGACGGGGATGACGCCGAGGGCGGCCGGGAGCAGCGCGGCGAACAGCAGCAGCCACGCGCCGTGCAGCACGCGGGACGCCTTGGTCCTGGCACCGGCCTGGACGTTGGCGGCGCTGCGGACGATGACCGCGGTCATCGGCAGGGCGCCGAGGACGCCGCAGAGGGTGTTGCCCGCCCCCTGGGCCATCAGCTCCTTGTCGTAGTCGGTGCGCGGCCCGTCGTGGAGGCGGTCGACGGCCGCCGCGCTGAAGAGGCTCTCGGCCGAGGCGACGAGGGTGAAGGCCACGATCGTGACGAGCAGCGCGGGCGTGAACTGGCCGAGCACCTCCGCGCCCGGGGGCTGGATGGCGTCCAGCAGGCCCTGGACCTCGACCTTCTTCACCGGACGGTGGAGGAGCCAGGCCGCGGCGGTGGCGAGCAGGACGGCCACCAGCGCGCCCGGGACGACCCGCACCCTGGCCGGGAGCCGCTGCCACAGCACGATCACGGCGATGGTGCCGGCGCCGATCGCGAAGGAGTAGCCGGCGCCGGGCGAGGAGACCAGCCGGGCGGCGAGGCCGGGCAGGCCGAGGAGCTTGTCGATTCCGCTCGCGGGCGCCGGCCGGCCGGCCATCGCGTAGAGCTGGCCGGCGATGATGACCAGGCCGATCCCGGCCAGCATGCCCTCGACCACGGCGACGGAGATCGCGCGGAACCACCGGCCCCAGCGCAGCGCGCCGAGCAGCAGTTGGAGCAGGCCGGTGGCGACGACCACGACACCGAGCGCGGGCAGCCCGAACCGCTGCACGGTCTCGGCGACCAGGACGGTCAACCCGGCGGCCGGGCCACTGACCTGGAGGCTGCTGCCGGGCAGGGCGCCGGTCACCAGGCCGCCGACGATGCCGGTGATCAGGCCGAGTTCGGCGGGTACGCCCGAGGCGACGGCGACGCCGACGCACAGCGGGAGTGCGACGAGGAAGACGACGAGCGAGGCGGTCAGGTCGTACTTGAGTGCGGGAAAGCGCATGGGAGCCCTCATCCGGGGAGCTTCGGGAGTGGTCGGCCGCGGGGTCGCGGTGGGCCGCGGCGTCACAGCGGCAGGAAGGCGTCGGCGCCGGGGCGGTGGGTGAGGACCGCGCCGGTGTGCACCTCGTAGAACCAGCCGTGCAGGCCGAGCAGGCCCTCGTCGACCCGGCGCGCGACGCTCGGGTGGGTGCGCAGCTTCTCCAACTGGTCCAGGACGTGGCGTTGGACCGGCCCGGCCAGGTCGTGGTCCGGCTTCCCGTCCGGCGTCAGCGCGGTGCCGTCGGCGAGCCAGTCGCGCACCGCGGGCACGCCGGTGAGGTCGTCGCCGCGGACGACGGCGCCGACGGCCCCGCAGTGCGAGTGGCCGCACACCACGATGTCGGCGATCTCCAGGACCTCGACGGCGTACTCGATGGTCGCGGCTTCGGCGGACGGGACGTCCGGCCGGTACGGCGGGACGATGTTGCCGGCGGTCCGCATCTCGAAGAGGTCCCCGGGCCGCGCGCCGGTGACGGCGGCGGGGATGACGCGGGAGTCCGAGCAGGTGATGAACAGCGCCTGCGGGGACTGGCCGTCGGCCAGTCGCCCGAAGTCGTCGGAATTCCGCGCGGCGCGGTGGTGGAAGGTACGGGCGTGGTCGATGAATTGCTGCATGTCGTGCCTCGGGGCCTTTCGGAAGTCGTCTGGTGAAGGGAGACTTCGAAGCCGCGTCCGCTCGATGCGGAAGAGGGCAGCGCGGAGCGCGGCGGCGGTGGCAGGGGAATCACTGCCGTGAGCCGTCGTGCATCGCGGGGCGTGGGGGTGTCACCGCAGGGGTGTCGCTGCCGTCGACGAGCAAGCGGGCGCGGTCGGCGCCGATCAGCAGCGGAACACCTGGAGGGCCGCCGCTCTGGACCGTCTGAGCGCCCCGTGCGGTGCCTCGGGGTCACCGGCCGGGGACGGGTGGCTGACGGCCGGAGCGTCATCGAGCAGGGCCGGGAGCAACTCGGGCCGTCGGCGCGGGACTTCGACGGCCCGGCCGCGCGGAGAGCAGAGGCCGGGCGCGAGCTTGGGAGGCATCGCCTCCTCGGCCAGCTTCGCCTCCGCGACCACCGACCGGCCGTTGCCCTCCCGGGTGAACGCGGCCACCGACTGGGACAGCGCCAGCAGGCCCAGCACGGCCACGAGGGTCACGGCGACGACGCCGACCATCCTCGTGACCACGGTCATTTGCCGGTTCCTTTCCCCGCTTTGACGTCTCCTTGGGACTCTCATGAATCCTGACGAGCTGTCATGTCGGGGAGTTCCGAAACTCCGTAAACAATATGTTAACTGTCTTGGTGGAACCGTTGACGATCTTCTGCAGGTCGTTCCGAATGCGGGAGAACGGTGAATTGTTTGCGATGCGACCTTTGACGGGTGCGGGTGCGGGTGCGGGCGGCGGTCACGGGCTCGGAGGCTCGGGCACGCGGCTGAACATCTCCAGGGCCTCGTGCTCCGTGCAGCGGGCGTTGAGGCAGTAGTCGGCCCACTCGGCGGCCTGCTCGAAGGCGGAGTCGCCGGCGATGCGGGCGGTGGCGGCGGGGACGTCCAGGAGGGTGCGGCGTAGCTGGACGTCCGGGCCGAGCAGGGCCCAGTGGGCGCCCGGCCTGCCGAAGGGCATGCCGATGCTGCCGGGGTTGACCACGAGGCGGCCGGCCGCGAGGCGGGTGAAGGGCATGTGGGTGTGGCCGCAGACGACCGTGGTGACCTCGGGGTCGACGTCGGCGAAGGCCTGGGCCCACCGTTCGGCGGGGCTTTCGACCAGGAGCACCTCCTCGTCGTCGCGCGGGCTGGCGTGGCAGAACAACACCGTGCCGAGCCCCGCGACCGGGAGGGTGACGGAGGTCGGCAGCCCTTCGAGGAGGTCGACCTGGTCCTCGCGCAGGCCGCGTGCGGCCGAGGGGCCGATCGGGTCGGGGATGGAGTCCCGAAGTCCGCGCCGGTACTCGACCAGTTCCCGGTCGGCGTTGCCCCGGATCCAGACCGCCCGGTCGCCGAGACCGGTCAGCAGGTCCAGTACCGCTGCGGGTTGGGGGCCGCACGCGATGTCACCGGTGAGGACGATGAGGTCCGCGTCCTTGACCTCGGGTTCGGCGAGGACCGCCTCGACGGCCGGGAGCACACCGTGGATGTCGGAGAGGACTGCTACGCGCTTCAGCATGATCCCAAGTATCCAGTGGCGCACCGGTGTCGCGGGTAGCATGGCGGAGATCAAGTCAGGTCCGGACCGCTGCGGTCAAGGAGGGGTATGTCCGAGCCCGAAATCGACGTCCTCGCGGACGCCGACGAGGCCGTGGTCGAGGCGTTCCGCCGGTTGTTGCCCCAACTGGGCAAGCAGCCGCCCGAATTGACGGCGGAGTTCGTCCGGGGCGTGGTCACCCACCCGGCGAACCTGGTCCTCGCGGCCCGATCCGGCGGGCGCGTGGTCGGGCTGCTCACCCTGGTGGTGCTCGCCCTGCCGACCGGGACCACCGCCCGGTTCGAGGACGTGGTGGTGGACGAGTCGGCGCGCGGGGCGGGCATCGGGCAGGCGCTGGTCCGGCGGGGGCTGGAGCTGGCGCGGTCCCACGGGGCCCGGCAGGTCGATCTGACGTCCCGGCCGAGCCGCGTGGCCGCGCACCGCCTGTACGAAAAGGCCGGTTTCGTACGGCGGGAGACCGGTGTGTTCCGTCATCACCTGGAGCACACCGGTCTCCCCGCCGACTCCGCCGCCGAGGCTCAGCCGGCCACGGGCGTCAGCTCGAACAGGTAGCCGTTGGGCGGAGTGGTGGTCGGCCGGACGGTCCGGCACTCCCAGCCGGACTCCTGGAACGCCTCCTGCCACTGCTCGAGGGTGGGGAGGTAGTCGCCCATCAGCGCGTGGACGGCCTCGAAGCCGAGGGTGAAGACGGTGGTGTCCGGGCCCGGGAGTTCGCTGGTCCGGACGACGTCGCAGATGAACAGCCGGCGGGCGGCCGGGAACGCGGTCCGCAGCCTGCGCAGCGTCCGCACGCAGCTGTCGTACGGCCAGAAGTCGTGCCCCATGAAGACGCACGTGACGGTGTCCACGTCGGCGAACTCGGGTCGCGGTTCGAGGTCGAGGACGTCGCCCTGGAGCAGGGTGATGCGGTCGCCGAGGCCGGCGGACTCGACGGACTCGCCGGCCAGCTGCACCGCCGCGGCGGAGAGGTCGACGCCGACGCCGCGTGCGCCGGGGTGGTTGCCGAGGATCCGGATGAGCCGCTGGCCGGAGCCGCAGCCGAGGTCGGCGACCTTGCCGACGGGCGGGTCGGCCAGGAGGCGGTCGAACAGCGGCTCGACCTCCTCGTCCCCGATCAGCCGCGAGCCGACGGCCACGGCGCGCATGTCGCGGTGGTAGAAGTCGCCGGTCCTGCGCTCCGCGAGGGTCACGTCCGGGGCGATGCTGAAGAGTTCGCCGCAGCCCTTGACCAGCCAGTAGAAGTAGCCGCGGGCGGCGTACGCCTCGGCGAAGAGCGCGCCCGGGATCACCACCTCCTCGTCCTTGACCTCGACGACCCGGGCCCAGTGCAGGGCGCGGTGCACGGAGCGGACCACCGTGTCGGAGAGGCTCTCGTCGCCACCGTTGCCGAAGGGCGCCTGGCCGTCCTCGGCGAGCCGGTCGAGGATGCCGAGCTGCTGGGCGGCGGACAGGGCCGCGGCCGCGACGTAGGACGAGTAGAGGTCGGCGACCGGTCCGCGGACCCAGTCGGCCGGCGCCGGCGCGGTTTCGCTCGGTGAAGACATGACGTTCCCCGTTCTGTTCTGAGCAGTCCGTTGTTTCTGGCTTGTGCGCGTGTTTCCGGCTTGGGCGCGCGACGCGGTCAGCCGCCGGTCGCCACCTCGGGGGCCATGTGCCGGCCCACCTGGTCGAGGCGCCGGATGACCTCCTCCTCGGTGTCACCGCGGACGGAGACGATCGCCACGGCGTCGTTGCAGTTCTCGGGCCGGGCCAGGCGGTCGCCGGGACGGGCGAGCACCTGGCACTCCAGGACCCAGGGCTCGTCCGGGGGCGTCAGGGGCCGCTGGAGCACACCGGCGTCCGCGTAGATGACGGTGAATCCGGTGAGATGGTCGGCGGGGGCGGCGGGTACCGGCACGGTCCCCTCCACCTGGGCCTGGATGACGGCCTCGTCCAGGTTGACGCCGGTCCGGGAGAGGAAGCCGGCGATGACCCCGCCGCCGCCCGCCCGGGCGCCGATCTCGCAGAAGACGATCTCTCCGTCGCGCACGAACATCTCGTGGTGGGTGACGCCGGTGAAGCCCGGGTGGGCCGCGAGGACGCGCCGGTTGAACTCCAGCAGCGCGTCGAGCAGGGGGCCGGGGCCCAGGGCGACGTCCCGGCAGGGGTGCAGCCGGGTGTAGGAGGTGGGCTCGTCGATGTACCGGGCGGCGACGGCGGCGAGCACCTCGGAGTCCTGAACGACGCTGTCGACGTGGAAGAGCTCGCCGTCGATGAACTCCTCGACCTCGAACTCGGCCAGGCGGTGGCCCTGTTCCGCGGTGAGGGAGGTGACCTCGGCCGGCGACCGCAGGACGAAGATGTCCCGCGCGCCGCTGCCCAGCCGGGGCTTGACGACCACGGCGCCGGTCCGGGACAGCAGGTCCAGGGCGGTGGTCTCGTCGAACGGCGCGAACTCCGGGACGCGGATGCCGAACGCGCTCAGGTGCTCCTTCATCCGGACCTTGTCGCGGAAGAGCACCGCCTCCCGCGCGGTCTGCCCCGGCAGGCCGAGTTCCTCGCGCAGTTCGGCGGCGCGCAGCAGCAGCCGCTCGGTGATGGCCACCAGACGTTCCGCTCCGCGCCCCGTGAAGGCGGCCTGGTGACGGACCGCGTCGGTGAGCGCGCGGTCGTCGTAGACGTCGACCGCGATGACGGATTCCAGTTCTTTTCCGGTGGCTTCGCCGACCCGGTCGAGGGGGGTGACCAGACGTACCGAATAGCGGTCCTCCGGCAGGAATGCCCGCCCGTCCCCGTCCCGGTAGAAGGAATAGCCGATCCGGTCGAGCAGAAGGACGGGAATCTTGCGTGGTTGATCACTCATGTTTGTCACTGCCCCCGGTTCGAGTGCGCATGCGGCCGGATGTGCCAGGCATGTCCTGCGCGGGGGATTTCGGATGCCTCGCGGAGTTCACTTCCGCCGACCGGGCCGTCGGCCGGACGGTCGGCGCGGACCGTGGGTCCGGACCGTCGGCCGAAGAGGCGGACGGAGAGGTGGGGAGGCATGACGTCGAATCCCGGAGCCACCCTAGGCAGGGGGCTCGGCCAGCGTCCAGCCCTGACGGTCGAAGGCGGAAATTCGTCGGCGGGTTCCGGTGGCATTGCTGCTGTTTGTCCGCTTCTGCAGCGGCGATCTGCGCGGTTCTTCGTCGGCGAAGCGAACATTTTGAGTCAGTTGTCGGACCATGATCAATCAGCCTTGACGACCGCTTGTTCGAATGGTTCGATCGGTGAATCTCTGCTGGACACAAGGAAAACTCGCGGCTTCTCGCCGCGGTGTACGGGGGCCTTGACCGGGTCTTCTTCCGGGCATGACGGAGAAGGGGGAAAGTGGTTCACATGGGACGTCTCTGGTCTGCCCTCGAGCAACCTCGGACAGATGCGCCGGCGGAGCTTCCCGGCTGGGTTCCCGGCGTTTATGAAGCCTTTGTGGAAAAAATGCTCGACCGGGATCGCGCATATCCCTGCTACTTCGGGGTCCAGGGTCAACAGCGCGGAAACAACTGGTTCGCGGTATTCGACCCCTCCCTTCCGGAACAGCACGGTGCGCACGCTCTGGGTGACGCCCTGCTGGAATTCCGCGAGCAGGCGCGGCGCGGCCCCAAGCGGCAGACGCTGATCGTGTTCGCGGGACCGCCCGAGCCGCAGGCGAGCCTGGCGGACCACCAGACGGCGTTCTGGAGGCTGCTGGAGGACCTGAGCGCCATCGACACCACGCCCTGGCCGGAGGGCTTCACCACGGACACCGCGGACCCCGCCTGGCAGTGGTGCTTCGCGGGGGAGCCGTGGTTCACCTTCATGACCAGCCCCGGCTACCACCACCGCGACAGCCGCAACCTGGGACCCTGCCTGACGCTGGTCTTCCAGACCCGGCGCGTCTTCGAAGGCCTCAGCGGCTCCTCGGTCGCCGGGCAGGCCGCCAAGCGGCGCATCCGGGCGGACCTGGAGCGCTACGACACCGTGCCGCCCCATCCCTATCTCGGCGACCCCGCGTACTCCTCCGTCCACAAGTGGCGCCAGTACGCGCTGCCGGACGACCAGTCGGTGGGCAGCCCCGAGAAGTGCCCCTTCACCGGCTGACGCACCGTCCCGCGCGCGGCCGCCCTGCCGCCTGACTCGCACGCGAGGCGCGACCCGTCCGCGTGCCCCTCTCCGACCCCTCCGGTCCGACCGGTCGAAAGGTGACTCCTCCGTGTCCGATTCCGTGTCCTCCTCCGTGTCCGACCCCGCGCCCGCCGTGGCCGACCCCGACTTCTGGTCCCGCCACGTCTTCGTGCTCTTCAGCTCCGACGCGATCCACCGGGGCGTCCACACGGACATGGTCGCGCGGCTGCGCAAGGAGGGGTTCCCGCCCGTCGCCGCCCGCGCCCTGCACGCCGACCCCGAGCTGATCGACGACCTGTACGCGGACCTCATCGCCGGCCAGTGGCAGACCTGGCGGTACCGGCTGGTGGACGCGGTCCTCACGCTGGGCCCGGCCATGGCCCTGATCTGCCGGTACGAGGGCGCCACCGGGGCCGGGTCGGGCGGCGGCGCCCACGACCTCCTGGCCCTGCGCAAGGGCTACCAGCACCCCGAGCAGGCCGAACACGGCACCCTGCGCCGGGACTTCGGCGCGGTCAACAGCATCGTCGGGCTGATGCACAGCTCCGACGGGCCGATGGAGTCCGAGCGCGAGGCCGCCATCTTCGGTCTGACCGCGGCGGACGCCGCCGCCGATCCCGAGGCCGCGGCGGCCGAGATCGACTACCTGTGCCAGGTGGTCACCCCGCACACGCCCGAGCGCCGGGACTTCGACCAGGTGCTCGCCACCGTCCGCACCCGTGTGGTGGCCTCCCTGTGGGAGGGCCTGCCCGGCGAGGTCCGTGACGGCCTGCGGGAGCGGTTCCCGGAGACCGCCCGGCTGGGCGACGTGGGCGCGGGGGCCGAACTGGCGGCGCTGCTCGCCGGCCACGCCCCGGAACCCCTGCTGGCCTTCCTCGCCTGCGAGTTCGAGCCCTCGGCGGCCGACGTGATGCGCATGTCGGTGGCCGAGCAGGCGCTGCGCGGCACCGGTGTGGTCCTCGACGGCTGGGAGCGGGTGGTGCTGGAGTCCTCGCTGCACTTCCAGCCGCTGCGCGCGAGCCGGCAGCCCGTCCGCTGACGGTCACCCGATACGACCCGTTGTGAGAGGAAGCCTTTCGTGGATGTCTCCGTGCTTGACCGGCTGCCCGCCCCGGTACGGGCCGAACTCGACCGCCGGCGGGCACCGCTGCCCGCGATGGCGGCCCTGGTGGAGGCCGACGACGACGAACCCGTCCTGCTCGCCGGCTCCTACGCGACCGGGGAGTGGAACCCCACCTCCGACCTCGACCTGCTGGTCCTGACCAAGCGGAACCGCCCGCGCCGCGCGCCCGGCACCACCAACCACCCCTCGATCCTCGGGGACAGCTTCGACGGGCAGGCGGGCGACCTCCCGGTCAACGTCGAGTACGTCTCCGCCGAGCGCCTGCACGACCTCGCCCGGGTGCTGGAGAGCGCCGACGGGGACGGCGGCGCGGTCGACCTGCCGAACCTGCAAGGGCTGGAGATACGGCTCGTGCAGCGCGTGCACAAGGGCATCCCGCTGAGCGGCGCCGGGGAGCTGGAGCGGCTCCGCGCGGGCCTCGACCTCGACGCGGCCCGCTCGGCGGCCACCGCCCTCGCCTTCGTCGGCACGCTCAGCCTGCTGGAGGACACCACCGTCCTGACCAGCCCGACCCGTGAGCTGATGTGCCGGGGCGCCGCGGAGTCCCTGCTGATGTCGGCGGTGAACGGGTTCGGCCCGCTCACCCACGACGGCAAGCACCTGCTCACCCGGGCGGCCCGCATCGCCGAACTCCCGCAGGCTCCGCGGCTGTTCGGACGGATCGAGACGCTGCTGTTCGCGGACCGGCTGCCGCACGAGGAAGCGCTCGGCCTGGTCCTGGACCTGGCCGAGGACCTGTACCGGTCGTTCACCGATCCGCGCTGCCCCTCCCGCGTCCTCCCCATGCTCGACCCGTTCGTCCCGACCTGGGCGTGGACCGGACGCGCGTGGACGGCGCCGGGACACGGCCGCGCGGAGACGGGACGGCCCGGCCCGGGGCAGGGCGCGTGACGGGCCCGGGCCCCGCCGCCGACCGGGCGGCGGACGAGGCGTGGCGGCTGCTCGACCCCGACCCGCCGCTGTTCGCCTCCGAGGGGTGGCTGGAGCTGTTCGCCGGCCGGATCGAGGGCGGCCACCGCCGCTTCGTCAGCGCGCCCGGCACACCCCTCGCCACCGGCTTCTTCGGCACGGTCGTCGGCGACAGCGGGGTCTCCGAGAGCAAGAACCCCTGGCAGCTGCTGTTCGAGCCGTGCAGCCTGCGGACGCTGACGCCCGGGGCGACGGCGGCGCAGGCCGAGGCCCGTGCCGGGGGACCGTCCCGCGAGGCCTGGTTCCCCTCGCTGGTGCTGATGTACCCGGGCCTGGAGTGCTTCCCGACCGGTCCGGGCCGTCACCACCCCGCCGCGCTGGACCACGCCGTCGCGGACGTCGTCGGCCGGGCCCGGGACGAGGGCCTGGAGTCGGTGGCCTTCCTGTACGTGCAGCCGGAGGAGCGGGCGCTCGCCGAGGCGTTGCGCCGGGCGGGGTTCGTGGAGTTCCCGCTGGCCCTGCGCTGCAACCTGCGCCCGCCCGGCACCTCGTTCGCCGACTACCGGGCCACCCTGGGCCGCAGCGCGGTCCACGGCATGGACCGCGTCCGCCGCCGCATGGCCGAACGGGGCGTGTCCATCGCCCGGTTCCCGCTGAGCGAGCTGGACGACGCCGGGGTCGAGCGGCTCGTCGAACTGCGGCTCCAGCACCGCGCCAAGTACGGACGGCGTCCCGACGCCACCGGCGAGCGGGACCAACTCGGGGCGCTGCGCCGGCACTTCGGCGACCGGTGCGAGGTGGTGGCCGCGCTGGCCGACGAGCGGATCATCGCGTTCTGCCTGTTCCTGGACGCCGGCGACGTACGGCACTCCTGGACGAACGGCGCCGACTACACCGACAGCCGGTCCAAGGACACCTTCTTCGAGGTGTGTTACTACCGGCCGGTCGAGGACGCCTACCACACCGGCCGCAAGGAGCTGTCCTACAGCTACGGCGCGGAGAACGCCAAGCTCGAACGGGGCTGCCGCCTGGACGAGGTGAGCGGCTTCGTGCTCCCGCTGAGCGACGGCGGCCTGGAGCCGGCGCGCCGTGCGGCGCAGGCCCTCGCCGGGGGGCTCGCTCGTCCCGGCACGGAAACGCACAGGACAACGGGAGAGTGACGAGAGAGTGATGGCCACCGACGCCGCCGACGCCCCCGCGGGGCGCGGCATCCTGCGGGAGCGGGGCTTCCGGTACTACTGGACGGCGCGCGCCCTGTCCCTGGTCGGGGACTACGCCTTCCGGACCGCCTTCGCCACGCACATCATCAGCGTCAGCGGCTCGGCGTCCACGCTGGCCGCGGCAACGGCCGTGCTGCTGGTGCCCTCCCTGGTGTTCTACCTGGTGGGCGGCGCCGTCGGAGACCGCACCCGGTCCCGGCGGGCCGTCATGATCGGGGCCGACCTCACCCGGTTCGTGGTCCTCCTGCTCATCGCGGGGGTGACCTACTGGACGTCCAGCGTGGCGCTGCTCGTCGTCCTCGCGGTGCTGATCGGGGTGGCGGACGGTTTCTTCCAGCCCGTGTCCTTCGCGTACATGCTGGAGATCACGCCCAAGGAGAAGCTGGTCGCCGCCAACTCGGCGCTCTCCGTGGGCCAGCAGATCGGACTCATCGGCGGCCCGCTCGTCGGCGGGTTCATGGTGAGCCTCGCGGGCGCCTCCGCGACCTTCGCGTTCGACGCCGCAACCTTCCTGCTCTCGGCGATCCTGCTGCTGCTCATCCGCACGCGCCGGAACGCCGGCGAGGAGAACGGCCCCGGCGCCGTGGAAGCGGACGCCGCGGCCGAGGACGGCGCTCCCGCGGAACCGGTGTCCGGCATCGACCGGCTGCGGCAGGTCGGTGCGGACGTCGCCGTGGCGGGCCGGTACGTGGCCGGCCTGCGCTGGCTGCTGGTCTCCCTGGTCGTCGGCGCCTGCACCAACGCCGTGTACGCGGGCGTCCTCGACGTCTCGGTGCCGCTGATCATGGCACCGGAGGGGACGTCCGAGGGCAGGGCGCTGGGCACGTTCTACGCGCTCCAGGGCATCGGCGCGCTGGCCGGGGCGGCGGTGCTGGTCAGGCTGACGGTCCGCAGGATGGGGCCCGCCCTGTTCGCCATGCTCGCCCTCATGGCCCTGTCCCTCGCGGCGACCGGCCTCATCGGCAACGGCGTGGGCGCGCTCGCCATGGCCTTCACCTACGGGATCGGCCTGCACTTCTTCAACTCGATCTTCCCCAGCCTGTTGCAGGAACGGGTGCCGGAGTCCCTGCTCAGCCGCGTGGGCGGCCTGGCGTTCCTCGGCTTCAACGGCCTGATGCCCCTGGGCGCCCTGCTGATGGGACCGCTGGTGACCACCTTCGACGCCCGGGGCGCGGCCGTCTGGGCGGGTCTCGCGGCCGCGCTGGCGAGCCTCGCCGCTCTGCTGTCCGGGGACGTCCGCCGACTCACCGCCCGGAGCCCGGAGCCGGACACGGGCGCGGCTCCCGACCCCGCCGACGGCGACAAGGACGCCGTCGCACAGCTCTAGGCGCGGTTGCCGGGGGCCCGACCCGACCCACGAAGACAGGAAGGTCATGTGCAGCTGATGTACAGGACAGAAGTGACCCCGTTGTCCGGCCCGTTCGACGGCGCCGGCTGGGACCACCTGGGGCCGGGCGCCGCGGTCCAGGGCGGCCGCTGGCTGCGGGCGATGATCAGCCGACTCCCCGGCGAGCCGGTCACGGTCCTGCACCACGGCCCGGACGGCGCGCTCGCCTTCACCGGTGCCGTGATCAGCGACGGCGACGCGTACGAGGCGTACAACCCGTGGGCGATCCTGCGCCGCGAGGACCCCGTCTTCCCCGAGTCGGAGTGTGCGCGCCGGCGCGTCCTGCCGCAGCTCGGCGACAGGCCCGAGGAGATCCTGCCGTCCCTGCTCCTGGTGGCGCCCGGCTACCTCGGCGATCCGGTGGGGCCCGCCGCGGACCGGCCCGAGAGCCTGAAGCAGTGCCTCGCCGACGCCTGCGCCTGGGCGAGCGGCGCGGGCCTGGCCACCGTGTCGGTGCTGTACACCACACCGCCCGCCGCGCGGGCCCTGGCACCCGCCGTCGGCGCCCTGGGCGGCGAGAGCTTCGAGCTGACGACGCGCTCGATGATGCGGGTGACCTGGGACGACGAGGAGGGCCTCGCCGCCGGCCGGTCGAAGGGGCAGCGCGCCGAGGTGCGGCGGCAGCTGCGCCGGCTCGCGGAACACGGCTGCACCGTCGGGACGGCAGACCCCGACGAACTGTTCGACGAGGTCGTCGGGGCCAGGTGCGAACTGCTGCGCTGGTACGGGCAGCCCGCGGACGAATCCTCCGAGCGGCGCCGGCTGCGCACCCTGATCGACACCTTCGGTGAGGACCTGCTGCTCTGCACCGCGCACCACGGCGGCCGGCTGATCGCCTACGCCCTCTTCGTCTCCGACCGGAGGACCCTGCAGAACGTGTACGTCGGCACCACGGAGGCGGGCCGCAACACGCCGTACGCGCATCTGGCGGTGACCTACCACGAGCCGATGCGGCGCGCCGCGCGCGAACGCTACGACTGGATCGACTACGGCGTCGGCCACGGGGACACCAAGCGGTTGCAGGGCTGCGACGCCGTCGCGCTGACGGGGCACGTGATCCCGCTCCACTGACCGGCTCGGTGTGGCGTCCGGGAGCCCTCCGGAGGAGGGTCTTCCGTCGGGGGTGCCCGGGGAATCCGTCCTGGATTCCCCGGGCACCCCCGACGGGCGCCTACGGGCGTCACCTCGTCGGGGCGAAGTCCCCCCAGACCGAGGCCGGGCCGCCGGCCGACTGGGCGTCGACGCGGTAGGTGTCGCCGGTCGTGTTGCGCGCGCCGGTGGCGTGGTTGAACTGGTCGGCGAACTCGTACTGCCCGACGGGCACCGTGCGGCCCGGCTTGAGGACCCATCGGTACACCAGGGCGCCGCCCGACTCCTGGACGGTGACGGTGAAGTCGTCGCCCGGGAGCGTGTGCCACTTGCCGGTGTCCCGCACCTCGCCGGTCTGGACGACGCGCATCTCGACGGTGAGCGAGGTGAGCGGCTGGGTGGTCTTCAGCACCAGGTTGTCCTGGCCCCAGTAGACCGTGGTGTGCGGGTCGACCGAACCGTCCGACGACAGCGGACCGTTCTGGGGCCGGCCGCTCGCCGTGGGTGTCGGCCGCGGGCTGGTCGGAGCCGCAGTGGTCGGAGCCGTGCTGGTCGGCGCGGCGGTGGGCGCCGGGACCGGGGCGCCGGAGGCGGGGGGCGTCGGCCTGGCCGGCGACGGCGTGGCCGGCTGGGTGGCCGTCGGGCTCAGGGTGGCCGGAGCGGTGACGACGGTGTCCGCCGGCGGTGGCGTCCCGACGATTCCGGCGACGGCGAGTCCGCCGGTCGCCAGGATGCCGGCGGTGGCGAGGCCCGCGAGGGCGGCCTTGGGCCAGGACCTCGCGAACGGCGAGCTCCGGTGGCGGACGGGCGGGCCGGCCACGCCGCGTTCGACGCGGGCCAGGATCCGCGCGCGGTCGGGCTGGTGGGCTTCGGCGGCCTCGCGCAGCTGCCGGGTGATGTGCTCGTTCACCGTGCGTTCCTCCTTCCTGTCGTCAGTACGCCGACCGCGTGCGCGCCGAGGGTGCGCTGCAGCTCGGCCATGCCCTTCGAGGTCTGGCTCTTCACCGTACCGACTGATATGCCCAGCGCCGCGGCGGTGTCCTTCTCCGAGAGGTCGAAGGCGTGGCGCAGCAGCACGCACGCCCGCTTGCGGAACGGCAGCCGGTCGAGCGCCGCACGGACGTCCAGCACGGCCGGGACGTCGGGGCCGTCGGTTCTCTCGGGGGCGCGGGACCAGAAGGCCAGCACCCGGCGCCGTTCGCGGATCGCGCTGCGGATCCGGGCCCGGGCCATGTTGGCGACCACCCCGCGCGCGTAGGCGAGCGGGTGGTCGGCCGCGCGGAGCCTGTCCCAGCGTTGCCACAGGGCGACCAGGGCGTCCGCGGCGATGTCGTCGGCCGCGTCCGCTTCGCCGGTCAGGAGGTGGGCGAAGCGGGCGAGTTCGGCGTAGTGGCGTTCGAAGAAGTCGTGGAACTCCACGGACGCGTCATCGAGGAGCATTTCCCCCGGTCGCCCTCTCCCTGCAATGTGATCGTTAACAACAGGCGTGAGCGTAGCAGTGCCGGAAGCCGGGCCGGGGCGGTGGTCGCCCCGGTGGGGGATCATCGCCGGGCGGCGGGCGAGCGGCGCGGTCAATGCCGGGTGAACTGGACGAGGGTGGGCTGGACCACGTCCGGCTTCACCGGCAGCCCGTCGACGGTCAGTTGCTCCCCGTAGACGTCGGTGACCCTGATCGACCCACCGCACCCGGTGCCGTCGGGGGAGAGGAAGTAGTTGTAGTCGGTGCGGGCCAGCTGCCGCCAGCCGCCCCCGGCCCGGACCTCCAGGGTCGCCACCGGGTTCCGGTGGCCGATCACCTGGATCCCGCACCACCACTGGGAGGAGCCGGACTTGTACCGGACCGACATGGTGGCGGGCGCCGAGCCGGGGCTCAGCTCCGTCCAGCTGATCGGGAGGCGGCCCACCGAGAGGTCCGCGAGCTTGCTGAAGGCCTCGTGGCTGAGGTCGAGTTGCCCGGGCGCGCAGGGCAGCGGGCACTCGTTGACGATCCGCACCGTGATGCTCGCCCCGTTGGCGGCGCGGACGAGGACGGTCGCCCCGCACGCCCTGGAAGTCTCGTAGTCGGTGTGGTTCATCGCCGCGACCATGAGGTCGGCGGCCGGGCCGAACGAGCAGGCGCCGCTGCCGTCGGCGGCGTCGTAGGAGGTCGCGACGCCCTGGTAGCTGGTCCCGGGCTTGATCCGCCCGGCCAGGGACGCCGGGGCCGGGGCGGAGCCGGCACCGTCGGCGGCGGCCTGGGCGGCCGACGGGGCTGCCTTGGCGGCGGTCGTGACGCCGGAGGCCGACGGCTTCGGCGTGGTGGTGGCCGACGGCGACGGGGTGGCGGTGGCCGAGGGCGTGGCCGTGGGCGTGGGGCTGACGGTGGCCGACGGCGAGGCCGCCGAGGGCGTGGGATCGGTCGGCGCGCCGGTGGCGGTCGGGGTGCTCGGCTCGGTCGCCGCGACGGAGGCCGCCGCGGGCTCCGCGGCGCCGGTGCCACCCCCGCCGCCCGGCAGGAGCGCGAAGGCCAGGCAGACCAGGACCCCGACCGCGACCAGCGCCAACGGTATGCCCAGGACCCACCCGCGCCTGCGGTTCGGCGGTGGGGCGGCGTGCTTCGTTGCCTTCATTCCCGTCCATTCGGTAGGTCGACTTCAGCGGGTCGACCTCGGGGGGTCGACTCGACGTTGCGCTGACCGGTGGTCGCCGGCGCCGGAAAGGTTGCCGCTCCGGCGCAGGTTTTTTCCTCGGCCCCGCGGGCGCCTCGCCCCCGGTGCGTCACCCGTCAGTTGCCGCCGCCGGCGGAAGGGTTGCCGCGCGTTCCGAGGAGGTTTCCGAGCGTGTGTCCGAGGCCACGGCGGCAGTCGCGCGGAGCCGGTGCGGTGGTCGCGGACGACCGCGAGTTCCACGCCTCGCCCGGGGCCACCCGCCGCGGGTGCCTCCCTCCCGAGGGGCACCCCCCGGAAACACGGCAGGGCGGGCGCGGTGTGGGAACACCGCGCCCGCCCTCGTCCCACCGGTCCGGGTCAGGAACCGGCCCGGCGCTTGTTGTAGACGTCGAAGCCGACCGCCGCGAGCAGCACCAGGCCCTTGATGACCTGCTGGTAGTCGGTGCCGACGCCGACCAGCGACATGCCGTTGTTCAGCACGCCCAGCACCAGGCCGCCGATGATCGCGCCCATGACGGTGCCGACGCCGCCGCTGGCGGAGGCCCCGCCGATGAAGGCGGCGGCGATCGCCTCCAGCTCGAAGTTGATGCCGGCCTGCGGGGTGCCGGCGTTGAGCCGCGCGGCGAAGACCAGCCCGGCCAGCGCCGCGAGGACGCCCATGTTGGTGAAGGCGAGGAAGACGACCCGCTTGCTCTTCACGCCGGAGAGCTTGGCCGCCGGCTCGTTGCCGCCGATGGCGTAGGTGTGCCGGCCGATGATCGAGTTGCGCATCAGGTAGCCGAAGCCGACCAGCAGCACGCCGAGGATCAGCAGCACGATCGGCACGCCGTGGTAGCTGGCCAGCAGCAGGGTGAAGGTGACCACGGCCGCCGTGATCACGGCGAGCTTGGTGAGGAACAGCGGGAGCGGGAGCACCTCCAGCCCGTACGAGGCGGTCTGCCGCCGGCCGCGCACCTCCTGCAGGACGGCGACGGCCAGCACCGCGAGGCCCAGCAGCAGGGTGAGGTTGTGGTAGTTGGTGTGCGGCCCGACCTCGGGGAGGAAGCCGCTGCTGATGCTCTGGAAGCCCTTGGGGAACGGCGCCACCGACTGGCCCTGCAGCAGGATCTGGGTGCCGCCGCGGAACAGCAGCATGCCCGCGAGGGTGACGATGAAGGACGGGATGCCGAGGTAGGCGATCCAGAAGCCCTGCCAGGCGCCGGCGAGGGCGCCGATCACCAGCGCCGCCACCACGGCCACCGGCCAGGGCAGGTGGTGCTTGACCATCATCACCGCGGCGGCGGCCCCGACGAAGGCGGCCAGCGAGCCGACCGAGAGGTCGATGTGCCCGGCGATGATGACGATCATCATCCCGATCGCCAGGATGAGGATGTAGCCGTTCTGCTGGATCAGGTTGGTGATGTTGAGCGGCTGGAGGAGGATGCCGTCCGTCCAGATCTGGAACAGCACCACGATCAGCGCGAGGGCGACCAGCATGCCGTACTGGCGCACGTTGCCGCGCAGCGCGCGGGCCAGCACGCCGCCGAGGGAGGGGCTGGGACCGGACTGCGGTGCCTTCGGGGACGAATCCGGGATGATCTCGGTCTGGGCCATGCCTCACACCTGCTCGTTGCTGGATGCGGCGCTCATGGTCATGAGCCGCATGAGGGATTCCTGGGTGGCGTCGGCACGGTCCACCTCACCGGTGATCCGGCCTTCGGCCATGGTGTAGATCCGGTCGCACAGGCCCAGGAGTTCGGGGAGTTCGGACGAGATGACGAGCACCGCCTTGCCCTGGGCGGCCAACTCGGCGATGACCGTGTAGATCTCGGCCTTCGCGCCGATGTCGATGCCGCGGGTGGGCTCGTCGAGGATCAGGACCTCCGGCTCGGCGAAGATCCACTTACTGAGGACGACCTTCTGCTGGTTGCCGCCGCTGAGCGTGCCGGTCCGGGTGAACACCGTCGGGGCCTTGATGTTCATGGTCCGCCGGAAGGACTCGGCGACCCTGGTCTCCTCGTGCCGGTCGACCCGGCCGTACCGGGCGACCTTGCCGAGGGCGCTCAGCGAGATGTTGCGGCTGATGTCGTCGATCAGGTTGAGGCCGAGCTGCTTGCGGTCCTCGGTGACGTAGGCGATGCCGTGCCCGATCGCCTCGGGCACCGTCCGGGTGCGGATCTCCCGGCCGTGCAGCCGTACCCGGCCGGCCGCCCAGCGCCCGTACGAGCGGCCGAAGACGCTCATCGCGAGTTCGGTGCGGCCGGCGCCCATCAGGCCGGCGATGCCGACGATCTCACCGCGCCGCACGTTCAGCGAGGCGCCGTCCACCACCATGCGCTGCTGGTCGATGGGGTGCCGGACGCTCCAGTCCTCGACCTCGAAGGCGACCTCGCCGATGTCCGGGGTGCGCTCGGGGTAGCGGTGCTCCAGGTCGCGGCCGACCATGCCGCGGATGATCCGGTCCTCGGAGATGCCGCCGGCGCCGATCGCGATGGTCTCGATGGTCCGCCCGTCGCGCAGGATGGTCACGGAGTCCGCGACCCGGGCGATCTCGTTCAGCTTGTGCGAGATGATGATGCAGGAGATGCCCTGCGCCTTGAGTTCGAGGATCAGGTCGAGCAGCTTGCGGCTGTCCTCGTCGTTCAGCGCGGCGGTCGGCTCGTCCAGGATGAGCAGCTTGACCTTCTTGGCCAGCGCCTTGGCGATCTCCACCAGCTGCTGCTTGCCCACGCCGAGGTCGGCGATCCGGGTGTGCGGGCTCTCGTCGAGGCCGACCTGGCGGAGCAGCTCGGCGGCGTGGGTGAGCGTCCGGTGCCAGCTGATGATGCCGCGGGAGGCGTGCTCGTTGCCGAGGAAGATGTTCTCGGCGATGGACAGGTACGGCACCAGCGCCAGTTCCTGGTGGATGATGACGATGCCGCGCTGCTCGCTGGCCCGGATGTCCTTGAACCGGCAGGGCTCGCCCTCGAAGAGGATCTCGCCCTCGTAACTTCCGTGCGGGTAGACACCGCTGAGCACCTTCATCAGCGTGGACTTGCCGGCGCCGTTCTCGCCGCAGATGGCGTGCACCTCGCCGGCGGCGACGCTGAGGTTGACCTCGGAGAGCGCCTTGACGCCGGGGAACGACTTGCTGATCGACCGCATTTCGAGAACGGGTCCAGCCATGGGTGTGCGTCCGTATCGTTCGGGGCGGTGCGGTGGGGGAGGGGGCCCGGGCTCACGGGGAGCCCGGGTTCCGCACCGCCGGTTTCGGCTCGGGGCCCGTCGGCCGGGCCCCGCGGGCTACTTGAGCTGGTCCGCGGTGTACTGACCGCTGTCGACCAGGACCTGCTGGTAGTTGTCCTTGTCGACGCTGACCGGCTGGAGCAGCTGGGCCGGGACGGTCTTCACACCGTTGTTGTACTGGCTGGTGTCGTTGACCTCGGGCTTTCCGCCGGTGAGCACCGCGTCGCCCATCTGGACGGCGGCCTTGGCGAGCTGGCGGGTGTCCTTGTAGACGGTCTGGGTCTGCTCGCCCGCGATGATCGACTTCACCGAGGCCAGCTCGCCGTCCTGGCCGGTGACGACGGGCAGCGACTTGGCGGTGCCGTACCCGACGCCCTTCAGCGAGGAGAGGATGCCGATCGAGATGCCGTCGTACGGCGAGAGCACGGCGTCGACGTGGGCGGAGGTGTAGGCCTTGCTCAGCAGGTTGTCCATCCGGGACTGGGCGACACCGCCGTCCCAGCGCAGCGTGGCGACCTGGTTGAACTCGGTCTGGCCGCTCTGCACGACCAGCTTCTTCTGGTCGATGTACGGCTTGAGCACGCTCATCGCGCCGTTGAAGAAGAAGGTGGCGTTGTTGTCGTCCGGCGAGCCGGCGAACAGCTCGATGTTGAACGGCCCCTTGCCGTCCTTGAGACCGAGCTTGTCGGCGATGTAGCTGCCCTGGAGGACGCCGACCTTGTAGTTGTCGAAGGTCGCGTAGTAGTCGACGTTCGCGGTGCCGCGGATCAGCCGGTCGTAGGAGATCACCGGGATGTGGTTGTCGGCGGCCTTCTGCAGCACGTTGGTGAGGGAGGAGCCGTCGATGGCGGCGATCACCAGCAGCTTGGCGCCCTTGGTGATCATGTTCTCCACCTGGGAGACCTGGTTCTCCACCACGTTGTCGCCGTACTGCAGGTCGGTCTTGTAGCCCTTGGCCTGGAACTCCTTGACCATGTTGTTGCCGTCGTTGATCCAGCGTTCCGACGACTTGGTCGGCATCGCGATGCCGACCAGGCCGCCCTTGGCGTCTCCCTTGGCCGGGCCGTCACCGGCGCCGTTGGCGCTCTGGCCGCAGGCCGCCAGCGAGAGCACCAGGCCCGCGGCGACGAGGCCCGCCGAAATCTTCCGCACAGTTCCTCCAGTGATGTTCCGCGACCGACGCAGAGCGACCCTGACTGGGCGACTGGTAGCGGTCGGGCGGGGCCGGCCGGGAGTCGGTCCTCGAGTCGGGAGTCGTCGATGTTACAGACGTCCTGGCCTGGCGTGACATGAGTGTTAACGCTAACAACCGTGGCGTCAAGGGCCCTTAGATCACTGTTGGATAGCGGCGCGCGGGCGTTCGGCCCGCCTGGACACGGCCGATCGGGGGTGCGGCGCCGGTCGGGGTCCGCCGGGTGGGCGTTCGGCGAATTCCTGGTGAACATCAGGTGTCGATCCGGGAGGTGGCGCCCGGCGCGCGGGCGGCGCCGGCCCGGTCGGTCGGGTGGCCGGGTTCGGGTCGGCGTCGGCCGGGCCGGCGCTGGTCGGGTCGTCGCCGGTCGCCTTCCGGGCCCCGCAGCCTCCGGAGAACAGGAGGTCCAGGCGCCCGTCGAGCACCCGGGTCACCAGCTCGGAGGTGGATCGATCGCCCGGTCCCGCAGCGTCTCAGGACTGCTCCGGGACGACCTCCACGCCGGCCGCGAGCATCGCGGCGGTGACCCGTCGGGCCACGGCCTCGTCGCAGATCAGCAGCACGGTCTGATCGCCCCGGTGGCGGGGCAGGTGACCGCCGCCGGCCTCCAGCAGCTGCCACTGGTCGCGTTCCGTGGTCCACAGCGGCTCCAGCTCGACCAGGGCGCGCTCGACCTCGGCCGCCTCGGCCGCAGCCCGGGCACGGCGGCCGGCCGGCTCGTTCGGCGCCGTGGCGCACAGGGCGACGCTCGTCAGGTAGCCGCGCTCGTCAGCGCACCGGATCTCCAGCTCCGCAGGCCAGTGGTCACCGACGGCCTCCAGCACCTCTGCGGCCGGGTAGCCGAACAGGTCGACTTCTCCGAGGACGACGGGTATGCCGCCCGGGACGCGCGAGGCCGACCGGCCGCGACTGAACACGATGGAGCGCAGGGGCAGTTCGCCGGGCCCGCCCGCGGGCCGGTCCGCCTGGCCCGCGTGGGCGGTCACTTCGACGTCGCCCCAGCGGGCGGTGAGGATCCAGGGGGCTTCGGACAGCGGCCGGACGTGACCGAGCCCCGTCAGAACCTCGGCCGCCGTCTGCGCGTCCGCCCCGAAGCGGAGGGTGCCCGTGTCGCCGGGCAGGGCGACCCCGGTGCCGGGCAGCAACTCGAACATCGGCCGATCGTGCACCGGGGCCGGCGAGGACGCAAGCGCCGGCGCGCGAGCCACGACGGATCGGCGATGAGCGGTCCCGGCCTTTCCGAGGGCCGTGAGGATCCCGGCTCACCGTGGACGGCGGGTCCCTCCCGGCACCGGTCAGTGGGCCGTCTCCTGACGCCCGGAGGGCTGTGGCTAGGGCAGGAGGCGTTTCCTGGCCGGCTCCATCACTTCGACGCGGCTCAGTGCCCCGTGGCCGGCGGCGAGGAGATGGCTGCCGAGGCGGATGGAGGAGGTCAGCATGCAGCGCGGCTCGACTTCCTGCTCGTCCGAGCAGAACGAGCCGAACAGGGAGCGCAGGTACTCCATCCGCCGGTTGTCCACCCGCCGTAGCCGCTCCGCCACGGCGTCCTCGCGTCGTGCCCGGTCGCGGACGGCGAGTTCCAGGGCGACGCCGCGGGCCGGCCCGTCGGCGGCCGCGGTGATGGTGAAGAGCCGGTCGAGCCGGGCCCTGGCGTCCCCGCCGCCGTCCTCGACCTCCTCGGTCACCGCTTCCGCGGCTTCCCGCTCCCAGGTACGGTCCTTCCGGCCGCCTCTACATGGCCGGCATCAGGCCCTTCCGCTACCTCGGCGTCTACGACAGCCTCCTGTGCGCGATCGGCACCCGCTGGCGGACGCAGTCCGGCGCCGCACCGCGCACCTGACCGTGGGCCCGCCGCGCGGGCCCACGGGGGCGGGCCCCTTCCGGTCGGCCCACCGCGGCATCGTCACCGTCAGGCGGGGGCGGGCGGGCGGGGCGCTGATGAGGGTGCGCAGCGCGACCTCCTCGCGGCTCCAGAGCCATGCCAGGAGTGCCGGCGCGCGGTGCGCACGACGAACCGTCAGCGAGCCGATGGGGCACCGACTCTGACGCTACGCCAGGTACCGACCGGACGTGCTGGCGGCGGGTCAGGAGAGGCCGGCGGACGTCTCGACGGGGTGCGGCCGCCAGGGTGCGGCGGCACCCGCGCCGACGTGCTTCGACTGCGTCGGGTTGCGACCCGGTGCACGCGGAGGACGCGATCACCCTCGGCCTCGGTGGCGTCAACGACGAGGGCGCCGGGGTACCCCTTCCTCTCCGGCGCCACGCGGTGCCCGGGCGCGTACGGGACCGGTGGCCGCTGTCCCGCGCCGTGGCTGTCCTTCGCCCTGCCGCGGGATCCGGACGGCGCCGCCGGCCGCGGTGCGCGCTCGCCCGGCCCCGGCCGTCGTGGTGTGACCCGGCCGCTGAAGGGGAAGACGTCGGAGTTGTCGGGACCGCGTCCGGGTCCGCGACGTCCGATCCGGCCCGTTTTTGGTGGTTGGGGCACACCCGTGAACGCTCACCTGCCGCAATGGCCACATGTGGTCGGCCCGTGGGACTGGTAAGAAGGTAGCCGCCCGATGGACCGAGGGTGACGGATCGGCCCGGACCCGGTCGCGTACTGTGGTCCGCAGTCGAGGAGGGGACTACGCGTGGGAACCGAGAGTGCCGGGACGGAACAGCGCCAGCCCGTGATGGCGGACGTGGCGAAACTGGCGGGCGTGTCCCACCAGACGGTGTCCCGGGTGCTCAACGGCGCGCCGCACGTGCGGCCGGACACCCGGGACCGGGTGCTGGCCGCCATCCGGGAGTTGGACTACCGGCCCAACTCGGCCGCCCGCGCCCTGGTCACCCGTCGCTCCCAGACCCTCGGCGTGGTCAGCTTCGACTCGACGCTCTACGGTCCCGCCTCGATGCTGGACGGCATCGAGCAGGCGGCGCGCAGCGCGGGGTACTTCGTGAGCGTGACCAGCCTGCGCTCGCTGGACGGCCGCTCGGTCCAGGAGGCCGTCGACCGGCTGCGCGACCAGGGGGTGGAGGGCGTCGTGGTGATCGCGCCGCAGACCTCCGCCGTCAGCGCGGTGGCCCGGCTCTCCAGCTCGGTGCCGATCGTCGCGGTCGGATCGGGCAACCAGACCAGGGTGCCCATGGTGTCGGTGGGCAACCGCTCCGGTGCCGGCGAGGCCACCGGGCACCTGCTCGACCTGGGCCACCGCACCGTGCACCACGTGGCCGGCCCGGCCAACTGGCTGGAGAGCCAGGACCGCGAGGAGGGGTGGCGGCTGACGTTGCAGGCGGCCGGCGCCCCCGTGCCGGAGGTGGAGCGGGGCGACTGGAGCGCCCGCTCGGGCTACCAGGCGGGCCTGCGGATCGCCCGGCTGCCCGAGGTCACCGCGGTGTTCTGCGCCAACGACCACATGGCCCTCGGTCTGCTGCGGGCCCTGCACGAGGCCGGCCGGGCGGTGCCGGAGGAGATCAGCGTGGTCGGCTTCGACGACATCCCGGAGGCCGCCTACTTCACCCCGCCGCTGACCACCGTGCGGCAGGACTTCGGTGAACTCGGCAGGCGGGCCCTGGAGTTGCTGGTGGGGGAGCTGGAGGGCGCCAGGCCCTCGCCGACCCATCTGCAGATCACCCCCGAGCTGGTGATGCGCCGCAGCGTGGGGCCCGCCCCCCGGCGGTGAACCACTGCCGGGCGCGGACGTCCGACCGCCCGCCGGCGCGGGCATCCGACCGCCCACCGGCGCGGGCTTTCGGCCGCCGTCCGGGTCCGCTGCCGCGCCCCTGAACCCCGCCTTCCGCAGGGAGCTTCCCGACCAGGCAACTTACCTTGACACCGGCGTTGTGAGCGTTAACAATCTCCGTGAGCGTTAACAAAGACGCCCTCCCAACTCCGCCGACCGGGCGTTCGCACCGCCCGCTTCCGAGCGCCCGGTCGGCGGCCACTCGTTCCGCCCTTCATGAGGGAGAGGTAGCGGAACGGAGCCTGTCGCCGGTGCGCTCCACCCTGCCCCGGTCACGGACCGCACCGGCGACAGGCGACACCCTCTTGCTCACGGCACCAACGCCGTTCCCCCGTACGAAGGATGAGCACGTGACCGTCACTCCCGCCGCCCCCGAGACGGACCGCTACGTGGTCGGCATCGACTTCGGCACCCTCTCCGGCCGCGCCGTCGTGGTCCGGGTCCGGGACGGCGAGGAGGTGGGCACCGCCGTCCACGAGTACTCGCACGCCGTCATCGAGCGCGAACTGCCCGGCACCGGAAAGCCGTTGCCGCCCGACTGGGCGCTGCAGCACCCGGCGGACTGGCGTGAGGTGCTGCGCACCGCCGTCCCGTCCGCGCTCGCCGCCTCCGGCGTCGACCCGGCGGACGTCATCGGGATCGCCACCGACTTCACGGCCTGCACCGTCCTGCCGGCACTCGCCGACGGCACCCCGCTCGCCGAGACGCCCGAGTGGGCGCCCCGCCCGCACGCCTGGCCCAAGCTCTGGAAGCACCACGCCGCCCAGGGACAGGCCGACCGGATCAACGCCCTGGCCCACGCCCGGGGCGAGAAGTGGATCTCCCGGTACGGCGGCCGGATCTCCGCCGAGTGGCAGTACGCCAAGGCCCTCCAGGTCCTGGAGGAGGACCCGGAGGTCTACGCCGCGACCGCCCGCTGGATCGAGGCCGCCGACTGGATCGTCTGGCAGCTCACCGGCGCCGAGAGCCGCAACACCTGCACGGCCGGCTACAAGGGCATCCACCAGGACGGGAGCTACCCGAGCGAGGACTACCTCGCCGCGCTCCACCCGGACTTCGCCGACTTCGCCCGGACCCGCCTGGAGCACCCGCTCTCCCCGCTCGGTTCCCGGGTCGGCTCGCTCACCGCACGGGCCGCCGAGTGGACCGGTCTGCCGGAGGGCATCGCGGTCGCCGCCGGCAACGTCGACGCCCACGTCGCCGCTCCGGCCGCCCGCGCCGTCGACAACGGCCGACTCCTCGCGATCATGGGGACGTCCACCTGCCACGTCGTCAACGGCGCGACGCTCGCCGACGTCCCCGGCATCTGCGGCGTGGTGGAGGACGGCATCGTCACCGGCTCCTGCGGCTACGAGGCCGGCCAGAGCGCCGTCGGCGACATCTTCGCCTGGTGGCTGCGCCAGGGCGTACCGGCCGACTACCTCGCCGAGGCCGAGGCCAACGGCGAGGACCTGCACCGGCTGCTCACCCGCAAGGCCGCCGCCCAGCCCGTCGGCGCGCACGGCCTGGTGGCGCTCGACTGGATGAACGGCAACCGTTCCACCCTGGTCGACCACCACCTGTCCGGCGTGATCGTCGGGCTCACCCTCGCCACCCGCCCCGAGGAGATCTACCGGGCCCTGCTGGAGGCCACCGCCTTCGGCACCCGGGTCATCGTCGAGGCCCTGGAGCGGGGCGGGGTCCCGGTCACCGAGTTCATCGTCACCGGCGGCCTCAAGAAGAACGCCCTGCTGATGCAGATCTACGCCGACGTGCTGCGCCGCCCGGTCTCCGTCGCCGAGTCGGAGCAGGGCCCGGCGCTCGGCTCCGCGATCCACGCCGCCGTCGCCGCCGGGGCGTACCCGGACGTGCGGACCGCGGCCGAGGCCATGGGCCGCGTGCAGCAGGGTGCCTACCGGCCGGACCCGGCCGCCGCCGACACCTACGACCTGCTCTTCGCCGAGTACCGCGCGCTGCACGACCACTTCGGCCTCGGCGCCGACAAGCTCCTGCACCGCCTGCGCGACATCCGGAACGCCGCCCTCACCACACCGAGCGAGGCCTTGTGAACGCCGCCAAAGCAACCAACGGGACCAACCCGACCAACCCGACCAACGGCACCGTCGACCTGATCCGCCGCCAGGTCAGCGACCTGCACCAGGAGCTGGTCCGCTACAACCTGGTGGTCTGGACCGCCGGCAACGTCTCCGCCCGCGTCCCCGGCGAGGACCTGCTGGTCATCAAGCCCAGCGGCGTCTCCTACGACGAGCTGACGCCGCAGAACATGATCGTCTGCGACCTGGACGGCAACGTCGTCGAGGGCGACCACGCGCCCTCCTCCGACACCGCCGCGCACGCCTACGTCTACCGCCACCTGCCCGAGGTCGGCGGGGTGGTCCACACCCACTCCACCTACGCCTGCGCCTGGGCGGCCCGCGGCGAGGCCGTCCCCTGCGTGCTCACCGCGATGGCCGACGAGTTCGGCGCCGAGATCCCGGTCGGCCCGTTCGCCCTGATCGGCGACGACTCCATCGGCCGCGGCATCGTGGACACCCTCAAGGGCCACCGCTCGCCCGCCGTCCTGATGCAGAACCACGGTGTGTTCACCATCGGCGAGGACGCCAAGGCCGCCGTGAAGGCCGCCGTGATGTGCGAGGACGTCGCCCGCACCGTCCACCTCTCCCGCCAGCTCGGCGAACCGCTGCCGATCGCCCAGGCGGACATCGACAGCCTCAACTTCCGCTACCAGAACGTCTACGGCCAGACCCAGGCCCGGTGAGGAGCCACCCCATGAAGAAGCCACTGGAGGGCCGTCAGGTCTGGTTCCTGACCGGAAGTCAGGGGCTCTACGGCGAGGACACGCTGCGCCAGGTGGCGGAGCAGTCCCGGCGGATCGCCGAGGAGTTGAACCGTGACCTCGTGCTGCCGGTCGAGATCGTCTGGAAGCCCGTCCTCACCGACGCCGAGGCGATCCGCCGGATCTGCCTGGACGCCAACTCCGCGGACGACTGCATCGGCCTGATCGCCTGGATGCACACCTTCTCCCCGGCGAAGATGTGGATCGCCGGGCTGGACGCCCTGCAGAAGCCGCTGCTCCACCTGCACACCCAGGCCAACGTCGATCTGCCCTGGCAGACCATCGACATGGACTTCATGAACCTGAACCAGGCCGCCCACGGCGACCGGGAGTTCGGCTACATCCAGTCCCGCCTCGGGGTGCCGCGCAAGACCGTCGCCGGCCACGTCAGCGACCCGACCGTGTCCGCCAGGATCGCCGCCTGGGCCCGCGCCGCCGCCGGCCGCGCCGAACTGCGCAGCCTCAAGCTCGCCCGCTTCGGCGACAACATGCGCGACGTCGCGGTCACCGAGGGCGACAAGGTCGAGGCCCAGCGGCGCTTCGGCGTCTCGGTCAACACCTACGGCGTCAACGACCTCGTCGCCGCCGTGGACGCGACGGACGACGGCGCCGTCACCGCGCTGGTCAAGGAGTACCAGGACGCCTACCTCCTCGCCCCCGAGCTGCGGGCCGGCGGGGAGCGCCACGAGTCGCTGCGGTACGCGGCGAGGATCGAACTCGGTCTGCGCGGTTTCCTGGAGCAGGGCGGCTTCCGGGCCTTCACCACCAACTTCGAGGACCTCGGCGGACTGCGCCAGCTGCCCGGCCTCGCCGTGCAGCGGCTGATGGCCGACGGCTACGGCTTCGGCGGCGAGGGCGACTGGAAGACCGCCACCCTGCTGCGCACCCTCAAGGCGGCCGCCACCGGACTGCCCGGCGGCACCTCCTTCATGGAGGACTACACGTACCACCTGGAGTTCGGCCAGGAGCTGATCCTCGGCGCCCACATGCTGGAGGTCTGCCCGAGCATCGCGGCGGCCATCCCCTCCTGCGAGATCCACCCGCTCTCCATCGGCGGGCGCGAGGACCCGGTCCGGCTGGTCTTCGACGCCGAACCCGGCCCCGCGGTGGTGATCGGCCTCGCCGACCTCGGCGACCGCTTCCGGCTGGTCGCCAACGAGGTCGACGTGGTCGCGCCGCCGGCGCCGCTGCCCAACCTGCCCGTCGCCCGCGCCGTCTGGCGGCCGCGCCCGGACCTGCACACCTCCACCGAGGCCTGGCTGACGGCCGGCGGGCCGCACCACACCGTGCTCTCCGGCGCACTCGGGACCGAGGAGCTGGAGGACCTCGCCGACATGCTCGGCGTGGAGCTGGTGATGATCGACGACGACACCACCATCCGCCGGTTCACCAAGGAGCTGCGCTGGAACCAGGCCTACCACCGCCTGGCCCAGGGGCTGTGAGACCCCTGTCCGGTACCGGTGACGCCCGCCCGTCCGGCGGGCGTCACCGCTTTCCCCCGGTCCCGCGAGAACGGAGCAAGCCCGTGCCGGAAGAAGCCCTGGTGTCCCCGGGTGAGCTGACGGTCTGCCAGAAGGTCGCCGCCGTCCTGCCGGACGGCCGGCCGGTCACCCAGTGGACCATCGGTTCGGCGGAGGGCCCCACGGCGGAGGTGCTCAGCCTGGGTGCCCGCCTCCACGCCCTGCACGCCCCGGACCGGCACGGCCGGCGGGCGAACGTCGTGCTGGGCTGCGAGGACGTCGAGGACCTGCTCGGCGGGGCCGCCTACTTCGGCGCCACCGTCGGCCGGTACGCCAACCGGATCGCCGACGGCCGGCTGCCGCTCGGCGGCACCACGCACCGGCTGACGACCCAGCCCGGCGGCCACACCCTGCACGGGGGAACGGACGGCTTCGCCACCCGGCTCTGGGAGGGGGTCCCGGTTCGGGAGGGACGGCGGGCCGGCGTGCGGCTCCGGCTGCACAGCCCCGACGGCGACCAGGGGTTCCCGGGGGCGGTCGACGCCGAGGTGACGTACCTGCTCGACCCGGCCGGCGCGCTCTGGATCGGCTACCGGGCGACCACCGACGCCCCCACGGTCGTCAACCTCACCAACCACGCGTACTTCAACCTGGCCGGCGAGGGCAGCGGAACCGTGCTCGACCACCTGCTCCGGGTGAACGCCCCGGGGTACCTGCCGGTCGACGCGGACCTGATCCCGCTCGGCCCGGTCGCCCGGGTCGCCGGCACGCCCTTCGACCTGCGCGAGGCGGCGGTGCTCGGCGAGCGCGTCGCCGACCCGGACCCGCAGATCCGCGGGGCCGGCGGGGGCTTCGACCACAACTGGGTGCTCGCCGGGAACGGGTTCCGCAGGGCCGCCGTGCTGAGCCACCCGGCGAGCGGCCGGCGCGTCGAGTGCCTGACGACGGAACCGGGCATCCAGGTCTACACCGGCAACCACTTCGACGGCTCGCTGACCGGTCGCTCCGGCCGCCCCTACCACGCGTACGCGGGCATCGCGCTGGAAACGCAGCACTTCCCGGACTCGCCGAACCGTCCCGAGTACCCCTCCACCGTCCTGCGCCCGGACGAGGAGTTCCGCTCGACGACGGTGTACTGCTTCTCGGCGGACTAGCGGACGGTCCGTCGAGGGGAACGGGGGCGGCGGGCCGGCAGGGGCCCGCCGCCCCTTCACGTCGTCGCCCGGACCGTGCCGAGGACCTCGGACGCCCGCCGGGGGGGGCATGCGACGGGCCGGGCCGCGCCGGTGGCGCGACCCGGCCCGTGCACCTGTCGTCCTAGCGTGCGCCGAGGAGGTGTTCGAGCGCGAGCTGGTCCAGCTGCTCGAAGGCCATGCCGCGCCGGGCGGCGGCCTCGACGTCGAACTCCTCGAAGGCGGAGCGGTCCGCCAGCAGTCCGGCCAGGCCGTCCCCGGCGGTGGGCAGGGCCAGCTCGGGCAGCCGGGAGGCGGCGAGCGCGGCCTGCACCTCCGGGTCGGCCCGGAAGGCGCGGGAACGCTCGGCCAGCAGCAGGTAGTTGCGCATGCAGCCGGCCGCCGAGGCCCAGACGCCGTCGAAGTCCTCGGTGCGCGGCGGCTTGAAGTCGAAGTGCCGCGGGCCGTCGTAGCCCGCCGACTCCAGCAGGTCGACCAGCCAGAAGGCCTGCCGGAGGTCGCCGGCGCCGAAGCGCAGGTCCTGGTCGTACTTGATGCCGGACTGGCCGTTGAGGTCGATGTGGAACAGCTTGTCGTGCCACAGGGCCTGGGCGATGCCGTGCGGGAAGTTCAGCCCGGCCATCTGCTCGTGGCCGACCTCCGGGTTGAGGCCGACCCGCTCGGGGCGCTCCAGCGCGTTGATGAACGCCAGGGCGTGGCCGACGGTGGGCAGCAGGATGTCGCCGCGCGGCTCGTTGGGCTTGGGCTCGATCGCGAACCGCAGGTCGTAGCCCTGCTGTTCGACGTACTCGCCCAGCAGGTCGAAGGCCTCCTTCAGCCGGTCCAGCGCGGTGCGCACGTCCTTGGCCGCGCCCGACTCCGCGCCCTCGCGGCCGCCCCAGGCGACGTAGACCGAGGCGCCGAGCTCCACGGCCAGGTCGATGTTGCGGATCGTCTTGCGCAGCGCGTAGCGCCGGACGTCGCGGTCGTTGGCGGTGAACGCGCCGTCCTTGAAGACGGGGTGGGTGAACAGGTTGGTGGTCGCCATCGGGACCTTCAGCCCGGCGGCGTCCAGTGCGGCGCGGAAGCGCTTGACCGTCTCCTCGCGGGTGGCGTCGCCCGCGCCGAAGGGGATCAGGTCGTCGTCGTGGAAGGTGACGCCGTGGGCGCCGAGTTCGGCCAGTCGCTGCACGGTCTCGACCGGGTCGAGGGCGGGGCGGGTCGCGTCGCCGAAGGGGTCGCGCCCCTGCCAGCCGACGGTCCACAGGCCGAAGGTGAACTTGTGCGCGGGGGTGGGGGTGAGGCTGTCGCTGGACATGGAGCGGCTCCGGAACAGTGCGGAGGGGTGTTTGTCAGGGCTCTCAACAAATTAGTATGCCGGAACCTGAGAAGGAACCCCCCATCGGAGGAACGCATGGCTGAGCAGCGTGTCGTGATCGGCGTCGACAGCTCGACCCAGTCCACCAAGGCCCTCGCCGTCGACATCGACACGGGCACCGTGCTGGGCGAGGGCCGCGCCCCGCACCAGGTGAGCGAGGGCGCCGGGCGGGAGAGCGACCCCGAGCAGTGGTGGCGGGCGTTCGAGGAGGCCGCCGCCGCAACGGGCTGGGCCGAGCGCGCCGCCGCCGTCTCGATCGCCGGCCAGCAGCACGGCCTGGTCACCCTGGACGCGGCCGGAGCGCCGGTGCGCCCCGCCCTGCTGTGGAACGACGTCCGCTCCGCCCCCCAGGCGGCCGAGCTGCGGGCCGCGATCGGGGCCGCGGAGCTCGTCCGGCGCGCCGGGAGCCTGCCGACCGCCGCCTTCACCGCCCCCAAGTGGGCCTGGCTGCGCGCCCACGAGCCCGCCGCGGCCGACCGTGTCGCCGCCGTCCGCCTCCCGCACGACTTCCTGACCGAGCGGCTGACCGGGGAGGCGGTGACCGACCGCGGTGACGCCTCCGGCACCGGCTGGTGGGGGCCGGACGGCTACGACAAGGACCTGCTCGACCGCATCGGCCTCGACCCCGCCCTGCTGCCCCGGGTCCTCAGCCCCGGCGCGCGGGCCGGCGCGGTCCGCCCGGGGACGGTGCTGCGCGAGGGCGCCCTCGTCGCCGCCGGTACCGGGGACAACATGGCCGCCGCCCTCGGGCTGGGCCTGCGGCCCGGACAGCCGGTGCTCAGCCTCGGCACCTCCGGGACGGTCTACGCCGTCGGCCGGGAGCGGCCGGTGGACCCGAGCGGGACGGTCGCGGGCTTCGCCGACGCCCTCGGCGGCTGGCTGCCGCTGGCCTGCACGCTCAACTGCACCCTCGCCGTCGACCGCTTCGCCACCCTGCTCGGACGCGGGCGCGAGGAGGTCGAGGCCGGCGGCACCGCGGTGGTGCTGCCCTACCTGGACGGCGAGCGCACACCGGACCTCCCGACCGCCTCCGGCCTGGTCCACGGGCTGCGCCACGACACCACCCCGGGGCAGCTGCTCCAGGCCGCCTACGACGGCGCCGCCCACGCCCTGCTCACCGCCCTGGACGACGTGCTGCGCGCCGGCGGCGGGGCCGGGCCGGGCGACGAGCCGCTGCTGCTGATCGGCGGCGGCGCCCGCGGCCGCGCCTGGCAGCGGACCGTCCTGCGGCTGTCGGGCCGGGCCGTCCGGGTGCCCGAGGCCCGGGAGCTGGTCGCGCTCGGCGCGGCCGCCCAGGCCGCCGCGCTGCTCACCGGCGAGCCCGCCGACGCGGTGGCCCGCCGCTGGCGCACCGCCGAAGGGCCACTGCTGGAGCCCGTGGCACGGGACGTGGACGCACTCGAACGGATCGGCGATACCCTGCGTCGGGCCGGGGCCTTGCAGGGAGCCCCGGCCGGGGACCGGTAGGAGGGGCGGCGCGTGACAGTGGTCGGCAGAGCGGGGACCAGCCGGGGGAGCGGACCCGCGTCGCAACAGGACATGCGCCGGCGGAACCTCTCGGTGGTCCTCGGCGCGGTCGCCGCGCACAGCCCGCTCGCCCGACCGCTGTCGCGCGCCGACGTCGCCGGACGCGTCGGCCTGACCAGGGCCGCCGTCTCCTCGCTGGTCGACGAACTGATCGGACGGGGCGCCCTGACCGAGGCGGAGACCGCACCCGACGGTCGGGTCGGCCGCCCCGGGCGCGCGCTGTCGGTGAGCGACGAGGGCCCGGCCGGCCTCGGTCTGGAGATCGGTGTCACCCACCTCGGCGCGTGCGTCGTGGACCTGCGCGGCGAACCCCGGGTGTGGCGCCGGGCGGACCGGGCGAACGCCGGCCGACCGGCGGGGCAGGTGCTGGCGGAGCTCGCCGCGCTGGCCGCCGAGGCGGAGGCCGAGGCCCACGGCCTCGGGCTGCGCGTGGAGGGCCGGGTGCTGGCCGTGCCCGGCGTGGTCCCGAACGGACCGGTCGGGCGGGTCGAGCGCGCGCCCAACCTCGGCTGGTGCGCCCTCGACGTCGCCGACCACTGGCCCGACCCGGCCACCGTGCCCGAGCCGGAGAACGAGGCCAACCTCGGGGCGCTGGCCGAGTACTGGAGCGCCGAGCAGGCCGAGCAGACCTTCGTGCACGTCTCCGCGGACGCCGGGATCGGAGCCGCCCTGGTCATCGACGGGCGGCTGTTCCGCGGCGCCCGCGGCTTCGCCGGCGAACTCGGCCACGTCCCCGTCCACCCGGACGGCCTGCCGTGCCCCTGCGGCGCGCGCGGCTGCCTGGAGCAGTACGCGGGCCAGGCGGCCGTACTGCGCGAGGCCGGCCTCCCGCAGTACGGCCCGGGCGCGCCGGGTGCCGCGGAGGCCGGCGACCCGGTCGTCCTGCTGGCGGAGCGGGCCTCCGCCGGGCACGCACCGACCCTGGCGGCGCTGGACCGGGCCGGCCGCGCCCTCGGCCTCGCCCTCACCTCCGCCGTCGACCTCATCGACCCGGACGGTCTCGTCCTCGGCGGCACCTACGCCGAACTGGCCGAGTGGCTGCTGCCCTCCGTCCGGGCCGAGCTCGCCGACCGGGTCACCGTCCGGCCGTGGACCGCGGAGGCGCTGCGTCCGTCCGCCCTGGGGCGGCGCGGCCCCGTGCTGGGCGCGGCGCGGACCGGCGTCCGCCGGATCATGGCGGACCCCACGCTGCTGCCCGTCCGCTGACGGCCGGGGGAGCGCCCCGGGACCCGCCGGTCAGTCGTGGTCGACCACGACCATCGCGTGCCCGTCCGGGGTGGTGACCCGCACGTGGACGTACGCGCCGTCGTGCCGCCAGGGCAGGTCCTGCCCCGCGGGCTGCAGCCGCACCGAGCGCGGCGCGTCCGCGAGCCGGAGGGCGACCGGGACGTCGAGCAGCGGGAAGGGGTCGTGCACCAGGTCGAGCTCCGGCGTCTCGCGGGACGGGACGAAGCTGATCAGGTGCACCACCGTGCCGGTGGCGGTGCGCTGCACGGTGGTCTCCAGGTGGACCGGCCCGCCGGCCCGCAGGACCGGATCCGGCAGGAGCCGGTCCAGCGCCGCGCCGAGCAGACGGCGGTACGCCTCCAGGCCGTGCTCGTGGAAGGCCTCCAGCAGCGGGACGGTCACCACGGCCACCCCGTCGCCGACGACCACGGCCGCCTCGTCGGTCGGGTCGGCCGGGGGTGTGTAGGAGTGGCCGCAGAACCGGTCCCAGGAGCGCGGGAAGTAGGGGGCCACCACCCGGGCCAGGACCTCGGCGCCGGGCAGCGCCCGGGCGGTCAGCCGGGAGCCGTGGCCGATGACCGGGAAGTCCTCGGGGACGCCGGGCACGTTCTGGCAGGCGAGGAAGGACTCGCCGACCGGGGCCGGTGCCAGACCCTCGACCGGGAGGCCGGGCAGCGCGGGCAGGGCGGGCACGCCGGCCCCGGTGCCGTTCCTGAGCAGGGCCGGACCGACCAGCAGCACGGCGCCGCCGCCCCGCCGGTAGGCGTCCAGCCGCTCGGCCAGCTCGTCGTCGACGGGAGTGCTCTCCGGTACCACGACGGCCCGGTAGCCGCCCAGGTCGGCGGTCGGCGGGACCACGTCGAACTGGACCCGCAGCTGCTGCAGTGCCCGGACCGCACCGATGTTGCCCGCGCCGGGGTTGTCGCCGAGCGCGGGGTCGACGACGAGGGCGACCTCGCTGACGACCCGTCCGCCGTCGAGGAACGGTTCGCACCGCGCGATGTGCCGGTAGACCGAGCCGATCAGCTCGTACGCGGCCCGGGCGGGCACCCCGCGCGGGTGCAGCACGTCGCCCACGCCGCTGGTCAGGCCTTGGGCCAGCATCTGACTGCACTCGTAGAGCAGCGCGGCCCCGGGCTTGAGGGCGGCGTTGTCCCCCCAGCTCTCGTGGAAGCGCCCGGTGTGGCTGAGCACGGGCAGCCCCAGCGGGCGGACGAACCGGGCCACGTACGGCAGGAAGGCGTAGCCCCAGCCGCCGGTCGGCAGGCCCTCGACCTCGACGTGCCGCAGGAACTGCCGCTCCTCGGGCAGCCCGGTCTTGGGGCGGCTGTTGAACCAGACGCCCTGGACGGCGTCCGCGGGCAGCGCCTTCTCCACCATCGCGGAGTAGCGGGCCATGTAGCGCTTGGCCACCAGGTCGGCGTAGCGGTCGCGGTGGTCCGCGTCGGCCGGGTCGAGGCCCTCGCGGCGCATCCCGTCCACCGCCCAGCGGCTGACGCTCGGCTGGTTCCAGCACATGTCGATGAAGATCCCGTCGACCGGGGCGAAGCGGCGCAGCACCTCGTCCAGCTGGTCGGCGAAGTGGTCGGCGTAGGGGCTGGACATGTCGAGGACGTTCCAGGCCGCCTCGAAGGCCGAGGCGCTCCAGCGGGCGAGCTTCAGGTCCTCGCCGAGGGCGATCCACTCGGGGTGCTCCCGGGCCGCGTACTCGTCGACCTGGAGGGAGAGGTAGATCGGCGTGCGGATGCCCACGGCGTTCAGGGCCCGGACCTGTTCGGTGAGCAGGTCCTGGTCCGGGGCGAGGCCAGGGTGGCGCTCCGGCCGGTCGGTCCCGTAGTAGAGGTGGCCGTGGTGGCACTTGGCGAAGAGGGTGACGCTGTCGACGTGGGCGTCCTGGAAGGTCCGGGCGAAGGTCACCGGATCGAAGTCCCTTCCCACGTCGGGGATGTCGGGACCGGTGTGGAAGTCCAGGTGCACGGTTCGCCGGGGGAAGCGGTCGCTCGTGTGAACGCTAACATCTCCGAGAGTCATGGGACGGGTCTATCGGAGAAGCAGTCGTGGCGTCCAGAAGGTCCGCGGGACGATCCGCGAAATCGCCTGTCAGGTCGCTGAGTCCGCGAGGGCCGCGGCGCCCGACCCGAGGATCGGGTGATCCCGCCGTCGCCGAGACATGGGATCTCTTCCGGTGTCGGTGCGGCTATCCGAACAGGCGCCGCTGGATCTCCCGCCGGTAGTCCTCCAGGGTCCGGTCGAGGTGTGCGGCCGTGGCCGCGGCGGCCTCGTCGGGCCGGCCGTCGCGGATGGCGCGGTAGATCGCCTCGTGCTCCTCGACCGCGGCCCTGGTGCCTTCGCTGAGCATGTCGTGGATGCCGATGGCGCTGGACTGGCGCTGCAGTCGACGCGCGTCGCGCACGGCGCTGAGCAGGAAGGTGTTGTGGGCGGCGGTGGCGACGGCGCTGTGGAAGTCGTCGTCGGCCTGGTTGAACACGTCGACCTGGCCCTGGACGAACCCGTGCCGGCACTGCTGCATGGCGACCTCGATCGTGCGCAGCTCGGCCGGGGTGGCGCGGGTGGCCGCGAGACTGCTGGCGGCCGTCTCCTGGACCTTGCGGAACTCGAAGAGCATGAGGACGTGGTCGAGGTCGACGGGGCGGAAGAACCCGCCCCAGCGGCTGGTGATGAGCATGCCCTCGTCGTCCGCGACGAACAGGCCCCGCCCCTTGTGCGCCCGGACGCGGCCGAGTGCGGAGAGGATCTTCACGGCCTCCCGGACCACCGCCCTGCTGGTGTTCAGCGTCTGGGCCAGATCGTGCTCGGTGGGCAGCCGGTCGCCCGGGACCAGGCGCATCTCGGCGATGTACTCCAGGATCTGCTCGGACACGATCTCGTACCCGGGGCGGTAGTCACGACGCTCACCGGCCGCTCCGTTCACCGCTGCCGCGGCAGCGGGAGGGGCCTGCGCGGGCGAGGCCGTGTCGGTCGCGGGCGTGTCGTTCATCTGTCCTGCCTCCGGTGTGGCTGGCGCGAGGGGGCGACTGGCTTGTGAGCTGAGCCATCGTACCGCAGGGGAGTATGAGTAGTACTCATTCTTCAGAGGGTGCGGACTTGAGTCGGGGAATGAAACGGGGCGAACCCCAGAAAATGGCTTATGTGAACGCCACCATCGGCGGCCAGTCGTCCGAAACCGTTCTGAATGAGGTTGTGAGAACTCTTGACGAACCTTTCGATAGGGCGGCTAATTTATCCCCCGAGGGCGGCAGTGAACGACGGCCCTCGGCAACGACGCCAGAGCGGGACGGCCGGCGTCGCCCCACCCCCCTCCCGACCTGTTCGGGGCCTCTGCAGTGGAGTCGCTCATGACCGTCAACACGCCTCCGACCGGCGAGGACACCACGCCCGGCAAGAGACGATCCGTGCTGCTGGCCGCCTGCACGGCCACCCTGGCCCTGGCCTTGACGGCCTGCAGCAGCAGCTCTCCCGGCAAGACCAGCAAGGACGGCTTCGCCCAGGCGGCGCAGACCGGCGGGGCCCTCACCGTCTGGGTCGACGCGACCCGGCTGGCCGCCGCCAAGCAGTACCAGGAGCTGCACCCGGAGGTGAAGTTGGACATCGTCTCCTACGACGGTGACGCCAACGGCTCCAACTACCTCCAGACCAAGGTCCAGCTCTTCAACCGGACCGGCAAGGGCTGGCCCGACGTCGTCTTCAGCTCCCAGAACAACGAGGCGAGCTGGGCGGTCGACGCGGGCTTCGCCGCGCCGCTCGACAAGGGCCTGATCCCGGCGGACACCCTGTCCGGCTTCGCCAAGGGCGCCAACGACGTCTGCACCGTGAACGGCACCGTCTACTGCCTGCGCAACGACCTCTCGCAGACGGTGCTCTGGTACAACGCGCCGCTGATGCAGCAGTTCGGCTACACCGTCCCCACGACCTGGGAGGAGTACCAGAAGCTGGGCGAGAAGGTGGCCGCCGAGCACCCGGGCTACCTGGTGGGCGACGCCGGGGACTCCTTCGCCCCCGAGATCTACCTCTGGGCGAGCAAGTGCGGGGCCAACCACATCACCGGTCCCAAGGCCGTCTCGGTGAACACCACCGGCGAGAGCTGCACCAAGATGGCCACGCTCCTGGACGGCCTGATCAAGAACAAGTCCATGTCCATCAGCGGGGTGTTCAGCACCGACTTCGCCAAGAACGAGGCCGACAGGATCCTGCTGATGCCCGGCCCGGCGTGGTTCGGCGGCGCGGTGTTCAAGGACACCCTCAAGGTGCCGGAGAAGACGATCGGCGTGGCCCCGATGCCTCAGTGGCAGGGCGACACCGAGCCGGCCACCGGCAACGTCGGCGGCGGCACCTGGCTGGTCTCGCAGCACTCCGCCCACCTCAAGGCGGCCACCGACTTCCTGACGTGGGTCACCACCGACAACGCCTACCAGGCCCGGAAGTCCCCGGGCTTCCCGGCCTACGCACCCGCCGCGGAGGAGTGGCTCAAGGCGCAGGCGGCCTCCGGGTACTACGCCGGTGACCTCGGCGCCCTCAAGGACGCCTCCTCCCAGGTGTGGCCGGGCTGGGGATCGGGCCAGTTCAGCCAGGAGAGCGTCTGGGCCGCCACGGTCAAGCCCGGCCTGACCCAGGGACAGACCATCGCCTCGCTGCTCCCCGCCTGGCAGGACTCGATCGTCAAGCACGCCCAGTCGTTCGGGTACAAGGTCTCGCAGTGACCGTCACCTCCTCCTCGGTCGGCTCCGGCCGGCGCCGCAGCGGTGCCGGCCGGAGCCGGGCCGGCCTCGCCTTCGTCGCCGGCTACGCGCTGCTGCTGGTCGCCTTCGGCGTCCTCCCGACCGGCTACGCGGTCTACTTCGCCTTCACCGACGCCGGGGGCTCGTTCACCGGCTTCGCCAACTTCGTCTCCACGGCGCAGGACTTCCGCTTCGTGGACGCGCTCGGCCACGTGGCGCTCTACCTGCTGTTCTGGCTGGTCTCGCTGGTGGTGTTCGTGGTCGGGCTGGCGCTGCTGCTGCACCGCCTGTCCTCCGGGCCGATCAGCCGGACGCTGCGCTTCCTCTACTACATCCCCGGGGCGCTGGCGGGCGCCGCGAGCGTGCTGGTGTGGCTGTTCATGCTCGATCCGACGGTGAGTCCGGTCAGTTCGCTGCTGGGGCTGCTGGGGTTCGACACCTTCGGCGAGGTCATCGCGCCCGGCGACCTGCCGGTGCTGTTCACCGCCATCGCCTTCTGGACCGGGGCGGGCGGCTGGATCGTCGTGATGTACGGCGCGCTCGACAACATCCCTCAGGACGTCCTGGAGGCCGCGCGGATCGACGGCGCGAGTGCCTGGCAGACCGCGTGGCACGTGCAGATCCCCATGCTCCGCAAGTGGATCGTCTACATGGTGATCCTCGCCTTCGCGGGCGGAGCGCAACTCTTCGTCGAGCCGCAGCTGCTCTCCCTCGCCAGCGTGGGCGTGGCCGGTCGCGACTACTCGCTCAACCAGCTGACCTACGACTTCGCCTTCCAGATGAACGACGTCAACGGCGCCGCCGCGGTCTCGATGGAGCTCCTGGTGGTCAGCGTGGCGGTCGCCGGCGTGTTCGTCGCACGGTCGGGGTTCTTCGATGCCGACTGACACCGCCGGCACCCCGGCCACCGCCCACGCCCCCACGGAACGGGAGCCGAACGACATGAGCCGAGCTCCACACCGGGCTCCGCGGCGGGCACCCGGTGCCGTACGGAACGCCTCGTACCGGCTGCTGGCCGGCTCCGTCCTCGCGGTGTTCGTGGTGTTCTTCGTGCTGCCGGTGCTCTGGCTCGTCCTCGCGGCGACCAAGACCGATCAGCAACTGGTCCACGGCCACCCGCTCTCCTTCGGCTCCTGGCACGCGCTCAAGGCCAACTGGGACGCCCTGTCGGCCTTCCAGGACGGCGCGATCCTGCAGTGGCTCGGCAACTCCGCCCTGTACGCGGTGATCTCCCTGGTCATCACGCTGTGCGTCTCGGTGCCGGCGGGGTACGCGCTGGCCATGACCGAGTTCCGCGGACGGCGCCTGCTGCTGGTCTCGACCCTGGTCGTGATGCTGATGCCGAGCGCCACGCTGGTGGTGCCGCTGTTCCTGGAGGTCAACGCGGCGCACCTGATCGGCACCCTGTGGTCGATCGTCCTGCCGTACGCGTTCTACCCGTTCGGGGTGTACCTGACGTACATCTACTTCACCACCGCCGTACCGAAGGACCTGCTGGCGGCCGCCCGGATGGACGGCTGCTCCGAGTTCGGCGTGTTCCGCCACGTGGCGCTGCCGCTGGCCACGCCGGTCATCGCGCTCGTGGGCTTCTTCAGCTTCGTCGCCAACTGGACCAACTACTTCCTGCCCTACGTGATGCTCCCCCAGGACGACCAGATGCCCGTCCAGGTGGGCGTCGGCAACCTGCTCAGCAGCGTGCCGCAGTTCAACCCGACCGCCGGTTCGCTCGCGATAGAGCGCCCGCAGCTCGCCCTCGCGACGCTGGTGGCCATCACGCCCGTCCTGGTCGTCTTCCTCTTCGCCCAGCGCTTCCTGGTCAGCGGGATGCTCGCCGGCGCCACCAAGGAATGACGCCCGTGCCGTCACCCCGATCGGAGATCCTCCCCATGTCCCCCAGCTCCACCGACCCTTCCCCGGGCGAGGGCGCCACGGTCTCCCCGGTCGAGATCGCGGCCTCGGTGCCGCTGCTCGAACCGCCCGGCTGGGCGCCCGCGCAGCGCGCGCTGTTCGACCTGCTCGACCACGGCTGGCGCCGCTTCGCCCGTGACTTCACCGGCCCGGACGGCCGGCTGAACTACACCGGCCGGCTGACCACCCGCGACGGCGTGGACGACTTCTACGAGGTGTTCTTCAACTGGCCGCAGCTCTACCTGCTCGGCGGCGCCGACGACCTGCTGGCAGCCAGTGAGAAGCACTGGGAGGGCGTGACCAGGCACCTCACCGAACTGGACATGCTCCGCGACGAGTACGAGCGCGGCTACGACTGGTTCCACCAGGGCGAGAGCCTGCTCCTGTTCTACTTCCTGTGCATGGCCGCCCCGGAGCGCTGGTCGGAGCGCGCCCTGCGGTTCGCCGAGCTGTACGTCGACCCGGTGCACGGCAACTACGACCCCGAGCACAGGATCGTCACCCGCCCGCACAACGGCAGCGACCCCGACCGGCGGGGAGTGTCCGACGGTGACGTCTACCCGTGGCTGCCGAAGGAGGCGGACACCTACGGCTACCCGCTCGAGTGGCTCCCCGAGGCGCAGGACGGCCCGTACCCGCTCTCGGCGGATCCGCGGCTCGGCGCCCAGATGCGGGAGCGGATCGGCGTCGGCGACACCGCGGTCAACCTCGCCGTGGCCGGGCTGGTCCTCAACGCGTGGATCCTGTCCGGCGAGCGGCGCTACCGCGACTGGATCGTCGACTACGTCGGCGCCTGGCGGGAGCGCACCGAGGCGAACGGCGGTCTGATCCCTGACAACGTCGGCCCGGACGGTGTCGTCGGCAGCCGGCTCGAAGGCCGCTGGTACGGCGGCCACTACGGCTGGTCCTGGCCGCACGGCTGGCACAGCGTGGGCCACGCGGCCTGCGTGGCGGCGCTCGCCGCCGCGGTGAGCACCGGGGAGGACGACTACCTCGCGATGGTCGGGACCTCGCTCGACGAGCTCGTCTCCCGGGCGAAGGTGATGCCCTTCGCCGAGGCGGACTCCAGTCTGCCGTCCAAGTGGGCGGTCGAACTCGGCCCGGACCGCGACCGGCCGACGCTCCACCTCCCGTTCCGGCGCAACGACACCGGCTGGTTCGACTACAACCCCGTCACCCTGCCGGTGCCGATGGCGCTGTGGCACCACAGCGCCTCCGACACCGACCGCGCCCGCATCGAGCGGCTGCGCGAGGCGGACGAGCTCGACTGGACCACCGTGCGGTCGTTCCGGGCCAAGGAGGAGTCCGGGCACGAGAAGGCGTGGTTCGCGTTCCTCGCCGGCGACGACCCGGACTACCCCGAGCGGATCCTCGCCGCCGCCCAGGCGCAGGTCCGCCACCGGCTGCGGCGGATCGAGCGCTACCGCGACCTGGAGGTGGAGGAGGCCGACATCCACGTCTGGCAGCAGTGCAACCCGGTGGCCACCGAGGCCCTCGTCCAGCTGACCTGGGGCGGGCCCCAGGTGCTCTACAACGGCGGCCTCCAGCAGGCCCGGCTGCGCTACCACGACGCCGAGGCCCGCCGGGCGGGGCTGCCGCCGGACGTGGCCGCCCTGGTCACCGCCATCGACCCCGGGGCGACCACCGTCGAGCTGGTGAACCTCTCGCCAGAAAAAGATCGGACCATTATCCTTCAGGCGGGTGCCCTCGCCGAGCACAGCATCACCTCGGTCCGGTACACGACGTGCGCGGACGAGGGCTGGATCGGCGACATGTACGACTACGGGCACACCGAGCCGGTGGTCGGCGAGTCGGAAACGGCCTGCGACGGACCCTACCTGACGGTGCGGATGCCCCCTTCCACCAGGATCCGGTTGACGCTCCGGCTGGAGCTGCGCACCCGTACCCCCAGCTATCGTTCGCCCTTCGGCACCTCGGCCGAGGCGCCGAACGCCGAAACATCGGAGGACTCTGCATGAGGCGCTTCGCCCAGACCATCAGGCTCCGCCCGGAGTACCGGGAGAAGTACCTGGAACTGCACTCCGCCGTCTGGCCGGGCGTCGAGGCGGCCCTCCACCGGGCGCGGATCCGCAACTACAGCATCTACCTCCACGGTGACGTGCTGTTCGCCTACTTCGAGTACCACGGCGAGGACTTCGACGCCGACATGGCGGAGCTCGAAGCCGACCCGGTGACCCAGGAGTGGTGGACGCACACCGACCCCTGCCAGGAGCCCTGGCCCGACCGGGGCGACTCCCGCCAGTGGACCGAACTCCCCGAGGTCTGGCACCTGAGCGAGCCCGGCACCCCCACCGCCGACTGACCCGACCCGCACCGGACCGACCCACCCGAACCGGAGCCGCCCGTGATCTTCCCGCCACCCCCGGGACTCATCGACGCCCACCACCACCTGTGGGACCTCGACCGCCGCCCGCAGACCTGGCTCGACGACCCCGATCTCGCCCCGATCCGCCGCACGTTCACGCCCGACGACCTGCGCTCCACCGCCACCCGGGAGGTGGCCGGCCGCCGGCTGCGGGGCACGGTCGTCGTGCAGTGCATCCCGGACGTGCCCGAGACCGAGGACCTGCTCGCGCTCGCCGCACGGGACCCGCTGATCGAGGCCGTGGTCGGCTGGGCGGACCTCACGTCCCCCGCGATCGGTGACGAGCTCGACCGGCTGCTCGCCGGACCGGGCGGCGGCCACCTCCGCTCCCTGCGCCACCTGGTCCAGGGCGAGTCTGACCCGCACTGGCTGCAACGCCCGGACGTCGAAAGCGGCTTGGCGGCGCTCGGCAAGCGCGGGCTGGGCTACGACGTGCTCGTCCGCAGCCACCAGCTCGACCAGGCGATCCGGCTGGCCGAACGCTTCCCGGAGCTGCCCCAGGTGCTCGACCACGCCGGCAAGCCGGACATCGCCGGCGGTGAACTGGCGGACTGGGAGAGCCGGTTGCGCCGGCTGGCCGGGCACCCCCAGGTGGTCTGCAAGGTGTCCGGACTGATCACCGAGGCCGACCACGACACCTGGACCACCGCCGACCTCCGCCCGGTCTGGGACGTCCTGCTGAGCGCCTTCGGTGCCGACCGGCTGATGTTCGGCTCGGACTGGCCGGTGGCGAACCTCGCGGGCGGCTGGAACCGCTGGGCCGCCACCGTGGACGAACTGCTCGACGGGTGCTCCGCCGACGAGACCGCGGCCATCCTCGTGGGCACCGCGACCACGTTCTACCGCCTGACCCGTACCGCATCCGCCCGTACCGAAGAGACCCGGGAACCACGATGACGCTCGCTGTGCGCTACACGGCCGCCCGCACGCTGGACACCGCTCCGGTCGAACCGGCCGAGCCCGGCCCCGGGGAGGTGCTGCTCGCTCCCGCGTACGTCGGGATCTGCGGCACCGATCTGCACATCTTCCACGGCGACATGGACGCCCGGGTCGCCGCCCCCGCCGTCCTGGGCCATGAGATGTCCGGCCGGGTGGTCCGGGTCGGGCCCGGGGTGGAGGGCTGGCGGCCCGGGGACGCGGTGACGGTGATGCCGCTGCGCTGGGACGACACCTGCCCGGCCTGTCTGAGCGGCTACCGGCACGTCTGCCGGAACCTGGACTTCATCGGCATCGACTCGCCGGGTGCGATGCAGCAGCGCTGGACGGTCCCGGCCGACACGCTGGTCCGCCTGCCGGAGTCCCTCCCGCTGGACCGGGCCGCGCTGGTGGAGCCCACCGCCGTGGCCGTGCACGACGTCGGCCGGGCCCAGGTGCTGGCGGGGGAGCGGGTCGTCGTCGTGGGCGGCGGCCCGGTCGGCGTCCTGATCGCGCTGGTCGCGCGGGCGGCCGGGGCCGACGTGCGCGTGGTGGAGCCGAGTGCCCACCGGCGGAAGCTGGCCGAGGAGTCGGGCCTCGCGGCCTGGGACCCGGCGGCCGAGAACGTCGTCGAGGCCGTGCAGGAGTGGACCGGCGGCGCGGGCGCGGACGTCGCGTTCGAGGTGTCCGGCGCGGCGGCCGGGGTCGACACCGCGGTGGAGGTGCTGGGCGTGCGCGGCCGGCTCTGCCTGGTGGCGATCCACCCCCGGCCCCGCGAGGTGAACCTGCACCGCTTCTTCTGGCGCGAACTCACCCTGGTGGGAGCCCGGTTGTACGACCGCTCGGACTTCGAGCGGGCGGTGGCGCTGGTCGCCGACGGCACGATCCCGGCCGAGCGGCTGATCAGCAGGGTCGTGCCGCTCATCGAGGCGCCCGCGGCCTTCGAGGCCCTGGAAGGCGGCGGCGACGTGATGAAGATCCTGGTGGACTGCACCGACGACACCCGGGGAGCGACCGCGTGAACGCCTTCGAGCTGACCGGGAGGCTCGCCGTCGTCACCGGCGCCCGGCGGGGCATCGGCCGGGCCATGGCCCGCGCCCTGGCGGAGGCCGGCGCGGACGTCATCGGCGTCAGCGCCACCCTGGAGGAGAGCGGCAGCGAGGTGGAGAAGGACGTCCTGGCCGCCGGCCGCACCTTCGAGGCGCTGCGCGCCGACTTCGCCGACCCGGACGCGGTGCGCGCCCTGGGCGCGGACCTCGCGGGCCGCGAGCGGCCGGTGGACATCCTGGTCAACAACGCCGGCACCATCCGCCGCGCCCCCGCCGCCGAACACCCCGACGAGGACTGGGACCTGGTGCTCCAGGTCAACCTGAGCGCCCAGTTCGCGCTGGCCCGGGCAGTCGGTGCGGCGATGGTCGCCCGCGGCCAAGGGAAGATCATCTTCACCGCCTCACTGCTCAGCTTCCAGGGCGGCATCACGGTGCCCGGGTACACCGCGGCCAAGCACGGGGTCGCCGGTCTGACCAAGGCGCTGGCCAACGAATGGGCCGGGCGCGGCGTCAACGTCAACGCCATCGCGCCGGGCTACATCGCCACCGACAACACCGCCGCGCTGCAGGCCGATCCGGTGCGCAACACGGCGATCCTGGAGCGGATCCCGGCCGGTCGCTGGGGCCGGGCGGACGACCTGGCCGGCGCCACCGTCTTCCTGGCCTCGGACGCCGCCGCCTACGTGCACGGCACCGTCCTGCCCGTCGACGGCGGATGGCTGGGCCGTTGACCGGCGACCCGAGCGCAGACCCGACCCCGGACCCGACCCCGGACCCGACCGCAGACCTCGCCGCCGTCCTGGCCGGCGCCCGCGTCCTGCCGGTGCTGACCGTGCGCGAACCCGGCGCGGCGGAGCCGCTGGCCGAGGCGCTCAGCGCGGGCGGCGCCCGCTGCGCGGAGGTCACCTTCCGCACCCCGGCCGCCGAGCAGGTGCTCAAGGCGATGGCGGCGCACGGCGGCCTGACCGTCGGCGCCGGCACCGTGCTCACCGCCGAGCAGGCGGAACGCGCGGTGGCGGCCGGGGCCCGGTTCGTCGTCTCGCCCGGCCTGGACGAGGACGTGGTGGCCAGGTGCCGGCAGCTGGGCGTGCCGGTGGTGCCCGGCATCGCCACCGCCACCGAGCTGATGCGGGCCCTGCGGGCCGGCATCACCACCGTCAAGCTCTTCCCCGCCGAGCCCCTCGGCGGCCTGCCCGCCCTCCGCGCGCTCGCCGCGCCCTTCCCGGACGTGCGGTTCGTCCCGACCGGCGGGATCGGCCCCGGCGGTCTGACCGGCTACCTCGCCGAGCCCGCGGTCCTCGCCGTCGGCGGCAGCTGGATGGCCACGCCCGCGCACCTGGACACCGGCGCCTACGCGGAGATCCGCCGACTGACGGCCCAGGCCGTGGAAGTGGGTGCGCCGTGACCGAGGTGGTGGCGCTCGGCGAGGTCATGCTGCGGTTCGACCCGGAGGAGGGGCGGATCAGTACCGCCCGGACCTTCCGGGTGTGGGAGGGCGGCGGCGAGTACAACGTCGCCCGCGCGCTGCGCCGCTGCTTCGGACGGCGCACGGCCGTCGTCACCGCGCTCGCCGACAACGCGGTGGGACGGCTCGTCGAGGACCTGATCCTGCAGGGCGGGGTCGACACCTCCCTGATCCGCTGGGTGGCCGACGACGGCATCGGCCGCAGCGCCCGGAACGGTCTCAACTTCGTCGAGCGGGGCTTCGGCATCCGCGGCGCCCTCGGGGTCAGCGACCGTGCCCACACGGCCGCCTCCCAGCTGCGCACCGGGGAGGTCGACTGGGACACGGTCTTCGCCGCGGGGGTGCGCTGGTTCCACACCGGCGGCATCTTCGCCGGCCTGTCCGACACCACCGCCGACGTCGCCGAGGAGGCGATGACGGCGGCCCGCCGGCACGGACTCACCGTCTCCTACGACCCCAACTACCGCCCGAGCCTCTGGGCCGGCCGCGGCGGGCCGCAGCGCGCCCGCGAGACCGACCTGCGGCTCGCCCGCCACGCCGACGTCATCGTCGGCGCCCTCGGGCTCGCGGGCAGCCACCCCGGGGCCGACCGATTCGGCGCCGACGAGGTGCCCGACGCCCTGGCCTCGGTGGCCGGTCTGCTCCCCGGGGCGCGGGTGCTGGCGACGACCCTGCGCGAGGTCCCCTCGGCCGGGGTGAACGACTGGACCTCGGCCGCCTGGTCGTCCGCGACCGGTCACGTCACCGGACCCTCGATGCCCGGACTGCACGTCCTGGACCGGATCGGCTCCGGCGACGGCTTCGCCGCCGGCCTCGTCCACGGCCTGCTCGCCGACGCCGGTCTGGAGCGCGCCCTCGCGTACGGCACGGCCCTCGGCGCCCTCACCATGACCACGCCGGGCGACGTCGCCATGGCCTCGCTCGCCGAGGTCGAGGCACTGCTCGCGGGCGCCTCCGCCGCCGTCAGACGCTGACGGCCTCCTCAGTTCCGCTATCGAGTTGGGAGTCCCCATGAAACTGCTTCGGATCGGAGACCCGGGATCGGAGATCCCGGCGGTCCTCGCCGAGGACGGCCGGGTGTTCGCGCTGTCGGAGCTGACCGGCGACATCGACGGGGAGTTCCTCGCCTCCGGAGGGATCGACCGGGTCCGGGCCGCCCTGGCCGAGGGCTCCCTGCCCGCGGTGGACACGGCGGGACTGCGGGTCGGGGCGCCCGTCGCCCGTCCGGGCAAGGTGGTGTGCATCGGCCTCAACTACCGCGACCACGCCGAGGAGACCGGCGCCGCCGTGCCCGAGCGGCCGGTGGTGTTCCTGAAGGACCCGTCCACGGTGGTCGGCCCGTACGACCCGGTGCTGATCCCACGCGGCTCGGTCAAGACCGACTGGGAGGTGGAACTCGCCGTGGTGATCGGCCGCGAGGCCCGCTACCTGGCGAGCCCGGGCGACGCACCGGCGCACATCGCGGGTTACGCGATCAGCAACGACGTCTCGGAGCGGGAGTTCCAGCTGGAGTACTCCGCGCAGTGGGACCTCGGCAAGTCCTGCGAGACCTTCAACCCGCTCGGCCCCTGGCTGGTCACCCCCGACGAGGCCGGCGACCCGAGGGCCCTCGGCCTGCACCTGGCCGTGAACGGTCGGACGAGGCAGAGCGGCGACACCGAGAACATGGTCTTCGACGTCGCCTACCTGGTCTGGTACCTCAGCCGGTTCATGGTGCTGCACCCGGGCGACGTCATCAACACCGGCACCCCGGCCGGTGTGGCCCTCGGCCTGCCGGGCACCCCCTACCTGCGCGAGGGCGACACCGTCGAGCTGTCCATCGACGGCCTCGGCACCCAGCGCCAGACCTTCGTCCACGCGTGAGGGGCACCGGTATGACGACGAAGGACCTCGAAGGCCTCTCGGCCGTGGTCACCGGCGGCGCGTCCGGGATCGGCCTGGCCACCGCGTCCCTGCTCGCGGAGCGCGGCGCGGGGGTGGCCGTGCTCGACCTCCACCCCGGTTCCGTGCCGGAGCCCCTGCTGGGCTTCTCCACCGACGTCACCGACGACGCCTCCGTGCGCACCGCCGTCCAGGCGGCCGCCCGAGTCCTCGGCGGGATCGACATCCTGGTCAACAACGCCGGGATCGGCGCCATCGGCACGGTGGCGGACAACCCGGACGAGCAGTGGCAGCGCGTCCTGGACGTCAACCTGCTCGGCGTGGTCCGCACCACCCGTACCGCACTGCCGTACCTGCGCCGCTCCGCCCACGCCTCGGTGGTCAACCTCGGCTCGATCGTGATCACGACGGGTCTGCCGCAGCGCGCGCTGTACGCGGCCAGCAAGGGCGCGGTCCTCGCCCTGACCCTGTCCATGGCCGCCGACCACGTGCGCGAGGGCATCCGGTTCAACTGCGTCAGCCCCGGCACCGTGGACACCCCGTGGGTCGGCCGGCTGCTCGACGCCGCCGACGACCCCGCCGCCGAACGCGCCGCCCTCGACGCCCGTCAGCCCCACGGGCGCCTGGTCACCCCCGAGGAGGTGGCCGCCGCCATCGCCTACCTCGCCTCCCCGGCCGCCGCGAGCACCACCGGGACGGTCCTGCAGGTCGACGGCGGCATGGCCAACCTGCGCCTGCGGGCGGAGGCCGCGCGGTGAGCCCGCGCCCGCGGCCGCTGGGCCGGAGCGAGGTGGCGGTCAGCGAACTCGCCTTCGGCGCGGCGGGCATCGGCAACCTGTTCACACCGGTGACGGACGAGCAGGCCCTGGAGGCCGTCGACGCCGCCTGGGACGCGGGCGTCCGCTCCTTCGACACCGCCCCGCACTACGGACTCGGCCTGTCCGAGCGGCGGCTCGGACAGGCCCTGCGGGGCCGCCCCCGCGACGAGTACACGCTCTCCACCAAGGTCGGCCGACTGCTGCGCCCGGCCCCCGCACCCCACGGCGACGACCTCGCCGACGGCTTCGCGGTGCCCGCCACCCACCGACGGGTCTGGGACTTCAGCGCCGCGGGCGTGCGTCGCTCGATCGAGGAAAGCCTGGAACGGCTCGGCCTGGACCGGATCGACATCGCCTACCTGCACGACCCCGACGACCACGCGGAGCAGGCCCTCACCGAGGCCTACCCGGAACTGGAACGCCTGCGCGCCGAGGGCCTGCTCGGCGCGATCGGCGTCGGCATGAACCAGGCCGACCTGCCCGCCCGGTTCGTCCGCGAGACCGACGTCGACGCCGTCCTGCTGGCCGGCCGCTACAGCCTGCTGGACCAACGCGGCCTCGCCGAACTGCTGCCGCTCGCCGCCGAACACGGCGTGGGCGTCGTCGTGGGCGGGGTCTTCAACTCCGGCCTGCTCGCCGACCCGAAGCCCGGCGCCACCTTCGACTACGCCACCGCACCCGACGAACTCCTCGACCGGGCCCTGCGGTTGAAGGAGGTGTGCGAGAACCACGGCGTGCCGCTGCGTGCCGCAGCGCTCCGCTTCCCCTTCGGGCACCCCGCCGTCGCCTCGGTCCTCGTCGGCACCCGCAACGCCACCGAGGTCCGGGACGCCGCCGCGATGCTCCGCCACCGCGTCCCGGACACGCTCTGGACGGAGCTCAAGGAACGCGGGCTGCTGCCGCCGGGCGTCCCCACCCCGAGGGAGGAGCGCTGATGCGCGTCGCGCTGTTCATCACCTGCTTCAACGACACCATGTTCCCCGGGACCGGCCGCGCCGTGGTGAGCGTCCTCGAACGGCTCGGCCACACGGTCGAGTTCCCGCAGGAGCAGAGCTGCTGCGGACAGATGCACGTCAACACCGGCTACCGTACGGACGCCGTCCCGCTGATGGCCCGGTTCACCCGCGTCTTCGCCGACTACGACGCGGTGGTCACCCCGTCCGCCTCCTGCGCCGGGCTCGTCCGGGAGCAGCACCCCGTGCTCGCCGAGGAGTACAGTCCGCCGCAGCTGCGCCGGCAGGTCGCCGAACTGGGGCCGCGGATCCACGAGTTCACCGAGTTCCTGACCGACGTCCTGGGCGTCACCGACGTCGGAGCCCGCTTCCCGCACCGGGTCGCCTACCACCCCACCTGCCACTCCCTGCGGGGACTGCGGCTGGGGGACCGCCCGGAGCGGCTGCTGCGGGCGGTGAAGGACCTGGACCTGGTGGAGCTCCCGGGCGCAGACTCCTGCTGCGGCTTCGGCGGCACCTTCGCCGTCAAGAACGCGGACACCTCCGCCGCGATGCTCGCCGACAAGACGCGCCGCGTCCTGGAGAGCGGCGCCGAGGTGCTGTGCGCGGCCGACAACTCCTGCCTGGTGCACATCGGCGGCGGACTCTCCCGGCAGGGCTCCCCGGTTCGCACCCTGCACCTGGCCGAGATCCTGGCCGGTACGGAAGGCGGCCGGCGGTGAGTACCCGAGGAGTCGTCTGGCTCGGCTCGCCCCCCCTTCCCCGAGGCGGCGCGCGAGGCGCTGAAGGACGGGCAACTGCGCGCCAACCTGAAGCGCGCCACCACCACGATCCGCGACAAGCGGCTCGCGGTCGCCTCGGAGCTGGACGACTGGGAGGAACTGCGGGCCGCCGCCGAGGCGGTCAAGAAGCGCACGGCCCGTCACCTCGACCGCTACCTGGTCGCGTTGGAGGAGTCCGTCACCGCGGCCGGCGGCACGGTGCACTGGGCCTCGGACGCCGCGGAGGCCAACCGGATCGTCACCGAACTCGTCCGCGCCACGGGGGAGTCGGAGGTGGTGAAGGTCAAGTCGATGGCGACCCAGGAGATCGGCCTCAACGAGCACCTCGCGGAGGCCGGCATCACCGCGTACGAGACCGACCTCGCCGAGCTGATCGTCCAGCTGGGCGACGACCGGCCCTCGCACATCCTGGTCCCCGCCATCCACCGGAACCGCACCGAGATCCGCGCGCTCTTCGCCGCCGAGATGGGCCGCTGGGGCGAGCCCGCACCCGAGGGTCTCACCGACGAGCCCGCCGAACTCGCCGAGGCGGCCCGGCGGCACCTGCGGGAGAAGTTCCTCGGTGCCAGGGTCGCCGTCTCCGGCGCCAACTTCGCCTGCGCCGACACCGGCACCGTCGTCGTGGTCGAATCCGAGGGCAACGGCCGGATGTGCCTGACCCTGCCGGAGACCCTGATCACCGTCATGGGCATCGAGAAGGTCGTCCCGACCTGGAGCGACCTGGAGGTCTTCCTCCAGCTCCTGCCGCGGTCGTCCACCGGCGAGCGGATGAACCCGTACACCTCCACCTGGACCGGCACCACCGAGGGCGACGGGCCGCGGGACTTCCACCTCGTGCTGCTCGACAACGGCCGCACCGACACCCTCGCCGACACCGTCGGCCGCCAGGCCCTCGCCTGCATCCGGTGCTCCGCCTGCCTCAACGTCTGCCCGGTCTTCGAACGCACCGGCGGCCACGCCTACGGCTCGGTCTACCCCGGCCCGATCGGCGCCGTCCTCACCCCGCAGCTCGTCGGCGTCGACCGGGCCGCCGACCTGCCCTTCGCCTCCACCCTCTGCGGGGCCTGCTACGACGCCTGCCCGGTGAAGATCGACATCCCGAGGCTGCTGGTCCACCTGCGGGCCAAGGCGGTCGAGGCGAAGAAGCCGCGGGCGGAGGCCCTGGCGATGAAGGCCGCCGCCGCCGTCCTCGACTCCCCGCGACTGCTGGGCGCGGCGCAGAAGGCCGCGGCGCTCGGCGGTCGGGCGCTGGCCCGGGGCGGCCGGATCGGCCGACTGCCCGGGCCGCTGCACCGCTGGTCCGACAGCCGCGACACCCCCGCGCCGCCCGCCGAGTCCTTCCGCAGCTGGTGGCGCAGGAACCGGGAGGGCGCATGACCACCCGCGAGACCGTCCTCGCCCGGATCCGGGCCGCGCTCGCCGACGTCCCCGCCGAGGAGTCGCCCGAGGACGTCCCCGTGCCCCGCGACTACCGGCGCCGCCACACCGCCGACGGCCAGGACACCGTCGCCCTGTTCGCCGAGCGGGTCGCCGACTACCGCGCGACCGTCACCCGGACCGACCCGGCCGGGCTGTCCGACGCGATCGCCGCCGCGCTCAGCGCACGCGGTGCCACCCGCCTCGCCGTCCCCGAGGGCTTCCCGGACGACGTGCTGCCGTCCGGCGCCTGGCAGTGGCACCGGGAACCCCTCGACGTCCCCGCCCTGGACGCCCTGGACGGCTCCCTCACCCTCGCCGCCGTCGGCATCGCCGTCACCGGCACCATCGTCCTGGACACCGGGCCCGGTCAGGGCCGACGCGCCCTCACCCTCGTGCCGGACTACCACCTGTGCGTCGTCCGCGCCGAGCAGATCGCCGACGACGTCCCCGACGCCCTCGCCCGCCTCGACCCGACCCGCCCGCTCACCTTCGTCTCCGGTCCGTCCGCCACCAGCGACATCGAGCTCGACCGCGTGGAGGGCGTGCACGGCCCCCGCACCCTGGACGTCATCGTCGTCGACGCCGGGACGTCGGAACCGCCCTGACGTCCGACCCGGGCGAGCCCAGCGGCCCCCGCGAGCCACCGCCCCCAGTGGACGGTCGGCGCGGGGGCCGCTCGGCGTTCCGGGACACCGGAAGCGCTCAGGCCCCGGAAACGGGCGTCATCCTGCGGTCAGGGCGGTCCAGTTCTGGTTCGAGCCGCCGTTGCAGTCCCACAGCTGGAGCTGCGTCCCGTCGGCCGTGGAGGAGCCCGGAACGTCCAGGCAGCGTCCGGAGGCGGGGTTACGGTAGCCGCCGTTGTAGGGCTGCCAGACCTGGTTGGCGCCGCCGGTGCAGGCCCAGAGCTGCACCTTGGTGCCGTTGGCCGTCCCCCAGCCCGCGGCGTCGAGGCACTTGCCCAAGGAGCGAAGGGTGCCGTCGGTGTAGGCGGACCACAGCTGGTTGGCGCCGCCGCTGCAACCCCAGGTCTGGACGGCCGTCCCGTCCGTGGTGTTCGCGCCGTTGACGTCCAGGCACTTGCCGGCGATTCCGGACTGCACGCGGGCCGCGGCGGGGGCGGGAGCCTTGAGCCAGCCGGCGCTGTCCGCGGCCTGGACGCCGTGGCGGAAGGCGTCGGCCATCTTCCGGTAGCCCGAGTCGTTGGGGTGCAGGGTGTCGGCCAGGTCGGCCGTGGTCAGGCCGCTCATGTCGACGTACGCGACGTGCTTGCCCGCAGCCTGCTCGGCGCTCACGATCTGGCTGACGGCCTGGTTGTACGCGGGCCGGTACTGCTCCACCGTGCTGCTGGTGGACACGATCAGGGAGGCCAGGAGGACGGTCGCGTCGGGGACGTCGGCGGTGATCCGGTCGACCAGCGACTTCAGCCGGGCGCCGGCGGTGGCGGGCTGGTAGTTCCCGTTGAAGTCGTTGGTGCCGATCTCCAGCATCACGACGTTGGGCCGGTATCGGGTCAGCGGATCGTCGGCGAGTGCGGCGATCTGGTCGATGCGGTAGCCGGAGTGGCCCTCGTTGTCGGAGTCGGACATCGAACCGCCCCGCAGGGTGCCGACGAAGTCCAGCGGGTGGCCGTCCGCCGCGAGCCCGTCCCACAGCGGGCCCCGGTAGCCGTTTCCCGTGCTGCTTCCCACCCCCCAGGTGATCGAGTCGCCGAGCGGCATGACCCGCAAGGGCGTGCTGGAGGCGGCGGAGGCGGGGGTCGTGCCGGTCGTCGTCACGCCCAGCGCGGCGGCGACGAGTGCGATCAGAGGTGGGGCCCAGAACTTTCGCATGACGCAGGTGTCCTCTTCCGTGAGTCGGTGCCGGGAACTCGGTGCCGGAAACGGGGAGGCCGGAGAGCATTGCTCGAGCAGTGCTCTCCGGCCTCGTGGTCAGTGGGGTGTCAGCCTGTCACTGGACGGTCCAGGCCTGGTGCGACTGGTTCAGGGGCATCGACTGGTCGATGGTGGCGCCGTTCGTCGTCGACCCGCCGGCCACTTCCAGGACCTGCCGGCTCTCGAAGTTGCGGATCAGGTAGCCACCGCCGGTCGGTTCGAAGTACCAGAGCTGGTTGTTGCCGCCGCCGTAGGCGTACTGCTGCAGCGCCGTCCCCCGCCAGTGGCTGGAGAAGTTCATGTCGAGGACCTTGCCGCTGTTCCGGTTCACGATCGTGAAGAGCTGGCCGCTGACCGGGACGATGGTCCACTGCTGGTTGGCGCCGCCGGTTCCCGGCCACTGGACGACGCTCGCGCCGTCGGCCGAGGACCAGCCGGACACGTCCATGACCTGCCCGCTGTTGACGTTCCTGATCGTGTAGGAGGCCGACGGGTCGGTGTTCGGGCCGCCGGTCGAGCCCGCCGACGCGCCGCCCGCCTGCTGCACGCTGAAGTCCGTGATGTAGAAGTACGTGCCGTCGGTTTTGGCGACCCGCACGTAGCGGAAGGCCTGCCGGACGTCGATGTCGCCGGTGAGCGTCGAGGCGAACGGCAGGGTGCTCGTCTGACGTCCCAGGACGGTGTAGCTGCCGAAGTTCGGGTCGTTGGAGCCCCGCACTTCGAAGTTGCCGCGGGTCGAGGACTGGTCGAGGTCCTGGCGGGTGGTCAGCGAGAACTGGCCGAGCTGGTAGGACTGGCCCAGGTCGACCTGCCACCAGGCCGAGGTGTCGCTCCCGGTCGGCGACCAGCCGGTCCCGCCGTTGTCGTCCACGGCCTTCGAGGGCTCCGTACCGGTGCCGAAGACCGACGACGCGGTCGCGGTCTTGTTCCAGGCGAGGTTGGGCCACAGGGTCATCCACCGGTACGCGGACTCGAGGCCGGAGGCCTTGATCACCGCGTCGCCGGAGGTCTGGTTGTCGGTGAGCGTGACGTTGGAGCCGTTGCGGTTCTGGTTGATGAACCCGTCGGTGTGCGACAGCACGTTGTGCGAGACGGTCATGTTGTCCGACCCCTCGTCCAGGTAGATGCCGTGCACCGGCGAACCGCAGGCGGCGGGGCTCCGCACCACGTCGTGGATGTAGTTGCCGGTGAGGACGGTGCCCGGGTCGTTCGAGAGGTGGTAGATGCCGGCGGAGTCGCAGAGCCGGTTCATCACGTTGCCGATGCGGTTGTAGCTGATGCTGTTGTTGCCTTCGGCGTTGGCCGCGGACTGCCAGCCCCAGCCGAGCGAGATGCCGGCCCACGGGGCGTCGGAGATGTCGTTGTGGTCGATGGTGGTGCTGTTGACGAAGCCCGCGTTGATGCCCGCGGTTCCGAGGTAGTCCTGACCGGTCCGGGTGATCAGGTTGTTCTTGACGGTGACGTTCTTGACCACCTCCCGGGCGTCCTCGCCGGCCGGGCTGGTCGGCGGGTTGTAGACGGTGTGGTACTCGACCGTCGGGTCGGAGAACTTGCCGACCATGATGCCGTTGCCGGCGGTGTCGTAGACGTAGTTGCCGATCGCGCTGCTGTCGTGGACACCGTGCGAGAGGTCGAGCGCGCTGGAGCCCAGCCTGGTGAAGATGTTGCCCGTGAAGGAGACGCGGTCGGCGTTCGCGGCCTGGACCGCGGCCGGCGGACGGCCGACGAACTGGTTGTTGGCGTTGTCGGCGGAGATGTTGTAGTTGCCGCCCTGGCCGTTCAGGTAGCCGTGGTCGGTCGGCTCCATCCAGGTGGTCCGGGTGAAGGTGATCCCGGAGAACCGCAGGTCGTGGGCGGGACTGCCGAGGTTGCTGCCCTTGATGTCGAAGAGCGTCTCCAGCGCCGGCGCCTGCACGGTGGCCGTGGACAGGTCCTCGCCGGGGCGGGGCTTGTAGTAGACGGTCTGCGCGGTCGTGTCGACGTAGAACTCGCCCGGCTCGTTGAGGAACTCGTGGGCGTTCTCGAAGTGCAGGGGGGAGCCGTCGGCGAGCTGCGGCCACGGGCGCTGGAACAGGATGCCCGCCTCGTGGTCCTGGATCGACACGTCGGCGGTGCCGCCCGCGGTGCTGATCGACTTCAGCCGCAGGTAGCTCTCGCCCCACTGCGTCTCCAGCATCATCTCGACCTGGTTGAGGTTCGACCAGGTCGAGACCTGCGAGGCGGCCAGCTTCAGCAGCTTGTTGGCCTTGTCGCTGCCCTGCAGCTGGAGGTCCGTCCCGATGTCGGGGTAGCGTGCGCGGGTGGCGCGGACCCCGTTGACGTACAGCTGACGGAAGTTGAGGGTCCCGACGGACGCCTTGTACTCGCCGTTGGCGGCCGGGGTCCAGCCGGTGACGGCCTTGCCGCCGGTGACCACCGGGGTCTCTCCGTTGTAGGCCTGGTAGACGACCGTGTGCCCGTGGGTGCCCGAGTCGGCCGCGCCGAAGCCGACCGGGGCGGTGAGCGGGTAGGTCCCGCCACGCAGGTTCACGACGATGTCGTCGGACATGTTCGCGTTCACGGCACGGACCGCGGCCTGGGCGGCCTGGATGGTCCTGAAGGCGGTCGCGGTGCTGGTTCCCGCGTTGCCGTCACTGCCGTTGACGGGGTCGACGTAGAAGTTCGTCGTGGCCGCGAAGGCGGGGTGCGCCGGCAGGACGGCCGCGAAGACGGCGGTCGCCACCGCGAGCGCCCTGACCGTCGAGGCGCCGCTCCATGGGGGTCTCATGTGTGGTATCCCTCCTGAAAACCCTGCTCCTATGAGTGGTATTTATCAGGGCACATGACTCACCATGTCAAGGTGATAGGCAGCCCTATTTTTCCTCGTCGCAACGCCGGCGAAACGGGAGTGGGTCAGACTCCGGCGAGCCCAACGCACCCTCGCCAGAAGGAAATGAGCAGGTGGCGAGGGATGCGAGGGTGGCCATGGGTGGCCCAGGCGTGGAGCTTCTGCTCCGCGCGGGGATGTCCGGGACGAAATGAGTACGACTCATCATGGCTGTTGCGAAGAACCGAAGCCTCCCGGGAGGGAGCGGGTGCGCACACCGCTCCCGTCAGCCGAGCGGCGATCCCGCTTCGCCGAGGGTGCCGCGGAGCCACTGCTCGACCCCGGCGACGTGCACGGCGGCCCAGGAGTGGGCGAGTTCCGGGCGGCGGCCGGCGATCGCGTCGAGGATCGCGCGGTGCTGCCGGTGGGTGTCGGCCACCGCGTTCTCCTCGGTCAGTCCGCGCCAGACCCGGGCCCGCAGGGTGGGTCCGGACAGGCCGTCGATCAGTGAGCAGAGCACGGTGTTGCCCGATCCGGCCGCGATCCTGCGGTGGAACTCCAGGTCGTTGGCGATGAGTTCCTCCGGCGACGCGCCCGCGTCCAGGCTCGCCAGCAGCTCGCCCAGGGCGGCGATCTCCTCGTCCGGCATGACCCGGGCGGCCATCGCGGCGGCGGCGGGCTCCAGGATGCGCCGGACCTCCAGGAACTCCAGCACCGTGTCGTCCTGGTGGAAGTCGACGACGAACCCCAGGGTGTCCAGGAGGATTTCGGGCTCCAGGCTGGTGACGTACGTGCCGTCACCCTGGCGCACGTCGAGCACGCGGATCAGCGACAGGGCCTTGACGGCCTCCCGCAGGGAGTTGCGGGACAGGCCGAGCCGCTCCGCGAGGTCGGCCTCCTTGGGGAGGCGCGCGCCGGGACGGAGCTCGCCGCTCACGATCATGGCCTTGATCTTCTCGATCGCCTCATCGGTGACTGGCACGGCCTTGCCTTTCCTGGTCATCTGATCGTCGCAGCGTATCCGCAGAAGAGATCGGATGGCTCGTGATGCCGAGAAAGGCCCCGCGGAGCGGGACACCCCCGTCGCCGGCGGACTCCGGCCCTCCCGGGCGGCAGGACGCACGGCCGCCCGCGTACGACCGCCCGCGTACGAACCCGCGTACGACCCGCTACGTCGACTCGATGGTCTGCGCGCACCAGATGGTCTTGCCCTCGGCGGTGTGCCGGGTGCCCCAGCCCTGGGTGAGCTGGGCGACCAGCATCAGGCCGCGGCCGCCCTCGTCGAAGGCGCGCGCCCGGCGCAGGTGGGGGCTCGTCTCGCTGGCGTCGGACACCTCGCAGATCAGCGCGGTGTCGCGGATCAGCCGCAGCCTGATCGGCGGCGCGCCGTACTTGACGGCGTTGGTCACCAGCTCGCTGACGACGAGTTCGGTGACGAAGGAGAGGTCCTCCAACCCCCAGGCGGCCAGTCGCTCGACGGCGAACCGCCGGGCGTGCGGCACCTGCGAGACGTCCGGCTCGCCGTGCCAGTCGGCGACGCGGTCGGGGGTCAGCGCATGGGTGCGGGCGAGCAGCAGGGCCGCGTCGTCGGTGCGGTGCTCGGACAGCAGGGCCTTCATCGCCGTGTCGCAGAGCGCCTCCAGCGAGGCGGCCGGCTCGCTCAGGACGCGGAGCAGTTCGGCGGTGCCCTGCTCGGCGTCGCAGTCGCGGTCCTCCACCAGTCCGTCGGTGAACAGGGCGAGCAGGCTGCCCTCGGGCAGTTCGAGCTCGGTCGCCTCGAACGGCAGTCCGCCGATGCCGAGCGGCGGGCCGGGCTGGACGGACACCTCGGTCCTGGTGCCGTCCGGCGCGATCACCAGCGGCAGTGGATGGCCGGCGCTCGCCAGCACGCAGCGGCGGGAGACCGGGTCGTACACGGCGTACAGGCAGGTGGCCCCGGACTCACCGGTCGACTCGAAACCGTCCTCGGGCTGGAGGTCGTCGGGAAGGTGGAGCACCAGGTCGTCCAGGTGGGTCAGCAGCTCGTCCGGCGGCAGGTCCACGTCGGCCAGCGTGCGGACGGCCGTGCGCAGCCGGCCCATGCTGGCGGAGGCGTGCAGGCCGTGCCCGACGACGTCGCCGACGACCAGGGCGACCCGGGCGCCGGACAGCGGGATGACGTCGAACCAGTCGCCGCCGACCCCGGCGCCGGCCCCGGCGGGCAGGTAGCCGGAGGCGACCTCGATGGACTCCTGCCGCGGCAGCCGCCGGGGCAGCAGGCTGCGCTGCAGGGTCAGTGCGGTGGTGTGCTCGCGCGAGTACCGGCGGGCGTTGTCGATGGCGACGGCGGCCTTGGCGGCCAGCTCCTCGGCGAGGATCAGATCGTCGGCGGTGAAGGCCTCGGGCCGGTCACGGCGGGCGAACGCCACCACGCCGAGCACGGCGCCGCGCGCCAGCAGCGGCACGGTGATCCGGCCGGTCAGCCCCTTGGCGGCGATGGTCCGGTCGATCACCGGGTTTCCCGGCGGCCAGTGCGCCGGGTCGGCCGCGAGGCCCGGGCCGAACGCCCACTCACCGCCCTGGTCGGGCTCGGCGGCGAGCTGGACCAGGGGGGTGCCGGCGGCCATGCACCGGGCGGCGACCGATCCGGAGGCGTAGCCGACCGGTGCCGTGGATCCGTCGCTCGGCCCGGGGCCCTCCTTCCCGCCGTGGTGTGCGGCCCGGCTGAGCGTGATGGTCCCGCCGGCGGTGACCTCGGCGGCCGAGGGCGGCTCCTCCCCGTGCAGCACCTCGTCGAAGAGGTCGACGGTGACCACGTCGGTGAAGCCCGGCACCGCGGTCTCGGCCAGTTCCCGGGCGGTGCTGAGCACGTCGAGGGTCCGGCCGATACCGCTGCTGGCCGCGTTGAGGATGAGCAGGCGCTGCCGGGCCCAGTACTCGGCGCTCATGTCGAATCCCCAGTTGGCGACCGCGCGCACCGTCCCCCCGGCGTCCCGGACGGGCCAGATGCTGGTGGCCCAGGCGTTGGCGTAGGCGCTGCCGAGCGGGCGGAAGATCGTGATCAGCCGGGCGGGCACGCCCGTCCTCGCCACCTCGGTGACCTTGTCGACGTACGCGGCGTCGTCCAGTTCGGTGAAAAGCTCGCGGTACTTCTCGCCCAGCACCTGCTGCTCGGAGTGCGCCATCACCCGGCACGCGGCGGCGTTGACCCACAGGAACCGCAGCTCGGGGTCGTACACCCCCAGGGCGAAGGGGCACTGTTCGAAGGCCCGGTCGGCGATCACGGGACGGCGCCCCCACCGCTGGAAGGTCAGGGCGCGGCCCAGCGGCCGCCCGTCGGAGCCGCCCAGCGGGTGCGCCGTCACCACGGCGTCGAGCGTGGAGCCGTCCCGGTGGCGCAGTGTGACGAGGCCGGGGGCGGCGTCACCGCCGGGGAACCCGGGCGGGGGGTCGACCAGCAGGTCGGTCACCGGCCGGCCGACGGTCTCCGCCGCGGTCCGGCCCAGCAGCAGCAGTCCGCCCTCGCTCCAGCCCGTCACCACGCCGTCCGGATCGACCACGACGACGGCGGTGGGCGCGTCGTGCTCGCCTGTCGTCTCCACGCGCGCCTCCGTCCGGGCAGCCGTGTCGGCCGGAAGGTGATTCCGGCGCCTGGCTACAGACTAGGTCGGGCCTCGGGGGCGCGCCCTCCCGGCAGAGTGCCGCCGCCCCAGGGGCGGGGAGGTCACGGTGTGACGACCAGCTTCCCGCGGGTGTGCCCGGTACGGCTGGCGTCGAAGGCCTCGCCCGTCCGTTCCAGCGGGAAGATCCGGGCGACCTCGACGGTCAGGGCTCCGCGGTCGGCGGCCGCCGCGAGTTCGGCGAGCCTGGCGCCGTCCGGGCGGACCCAGATCCAGTGGCCGCCGTGCTGTTCGACGGTCGGATCGGCGACGGAGACGTGCCGCCCGCCGGCCGCGAGCAGGGCCAGGGTCGTCTCCAGCTGGCCGCCGACGAAGTCCGCGACCGCGGACACGCCGTCGGGGGCCAGCGCCCGGACCCGCTCGGCCAGGCCGTCCCGGTAGTCCACCGGTTCGGCGCCCAGCTCGCGGACGAACGCGTGGTTGCGTTCCGAGGCGGTGCCGATCACCCGGGCGCCGAGGTCGCGGCCGAGCTGCACCGCGAGGCTGCCCACCCCGCCGGCAGCGCCGTGCACCAGGAGCACGTCGGCGGGGCCGACGGCGAGCCTCTCCAGAGAGCGCAGCGCGGTGAGGCCGGCCAGTGGCAGCCCGGCCGCCTGCGCCCAGTCGAGCCCGGCGGGTTTGCGGGCCACCGCGGGCGCGGGGACCGCGACGTACTCGGCGAAGGTGCCGGCCTGCACCACGTCCTTGCGGGCGTACGCCATCACCTCGTCCCCCGGGGCGAACTCGGGCGTGTCCGGGCCGGTGCGGGTGACCACGCCGGCCACGTCCCAGCCGGGGACGACGGGGAAGACCGCGTCCATCATGCCGTCCAGGCCGCCCGCCATGACCTTCCAGTCGACCGGGTTGACGGAGGCCGCCCGGACCTCGATCAGCACCTGGCCGGGGCCGACCTTCGGGTCGGGCACCTCGCCGTACCGCAGTCGGGAGTTGTCCGGGGCGTACGCGTCGTACGTCACCGCGCGCATGGATCGACCTCCGAGGAACCGGTGGTGCGGCCTCGCGCACCGCCACGGGGCGGGCGGGCGCCTCGGCCACGCTATGCCGGGGGCGGGCGTCCGGCACCCCCGCACCGCCGTCGGAGCGGTCCGGCCCCGGCCGGCGCCCGACGGCGCGCGCAGGCCCGACAAGATCCACGAGGCCGCCTGGCCGGCCGCTGGCCTGGCGACCACGGTCGGATTCTCGTGACGAGCGGGACGATGCAGCCGGTCCCGAGGGTGCCCAGCGGGCGTCTCAGCCCCTGGGCCTGCCCCCGGTCCCTCGGCGGGTGCGCCCGGATCCCCGTCCGGGCGCACCCGCCCACGCATGTCCTGGCCCGTGTCGCCCGACTACGCCGAAACCTCGGCGTCTGCGCTGGGCGCGAAACCGCTCCCCTGCTCGGCGAACACGGCGATCGCGGCGCCCAGGAACCCCACCAACTCGGGGTGGTAGGAGTCGTGGAACGCCCTCATGGCCTCGTCCTCGGCGTAGAAGAGCGACATGCCGACGTAAGCCTGCCTGGAGGGGGTGTAGAACCGGCAGACGATGTCGAAGTGCCTGCGGACGAGCTCCTGGATGTGCTGGTCCCCGGGCTGGGAGCCGCCGTCCAGGAAAGCCGTGATCTCCCGGTACAGGACGTCCCAGTCCTGGTGCACCCGCTCCCTGTCCACATGTTCCCAGTCGTTGGTCTCGGCAAGGCTCTTCGCCTGCTCCTCGGCCAACGACCGGCGACACTCGTCCTCGTAACTGTTCCCCACGGCACCGCTTCCCATTGTTGCGTCGCCTCTCCGGTGGACCCGGGAGACCGCCGACATCGACCGACCTTCGGTGATCAACTGCCGGTCCAGGCCGGACGATGACACACCGCCACCGGGACGGCAAACCAATTCCTGGACCCTCCGGCGCTCCGTCCGGCCAGCCGGCGGCGGAAAGGCGCGGCTCGAACGGCGAGCCGTCGGAGCGGAGCGTCCGGCCGTTCGACCGCGCGGCCCGGATTCCCGCGGCGAACTCGCGTCGCAGGACGAGCTCGGCCGTCGAGTAGCGGCCGGAGCATGCCATCGGTGACCGCCCGGCGGGAACCTAGCCGATCAGGGCCTCGGTGATCTGGCGGGTGGTCTGCGCGGCGACCCGGGGGTTGACGGCGGCGTGGTGGGTGTGGGCGTTGAGGGCCGTGGCCAGGGCCCAGCCGCGACCGCGGAGCCAGGTGGCGCCGTCCACGCCGAGCGCGGCGCGGAAGGCGGCCCGGCTCCCGGCCGACATCAGGGTGAACGCGATCGTCAGGTCGCAGGCCGGGTCGCCGATGCCGAGCCCGCCGAAGTCGATGACGGCGCTGAGCCGGCCGTCGACGGTCAGCAGGTTGCCGGTGTGGAAGTCGCCGTGGAACCAGACCGGAGGACCCGCCCATCCGGGGGCGCTGAGAGCCGCGTCCCACAGCTCGGTCATGGCCGTGCCGTCGAACGTGCCGTCGAGTGCCGCGATGGCGGCCCGCGTCGCCCGGTCCCGTGCGCCCAGGGGCTGGGAGGTGAGGTCCTCACGGGCGCCCGGAGCGGGAATCCGCTCGGGTTCGAACCGCTGGAGGGCGTGCAGGAACCGGGCCAGTTCGACGGCGGCCTCGGAGGAGTCGGCCAGCGCCTCGACGGTCGCCACCTCGCCCTCCAGCCAGCGGGACACCGCCCACGGCCACGGGTAGCCGAAGGCGGGTTCCCCCACCCCCACGGGCGCCGGGACCGCCAGGGGCAGGTGCGGGGCGAGTCGGGGCAGCCACTCGGACTCCTTCCGGGCCTGCCCGACGGCGCCGATGTGACGGGGCAGGCGGACGGACAGTTCCTCGCCCAAGCGGTGGATCACATGGTCGGAGCCGGCCGGATCGACCGGTTCCAGGGGCAGGCCGGCCCACTGCGGGAACTGGGCATCGACCAGACGCCGGACCAGTGCGGCATCGATCGCGGGTGGGGTGTGCGTGGTCGTCCCGGTCGCCAACAGCAACTCCTGGAGCAGGCCCGTCTGGTGCGGCGGGCGGTCGAGGCCATCACAGTGCGTCGCGGGCCGGCCTGTCGACCGGTTTTCCCACTGCCTCCCCCGCCCGCGTCGACCGCTCCGGGCCGGGGGTCAGGCGGCGGAGCGGCGGGCCGTCAGGTCGTCCAGGATGGTGGCGGTGGCGGTCGCGCCGAAGCGTTCGGCGCCGGCCTCCACGTATTCCAGCATGCTGTCCAGGGTGCGCACCCCGCCCGCGGCCTTGACCTTCATGTGCGAGGGGACGTTCGCCCGCATCAGCCGGACGTCCTCCAGGGTGGCGCCGCCGGGCGCGAATCCGGTCGAGGTCTTGACGAAGTCCGCGCCCGCCCGTGCGCTGATCCGGCAGGCGCGCAGTTTGGCGTCGTCGTCGAGGTAGGCGTTCTCGAAGATCACTTTGGTGAGGGCGGCGCCTCCGGCCGCGTCGACGACCGCCGTGACGTCCTGGCGCACCGCGTCGTCCTCGCCGCCGCGCAGCAGGCCGATGTTGAGCACCACGTCGAGTTCGGTGGCGCCCGCCGCCAGGGCGTCGACGGCCTCGGCCGTCTTGGCGGCCGTGGTGGTGCCGCCGTGCGGGAAGCCGATGACGGTGCCGACCGCGACGGCGGTCCCGGCGAGTGCCTTGACCGCGAGGGCGACGTCCGCGGGGCGCACGCAGACGGAGGCGACGTCGTAGGCCGCGGCGAGCTCGCAGCCGCGCAGGACCTCCGTGGTGGTGAGTTCGGGGCGCAGGAGCGAGTGGTCGATCATCTTGGCGAGCTGCCGGGCGTCGATCGTGGTGGGGTCCATGGGCCTGTCCTTGGGGGTGAGGCGGTTTCGCGGCGCAGCACTCGGCGCGGCCGCGCGGACAGTTCCGACGGTAACCCCCGCCTGTCTAGCTGTCTATACAGCCGCGCGCAGGCCCCCGGCGCCGTGTCGATGTGACGTAAATCACGGTGCACGCCTCTTGCCCTTGGCCTCTTTCGCCGCGGAATGTCCGGCTCTGTGCTGGTCTACGCTGGTTGACTAGACAGCTAGACGGCGTACTCTCAATTCTCGGAGGGCCCCTTTTGGAAACCGATTTCGCGCCCAGGTACCACCGGATCGAACAGGCCCTCCGAAACCGGATCGCCAAACACCGGCCGCATGATCCGCTCCCTTCGGAGTCGGAGTTGTGCGAGGAATTCGGGGTGAGCCGCATGACCGCACGGGCAGCCGTCCAACGACTCGTCGCGGAAGGTCTGGTGTACCGGGTCTCCGGGCGCGGGACATTCGTCGCGGAACCGCCGACGCACCGTCGCGCGGAAAACCTGGTCCGATTCAGCGAGGAAATGCGCAGACAGGGCCGGAAGCCCTCCTCGCGACTGATTTCGGCGGTCCTCCGGCCGGCCCTGCCGGAGGAGGTCCACCGGCTCCGGCTGCGCAGGGAGGCCCAGGTCGTCGAGATCGCCCGGGTCCGCCTGGCCGACGGGATCCCGACCGCACTGGAGCGGGCGGTGTTCCCCGAGGCCCTCGCCGCGCTGCTGGAGGCCGACTTCCGGACGGCCTCGATGCACGAGACGCTCGCCGGGCTCGGCCGGACACCGACCCGCGGACACTCGTCCGTCCGGGCCGCGACGGCCGGCGAGCGGGAGGCGGAGCTGCTCGCGGTGGCCCCGGGCGCCGCCCTGCTCGTCGAGGAGCGCCTGATCACGGACCAGGACGAGCACCCCCTGGAGCTCACCGAAACCCGGTACGTGGGGGACAGGTACGCACTGGACGTCGCCTTCGAGGTCGAATCCTGAGTCGAATCCGGAGCGGACCTCCCCGGCCGTGGGTCGCCCCCACTGCCCACGGCCGGGCGAAGGGCACGGACCCGACCGCGCGGAAGGACTTTCCGACGGGGGACTGCGAAAACCGGCGGGCGATGCGGCCCGCCGATGCCAGCGGTGGAACGACATGAATGCGTGGAGGGAAAACCGTGTACGCGTACCTCATGACCGCACCCGGAGAAATCGAGCGCACCGCGGTGCCCGATCCGGAATGCCGCGAGGACGAAATCCTGCTACAGACCGAAGCGGTTTCGATCTGCTCGACCGACGTCTCCTACTTCCGCGGCCACCTCTTCGCCGAGGACTGGCCGATCATTCCCGGGCACGAATACGTGGGAAGGGTCGTCGAGGTCGGGAAACGGCTCCGGGACGACGTGCGGCCCGGCGACCGGGTCACCTACTGGGGGCAGACCGACTTCGGCGGGATGGCCGAGTACCGGGCACTGCGGCCGCTCTTCCCGGGCCGGCTCGGCGTGGAGACGGCCTGGTACACCGGGCGGAACTTCTACGACGCCGACCAGGCCGCGGCCGTCGTCCTGCCGCCGCACGTGCCCTCGGACCTGGCCTCCGTGATCGAGCCGCTGACCTCCGTCCTGCGCTCCTTACTGCTCAACCCCCCGAAGCCCGGTGACACCTGCGTCGTCCTCGGCTGCGGCCCCAGCGCCCAGCTGGCCGTCCAGGTCCTGCACCGCCACCTCGGCGCCGGCTCGATCACCGTGCTGGACCGCAACGGCGACCGGATGGACGTCGCGCTGCGGCACGGCGCCTCCCACGCCTTCAACACGGACACCCAGGCGGGGGAACTCGAAGCGTACGTGCGCGAGCACCACGACCAGTACGCGGACTACGTGTTCGACGCGCTGCCCCACATCGCGGCGCCGGCCCGCCCGGCGGGGCCCGCCGACACCCCGGACAAGGACATCCGGGAGATCGCGATGGGCCTGCTGCGCCCGGGCGGCTCGTACGTCATCTACGGTGCGACGGCCGTCCCGCAGCGGCTGAACACCTGGATGATCCTGGCCAAGGGGCTGAAGCTGCTCTCCACCCCCTTCGACGTCCGCTCGTTCCCGATGGCCCGCTCCGCGCACGTCACCGCCGTGGCCCTGCGGCTGGTCGAAACGGGCCTGGTCGATCCCGCCCCGTTGATCACCACCCGGGCCTGCCTCGACGACGAGGCCGCCGTCCGCGAGGCGTTCACGGGCTACGGCCGGGGCGCCTCGATGAAGACCTCGCTGCTCGCCCCGTCCGTCCTCCTCGACCACGTGCGCCGCACCGCCGCCGCGACCGTCCCCGTCGCCGGCGCCGCCGCCGGGGGATTCGCCGAGCAGGCCGGGATACCCGGGTGACCGGCGCCTCAGCGCCGGCCGCCCGGGGCCTCGGAGCCCCGGCCTTCGTCCGGGACCGGCTGACCACCACGGCGTACGGCGGCCTGGCCGTGTACGCCTACGTCCTCTACGCGCTCGGACCGCTGCTGCCGCTCCTGCGCCAGGACCTGCGGCTGTCCTACGCGGTGATGAGCCTGCACTCCACCGCCTTCGCGGCCGGCGCGATGCTCACCAACCTCCTGTTCCGCCGACTGCGGACGCGCCTGGACCACCGGCTGCTCTTCTGGTCCGCCCTCGCGGCCCTGGCCCTGGGAGCGCTCCTGCTGGCGACCGGACTCTCGGCCACCGTCACCCTCACGGCGGCGGTGCTCGGCGGCACCGGCGGAGCGCTGCTGCAGACCACGGCCCTGGCGGTGCTGGCCGAGCACCACGGCGAGCACGAGTCCCTGCGGGCGCGGGCCCTGGTCGAGGCCAATGCCGCCGCGAGCGTCAGCGCCCTCGCCGCGCCGCTGCTCATCAGCGGCCTGGAGAGTGCCGGGGCCGCCTGGAACTGGTGCCTGGTCCTGCCGGCCCTCGCGCTCGCCGCGATGTACCCGGCGCTGCGCGGGGAGCCGCTGCGCCCGCGCACCGCCCCTTCCGCGGGGGCCGCCTCCGCCACGGGGGCCGGCGCCTCCGCCGGGAGCGCCCCGGAGGCGGCGGGGGGCTCGTTCCCGCTCCGCGCGGCCCTGTGCGGTCTGGTCGTGGGCTTCGAGTTCTGCCTCGCCTACTACGCGGTGCCCCTGCTGACCAGCACCGCCGATCTGACGGACGGCCAGGCCTCGGCGGCCCTGGCCCTGTTCTACGGGGGCGAGCTGGCCGGCCGACTGGCGGGGAGCCGGCTGACGGCCGGCGCCCGAGCGGCCCGGTCGGCCGCGCTGGTGGCCGGCTCGCTGACCGTGGCCGCCGCCGGGTTCCTCGCCCTGTGGCTCGCCTCCACCACCTGGCTCGCCCTGCTGGGTCTGGCCCTCGGCGGACTCGGCGTCGCCAACCTCTTCCCCCTGACCCTCTCACTCGCGGTGAGCGCGGCGCCCGGCCGCACCGACCAGGCCACGGCCCGGGTCCAACTCGCGGTCAGCACCTGCATCATGCTCGCGCCGCTGCTGCTGGGCACGCTGTCCGACCGCCTCGGTGTGCGCTCGGCCTTCGGCCTCGCCGGCTTCCTGCTTCCCCTCGCCGCGCTGCTGCTCGTCGCCGGGCGCCGCCGCCCGGCCACCGCCGACGCGCCTTCCCCGGGAGTCACCCCGCATGTCCGTCATTGAGAGCTCCGCCCGGGCCCGCGACACCCTGGCCCGCAACCACCGCACCGGCTACTCCCGCGCGGCCCAGCGCGGCTACGACTTCACCTGCCCCTCCCCGGACAGCTACCCCTTCCAGTGGGCCTGGGACAGCAGCTTCCACGCCATCGCCCTCACCCACCTGGACACCCGCCGGGCCCGGGCCGAACTGCGCTCCCTGCTCGGCGCCGTCACACCCGGCGGCTTCCTGCCGCACATGGTGCTCTGGCAGGACGACCTCAGGCCGCGCGCCACCGCGGACTTCCGGATCGACCTCTGGGAGGGGTGGCGGTCCGTCACCATCGCGCCGCCCGTGGTGGCCCGGGCCGTCGAGCGGGTCCACCGGGCCACCGGCGACGACCTCTGGCTGCGCCGCGTCCTGCCGCCGACGCTCGCCTTCTTCGGCTGGCTCCGGGACCACCGCACCAGCCCCGGCACCGGGCTGCTGGAGATCTACCAGCCCGACGAGTCCGGGCTGGACAGCAGCCCCAAGTACGACGGAGCCCTCGGCATCGAGTCGGCCGCCGAGGGCGACGTGCACGGCGCCTGGCACGGCGCGATGCGGTCGCTGATCACGGCCTACTCCTCTCCGGCCCGCACGCCCGAGTCCGCGCTGCGCGAGCGGCGGCTGTTCGTCTGGAACGACGTGCTCGTCAACACGGTCTACGCCGACGGACTGTCCTGCCTGGCGCGCCTGGTGCGCACGGCCGGAGCGAACGAGCGCACCGCGGAGCGGCTGGCCGAGGAGTCCCGCGCGATCGGCGCCGCCCTGATGCGGCACTGCTGGGACGAGACCACCGGCGTCTTCCACGACCTCGACCTCGTCGCCGGCAAGCGCAACGAGGTGCTCACCGCCAGCTCGCTGCTGCCCGTCCTCCTCGACTCGGTGCCGGAACCCGCCGCCCGCCGGGTCATCGAGGAACACCTGCTGAACGAGCGGGAGTTCTGGCGGCCCCACCCGGTGCCCAGCGTCGCCGCCACCGAGCCCTCCTACGACCCCACCTTCCGCACCGGGGCCATCTTCCGCGGCTCCAGCTGGATCAACCTCAACTGGTACCTGTACTGGGGCCTGCGCCGACGCGGCTACCACGCGGAGGCCGAGACCCTGGCGGCGCGCACCTGCGCCCTCGTCGCGGCCTCGGACACCACCCGGGAGTGCTACGGCCCGGAGGACGCGGCCGGGCACGGCGCGCGCTCCTTCGGCTGGAGCTCCCTCGTCCTGGACCTGGCCGCCGCCACGACGACCGAGCTGACGGAAGGGTTCTGACCATGGCCGAATGGGGATTCCTGGGCGCCGGTTCGATCGCCGCCTCCAGCCTCGCCCCCGCCGTCCACGCGGCCGACGGACCTCGCCTGCACGCCGTCGCCGCCACCGATCCGCGGCGTGCCCGCGCCCTCGACCCGGCCCGGGTGTACACCCGCTACGAGGAACTGCTGGACGACCCCGACGTGGACATCGTCTACGTCGCGCTCCACAACAGCGCCCACCGCCCCTGGGTGGAGCGCGCCCTGCGCGCGGGCAAGCACGTCCTGTGCGAGAAGCCGCTCGGGCTGACGGCCGTCGAGGTCGCCGCCATGACCGCCACCGCCCGGGCCACCGGACGGCTGCTGGTCGAGGCGGCCTGGAACCGCTGGCACCCGCGCACCCGGGACCTCGAAACCATGATCACCAGTGGCGCGATCGGCACCGTCCACACCGTCACCGCCCGGTTCGACGGCCTCGCCCCCGCCCCCGGCAACTACCGCCTGGACGCGGCCCTCGGCGGCGGCGCCCTCTACGACGTCGGCTACTACGCCGTCGCCGCCGCGCTCGCCGCCTTCGGCTGGCGCGCGCCGAAGGTCGTGCGGGCCGAACAGGACCACTGGGGACCCGGCTCCGCCGACTCCGCCACCCGCTTCGTGCTCGACTTCCCGGGCCGGGGCACGGCCGAGATCGGCTGCTCGCTCGTCGGCGGCACGTCCGAGACCTTCACCACCACCGGCACGGACGGATCGATCACCCTCACCCCGCCGGCCTTCTGCGCCGGCTCCGCCCCCAGCACGCTCACCAGCACAAGCGGTGAGCGGCGCGACTACCCGGCCCAGGACCCCTACCGCCTCATGGTCGAGTCGATGGACGCCGCCGTGCGGGGCGACACCGCCGCCCACCTCGTCCCGCTCACGCAGTCGCTCTTCATCGCGACCACCCTGGACGCCGTCCGCGGCCGGCTGGCACGGGGTGACGGCTGACCGCCGGCTCCGGGGCGGGCCGGGGGAGGGGCCCGGGGGGCGCGGGACAGGGCCGCGGGAGGGGGCGGGGGAGGGGGTCGGGTGCGGGTTCGTGGAGAACAGTCTGTTAACGCTAACAGAACCTTTGTGCGGAACCTGGCGTGACCTCGTAAAGCCGCAGGTCAAAAGGGTTTTGAGGGAGCGTCGGCGGCGTTGACGCGCTCGTGGTTCGCTCATACGCTCCGTGGCGCCGGATCCCGTGGCCGTACTCCGATCGGAGCGCCGATGTCCAAGCCCCGCCCCCGCCGTTCCCTCCTCAGCACCGCCCTCGTGGGCGCGCTCGGCACCGCCGTCACGCTGGGCGGCCTGGTCGCCGCGCCCGCCGTCCAAGCCGCCGAGGGCGCGCCGGCCGCGCAAGCCGCCGCCGGGGGCGGGTCGTTCTCCGTGCTGACGTACAACGTCGCCGGCCTCCCTCAGGTGCTGTCCAGCGCCTCGACCGACCGGCAGAGCAGCACCACCGCCATCGGGGGCCGGCTGGCGCCGTACGACGTCGTGAACGTCCAGGAGGACTTCAACTACCACGCCGCGCTGTACGCCGCCGACACCCACCCCTACCGCACGGCGACCAGCGGCGGGGCGGGCATCGGCAGCGGCCTCAACACCCTGTCCGGCCTCGCCTACGACACCGACGACTTCGAGCGGGTGAAGTGGAAGGACTGCCAGCTGGACTCCGGTGACTGCCTCACGCCCAAGGGCTTCACCTTCCTGCGGACCCGGCTGGCCGAGGGCGTGTACGTGGACTTCTACAACCTCCACGCCAACGCGGGCACGAACCCCGGCGACGAGGCCGCCCGCGCCGCCAACCTGGCCCAGCTCACCGGCTACATCCGGGCCCACTCGGCCGGGAACGCCGTCGTCGTGATGGGCGACACCAACACCCGCTACACCCGGGCCGAGGACACCATCGCCGCCTTCGCGGCCGACAACCGGCTGACCGACGCGTGGGTGCGGCTGGAGCGCGGCGGCGTGGCACCGGCCCGCGGCACCGACCCGCTGCTGTGCGACCAGAACGCGCCCACCGACACCTGCGAGATCGTCGACAAGGTCCTCTACCGCAGCAGCGCGCTGGTCTCGCTGACCGCGACCTCGTACGCCAACAAGCACGCCGACTTCCTGGACGCCTCCGGCACGATGCTCTCCGACCACGACCCGGTCGCCGTGGGCTTCACCTGGAGCCGCAACACGGCCTACCTGGCGAGCGAACAGTTCGGCGGCCCGCACGGCGACTTCTACGACGACATCGACCGCGTCGCGCCCGGCGCCCGGGCCACCACGGCCAGCCTGCGGGCCGGCAGCCGGGTCGACCAGGTCGGACTGACGCTCGCCGACGGCACCTCCCTCACCCACGGCGGCACCGGCGGCACCGCCTCCTCGCTCACCCTGGGCAGCGGTGAGTACCTGAACTCGGCCACCCTCTGCCAGGGTTCGTACAACGGGCACACCCGGATCTTCTCCGCCTCCTTCGGCACCAACCTGGGCCGCACGCTGGCCGGCGGCACCACCACCGGCGACTGCGTGACCCGCACCGCGCCCGACGGCTGGCAGATCGCCGGGTTCCAGGGCCGCGCCGGCGACGAGGTCGACAAGCTCGGCTTCCTGTTCACCCACCGCTGATCCCCGCACGTCCCCGGCCCGCGCCGCCACCCGGGCCGGGGATCCTCCTCGTCCGCACCCCGCTCCCCCCGCCCGGCACACCCCAGCAGGAAGAACAGCAATGAACGACCAGCCCACCCTGAACCGCCGCCGCTTCCTGCGCGGTTCCGCAGCCGGCTCGGTCGGCCTGCTCACCGCGCCCACCGCCCTGAGCCTGCTGACCGCCCCGCAGCGGGCCGCCGCCGCACCCGCCGGCCCCGTCCCGGGCGCCGCCTTCGTGGACTCCTACACGACCAACACGATGGCCGACCTCACCCCGGAGGGGAACGCCGCGGTGCGCATCCTCACCGGGATGAACCGGATCTGGCACACCGGTGCGTCCTGGAACGACGGCTCGCCGATCACGGCCGACGTGCTGCGCGCCAATGTGCGCTACTGCGTGCAGGTCACCACCCGGCGCACCGCGGCGCAGGCCAAGGAGGCGTTCCTCTACGACCGCCGGCACCAGGGCTACGCCGTCATCGCCGGTCTCGGCCCGCTCGCCGAGCTGTACCGCACGGGTGCCCGGGCCGTCACCTCGATCACCACGGCGCCCGACTCCACCCCGCCCGCGAAGATCGACGACGCCGTCCCGGCCGGTGCGCCCGCCGGGTCCGCGATCGGCCCCGGGGCCGTCGACTCGGAGCTGGGGCAGGTGGTCACCCTGGTCAACACGCTGCGCGGACCGTACGCCTCCGGCAACCCGGCCAAGTACGCCTACCGCTACCCGCGCCCCTGGCGGATGAACGCGGACAGCGCGGTGGTCGACACCGGCACCACCGACGCCCTCGGCTTCCCGGTGTACGAGTCCGAGGTGGTCGTCGCCCCGCAGCTGCTGCGCCAGCGCAGCACCTCCCCGGTGGACGACGGCGGCTTCGTGAGCGGCCACACCAACGCCTTCCACCTGTCCGCGCTGGCCCTCGCCTACGCGGTGCCCGAGCGCTTCCAGGAGCTGATCGCCCGGGCGTTCGAGCTCAGCCACACCCGCATCGTGGCCGGGATGCACTCCCCGCTCGACGTCATCGGCGGCCGGACGCTCGCCACCGCGCTCGCCGCCGCCGCCCTCGCCGACCCGCGCAACGCCGCCCTCAAGGCCGCCGCCCGGAGCCAGGCGGCCGCGTACTTCCGCGCGAAGACCGGCTCCACCGCCGACACCCTGTACGCCTACGCCCACCGGGCCGGCACGGCCGAGGACCCGTACGCCGACCGCGAGGCCAACGCCGAACAGGTCACGCCCAAGCTGACCTACGTCCTGCGCCGCAGCGGCCGGGACGTCCCCATGACCGTGCCCAAGGGCGCCGAGGTCCTACTGGAGACCCGCCTGCCCTACCTGGACGCCGCCCAGCGCCGCGAGGTGCTGCGCACCACCGCCCTGCCCTCCGGCTACGTCCTGCTGGACGGGCCGGAGATGTGGGGCCGGCTCAACCTGTTCGCGGCGGCCGACGGCTACGGCGCGTTCGAGCGGGACGTGACGGTCGAACTGGACGCCGCGGACGGCGGGTTCTCCTCGGCCGACGCCTGGCGCAACGACATCGCCGGCCCGGGCGGCCTCACCAAGCGCGGCACCGGGACGCTGACCCTGACCGGCACCAACCGCTACGCCGGTGCCACCGTGGTGGCGGGCGGGGTCCTGGAGGCCGGCTCCCGCGACGCCCTCGGACGCGGCGACGTCCGGGTTCGCGGCGGCACGCTGCGGGTGGACGCCGAGCGCGGCGCCGTCCGGGTGCACGGCAGCCTCCTCCAGTCGGCCGGGACGAGCCTGGAGCTGACGCTCCGGCACTGCCACGCCCCGGCGCTGACGGTCGCCGGGCGAGTGACGCTCGGTCGGGACGTCCGGCTCGCCCTGGAGCTGGCGGACACCGTCGAGCCGGACGACGAGCTGGTGCTGCCGGTGCTCGACGGACGGACGCTGCAGGGCGAGTTCAGCCGCGTCACCGTCGACGCGGACGGGTACGAGGTGACGCCGCTGTACACCCACGACGGCCTCTCGGTGCGACTGACCCGCTGCTGAGCGGGCCGTACGTTCCCGGGACGGAGGAGGAGCAACGCCCATGACCGTGGCCGCGACCAACTGGGCCGGGAACATCGCGTTCCGGGCCGAGCGCTTCCATGAGCCCCGCACCGTGGACGAGTTGCGGCGGACCGTCGCGGCCGGCCGGTCGGTGCGGGTCCTCGGGACCGGGCACTCGTTCAACGCGATCGCCGACACCACGGGCGACCTGGTGTCCGTGGCCGGTCTGCCCCGGGTGATCGAGCCGGACGGGCCGGCCGGCACGGTCAGGGTGAGCGCCGGGACACGGTTCGGCGAACTCGCCGGGGTGCTGGACCGGGCGGGGCTCGCGCTGCACAACCTCGGATCGCTGCCGCACATCTCGGTCGCGGGCGCGTGCGCCACCGGGACGCACGGCTCGGGGGTCGCCAACGGCTGCCTCGCCACGGCGGTGCGAGCCGTCGAACTGGTCACGGCGGACGGCTCCCTGGTGACGATCGACCGGGCTGCGGCGCACTTCCCCGGTTCGGTCGTGGCCCTGGGAGCCCTCGGCGTGGTCACCGAGCTGACGCTGGACGTGGTGCCGGCCTTCGAGGTCCGGCAGTGGGTCTACGAGGGCCTGCCGACGGCCGTGCTGCGGGAACGGTTCGACGAGATCGTGTCGGCGGCGTACAGCGTCAGCCTCTTCACGAGCTGGAGCACGGACCGGATCGATCAGGTGTGGCTCAAACGGCGGGGCGGCCCGGACGCCCCCGCGAGCTGGCTCGGCGCGGTGCTCGCCGACGGTCCGCGCCACCCCGTACCGGGCTGTCCGCCCGAGCCCTGCACCCGGCAGCTGGGCGTGCCGGGGCGGTGGCACGACCGGCTCCCGCACTTCCGCCTCGACTTCACGCCGAGCAGCGGCGACGAGCTGCAGTCGGAGTACTTCGTCGCCCGCACCGACGCCGTCGCCGCGTTCGACGCGCTGGACGCCGTCCGGGAGCGGATCGTGCCCGCCCTGCAGATCAGCGAGATCTGCACGGTGGCGGCCGACGCGTTGTGGCTCAGCCCCGCCTACCACCGCGACTGCGTGGCCTTCCACTTCACCTGGCACCCCGATGCGCGAGCCGTGGCGGACGCGGTCGCGGCGGTCGAGGAGGCGCTGTCCGCCTTCGCCGCCCGGCCGCACTGGGGCAAGGTCTTCGCCATGGCGCCCGAGCTGATCCGGGAGTCGTACCCGCGCTGCGAGGACTTCCGGAGGCTGCTGGGCGAGTTCGATCCGGCGGGGACGTTCCGCAACGAGTTCGTCGCCCTCCAGTTCGGCACCGGTTGAGCAGCTGCGCTCCGGAGCGGCCCTGGGGCCGCTCCCAGGCCCCCGGCCCGCCGTCGGCAAGGCGCTCCCTCCGGTGCTCGCGACGCCCGGCAGCCGCACGTGATCCGTCCGGATCGGTCCCGGGAGGACCCGGAGCCCGGGTTGCTCCGATGGGCCGTTCGGAGGTATACGGACTGGAGGGGGGCGTCTCCGGATGCCGCCGGGACGCCGTGCCGACGGGACGCCGTCACGTCGCGCCGGGAGCCGAGGAGGGCGAGGGGGCCGACCGAGGAGGTGTGGGTAGTGATCACGGAACTGGCACTGGAGCGTGTGGAGTTCACCTGCGGCCACTGCTGGCACCAGTGGAGCACCGACTACGACGTCCAGCACTACCGCGACGCCGAGGGACGTGACTGGGAGTACTTCTCCCGCGACGGCATCGCCGTGGACTCGCCCTACACCCCCGCGGGGGCGCCGCCGTGTCCGGAGTGCGGGCGCCACTGGGTGGGGCGCTGCGCGGCCCGTCGTCTGATCCCCACCCCACCGGGGGCGCTCGACACGCCCCGCCAGCCGATCATGGATCAGGTGGGTCACCGGCCGGAGCGGCACGGCGCGCCGCTGCTCGCCGCGCGGGCTCACCGGCAGCCGGACCAGCTCGGCCCGCCCGCTTCCGACGCCGGCGGGACCAGTGCGATGGCGACGACCCCGTCCGTACCGACGACGGAGGCCGAGGTCGGCGCCGGTGAGGGGGGTGCGGGGCGATGGCGAGGCTGACGATCGAAGGCACGGACCTGGTGGTGCGGCTGCGCTGGTGGGAGCGGCTGGCGACGCGCTCGGGACCGGTGCGGGTGCCGCTGACGGCGGTGGAGAAGGTCGCGGTCACCAGGGAACCGTGGCGGGTCCTGCGCGGTGCCCGCGAGAGCGGCGTGCTGCTTCCCGGCAGGCTGTGCCTCGGGGTGTGGCGCCACCCCGGCGGCCGGGACTTCGTGGCCCTGCACCCGTTCACCGGCGTCGTGGTCAGCGTCGACCTGCGCCGGCCCTCGCCGTTCGCGCGCATCGCGGTCCACTCGACCCGGGCGCCGCAAACGGTGGCCGACCTGCGTACGGCGGCGAGCCGGTCCGCCGTCGCTGCGGACGGGCGCGATGAGCAGGCCCCCGAGGCGATGCCGGAGCCCCAGAAGCCGTTGCCGGCCCGGCCCGGCGGCCGAGGCCGACCGGTGGGCGTTCCGGCCCACGTCTGAACGGTTCGTGGCCGCCTTCGCCGAACGGAACCGCTGCCGGCTGAGTCGGACGGACCGCGTGAGGCGGTCTCCCCGGACACCGGGCCGTGTGCCGCGGCCCGGTGTCGTCCTCGTCGGGGGTCAGCCGGACGGCCGGGGTTCGACCAGATCGTCGAGACGGAGAAGGCCGAACAGCCGGGCCACGATCGGAGCCCGCACATTCGTGACCGTCAGAAGGACGCCTTCCTCCCGCGCCCGGCGGTGGAGCCGTTCCAGGGCGTCCGCGCCCGAGCAGTCGCAGAACCTCACCTGCGCGAAGTCGAGGTCGACGCGCCTGGGCCGACGCGCCAGGCACTCCTTGACGCGGCTCTCGAGCTCCGCCGCGGTGGCGAGGTCGATCTCGCCCGTGACCGCGACCGTGACCTGGCCGTCCCACCGGGCGACGGAGGTGCGGAAGTCGTCGCCGTTCACAGCCATGGCTCCACCTCCCACAGCCGATGCACCAGCCACTGCCACAGGTCGCCGGGATCTTCCCGTGCCCACGCCGACGCACCCGGCGGTGCGCCCCGCACCGGGCCCACCCGAACGAGCGGTTCGGACCCCTGCGGCGTCGCCGCACCGGTGGGCGGCGGCGTGGCGCGCACCGGCGCTGCGCCACCGGTGTCCCGGACGATGCGTACGGCCACCCGGCGGCCCGAGGCCGGGGAACGGGCCGAGGCGCTGCCGCTTCCCGGGTGGGGCCGGGCGGGCTCCCGTTCGGCGTCGTAGGCGGCCCGCAGCTCGGGATCGTGCAGGACGGCGTAGGCGGCGACCACCGCGCCGAGTCGTTCCGCCGAACCGGGCTCGACTGGGCGGGCGTCGGGGTGCAGCAGCCGGACCAGGGTGCGGAAGGCAGAGGTGACCTGCCGCGCGGACGCTGTGGGCTCCACTCCCAGCACCGCGTAGTGATCGCGTCGGTTCCGCGATCCCGTCATGGCGGTCCACCTCCCGGGCGCCCCCGGCAAACCTCCTCATCGACCTGGATAGAACCTCCTCCAGTGCCTGTCAAGACGCCCGAACTGCCGGTCAGTGGCGCGGCTCGCTGCCGGGTTCCCGTGCCGGCGGCCCGCGCGCCCGTCGGGTCGGCCATCAGACTTGACAGGGAGCGGCTCAAGTTTTATGTGTCGATAGAGCGAAGTCCTCTGCGTTGACGTGCGACGAAGGAGGCCGGAGATGACCCGCGCAGTCGGTATCGATCTCGGAACGACGAACTCGGTGGTCTGCGTCCTGGAGGGCGGCGAGCCCGCCGTCGTCACGAACGCCGAGGGCGCCCGGACCACCCCCTCGGTGGTGGCGTTCGGCAAGGGCGGCGAGGTGCTGGTCGGTGAGGTCGCCAAGCGCCAGGCCGTCACCAACGTGGACCGCACCGCCCGCTCGGTGAAGCGCCATGTGGGCGAGAGCGGCTGGCGGTTCCCGGAGAGGGGGGACGTGGACGGCAAGCGGTACACCGCGCAGGAGATCTCCGCGCGGGTGCTGCAGAAGCTGAAGCGCGACGCGGAGGCGTACCTCGGCGAGGAGGTCACCGACGCGGTGATCACCGTGCCGGCGTACTTCAACGACTCCCAGCGCACCGCGACCAAGGAGGCCGGGGAGATCGCGGGCCTGAAGGTGGCACGGATCGTCAACGAGCCGACCTCCGCCGCCCTCGCGTACGGCCTGGACAAGGAGAGCGACCAGACAGTGCTGGTCTTCGACCTCGGCGGCGGCACCTTCGACGTGTCGCTGCTGGAGATCGGCGAGGGCGTGGTGGAGGTGAAGGCCACCTCCGGCGACACCCACCTCGGCGGTGACGACTGGGACCAGCGGATCGTCGACCACCTGGTCAAGGAGTTCAAGAACGGTTACGGCATCGACCTGTCCAAGGACACGATGGCCGCCCAGCGCCTGCGCGAGGCCGCGGAGAAGGCCAAGATCGAGCTGTCCGCCGCGTCCGAGACGACGATCAACCTGCCTTACGTCACGGCCTCCGCGGAGGGCGCTCTCCACCTGGACGAGAAGCTCACCCGGGCCCGGTTCGAGGAGCTCACCGCGGACCTGCTGGAGCGCTGCGAAGGCCCGTTCCACCAGGCCGTCAAGGACGCGAGGATCGAGGTCTCGGACATCGACCACGTCATCCTGGTCGGCGGCTCGACCCGGATGCCGGCCGTCACCGAGCTGGTGAAGAAGCTCACCGGCAAGGACCCCCACAAGGGCGTCAACCCGGACGAGGTCGTCGCCGTCGGAGCCGCCCTGCAGGCCGGCGTCCTCAAGGGCGAGGTCAAGGACGTCCTGCTGCTGGACGTCACCCCGCTGTCCCTGGGCATCGAGACCAAGGGCGGCATCATGACCAAGCTCATCGAGCGGAACACGACCATCCCCACCCGGCGCTCGGAGGTCTTCACCACCGCCGAGGACAACCAGCCCGCGGTCACCGTGCAGGTCTACCAGGGCGAGCGCGACATCGCCGCGTACAACAAGAAGCTCGGCATGTTCGAACTCACCGGCATCCCACCGGCCCCGCGCGGCCTGCCGCAGATCGAGGTCACCTTCGACATCGACGCCAACGGCATCATGCACGTCGGCGCGAAGGACCTCGGCACCGGCAAGGAGCAGAAGATGACCGTCACCGGCGGCTCCGCCCTGCCGAAGGACGACATCGACCGCATGATCAGGGAAGCCGAACAGCACGCCGAGGACGACCGCCGCCGCAAGGAGGCCGCCGAGGCCCGCAACCAGGGCGAGCAAATCCTCTACAGCACGGAGAAGTTCCTCGCCGACAACCGGGACAAGGTCCCGGCCGACGTGAAGAACGAGGTCGAAAGCGCCCTGGCGAACCTGAAGGACGCGCTCAAGAGAGAGGACACCGCCGCGATCCGCGCGGCCGGCGAGACGGTCGCCCAGGTGAGCCAGAGGCTCGGCCAAGCTCTCTACACCGAGAGTGCCGCCGCTACGCCGGGTGGCGGCCCGGCCGGCCCGGCCGGTCCGCACGGTGAGGACGAGGAGGTCGTGGACGCCGAGATCGTGGAGGAGGACGAGGGCAAGGGGCGCGCCGCATGACCCACGCCCTCCGGGCCGGGCGAGCGCCGGCCGACGCTGATCACGGGGAGGGAGCCCCGGCCGGGCTCCACGGCCGGGGCTCCCTGTGAGGGTGGGGGTCAGCGCCTGGGGCGCACGGGGAGCTCCTTCATGAGCGGATGAAGCCGTCGGGACACGGATATGTGAGCGCTAACACGACAGGCGGGCGAGGAAGGCCGCGCGCCCTGTGGCGCGGCTCAACCGCGGGGGGAGCTCACCGTGAGGTTCGAGGTGCCGCTGCTCTGGTAGCCCTCGGTCGCCAGGATCTCGTAGTTCATGGTGCCGAGGTTCATCCCGGACCTGGCCCAGGCGTCGAAGTGGTTCCCGACCGTGATGGTTCCGCCGGTCCGCTTGGCCCGGCGGACGCTCCAGTACTGGTTGAAGGTCCTGATGCCCTCGATCGAGGGGGCGTTGTAGCGCGTCGTCTCGTAGATGTCGTAGGTGCTGCCGTCGGTGGTGACGGTGCCCTTGTACGCGCCGGTGGGCTTGTAGGAGCCGTAGTTGTCGACCACGTAGTACTCGACGAGCGGGTTGGTGCTCCAGCCGTAGAGCGACAGGTAGGCGTTGCCGTTGGTGCTCCACGTGCCCGAGTACGTCACCGGGCTGCGCGAGCCGGTCCGCCAGCCCTTGCCGGCGACGAAGTTGCCCGCGTTGCCCCAGGAGGTGCCGTAGTTCCCGCCGCCGTTCAGGGACATCGAGACCGCACCGCGGCCCTCGGTCCAGAAGGAGTAGAAGTATCCGCCGTCGGTGCCGGTCTGATTGGTGGTCACGGTGGCGGCGTCGGCGGTGCCGGGCAGGAGCAGGACGACCGCGAGGGCCGGCGCGAGGACGGGCGCCCGGCCGGCGATCCGACGCAGGCGGCCGACCCTGCGGCTCCGGGCGTGGGGAGGGGTCATGGGGGGATCCGTTCTGCCGATGGGTGGGGGGTGGGACGGAACCCGGTGCCACCGCCGGTCGTGAACGGATGGGTAGGCCGAACGGCACCGTACGGTGGTACAGGGAACCGGGCGTGTCGCCACCACCGCTCCGCCCCGGGAGCGAGCCGGCGACACGTGCCCCGGATCCGGATCCGGATCCGGGGCATTCGCACGTGTCGACGGCGCCCAGTGTTGGTCTGCTCATGACGGGCTGTCAACGCTTTCGGCAGAGTCAACGAAAGAGTCGGTCGCCGGCGGGGCCGTGCTGCTGCGTTCGACCAGGCTGGTGGCCAGGTCCACCCGGAGCGTGCCGGGGCGCACCCCGCGCGACAGGTCGATCACCAGGCGGGCCGCCACCTCGGCCATCTCGGTCAGCGGCTGGCGCACGGTGGTCAGCGGCGGTCCCACCCAGCGGGCCAGCGGCAGGTCGTCGAAGCCGACCACGCTCAGGTCCTCCGGGATGCGCAGGCCCCGTTCCCGGGCGGCCTCGTACAGGCCGAGCGCCTGCAGGTCGTTCCCGGCGAACACGGCGGTCGGCCGGTCGGGCAGTCGCAGCAGCTCCAGGCCGAGCCGGTGTCCGGACTCGTGGTGGAAGTCGCCCTCGCGGACCAGCGCCGGGTCGTACGGGATGCCCGCGATGTCGAGCGCCGCCCGGTACCCGTCGGCCCGGGCCCGGCTGCACATCATCCGCGCGGGGCCGCCGATCAGGCCGATCCGGCGGTGGCCGAGGTCGAGCAGGTGCCGGGTGGCGGCGAGGCCGCCGTCCCAGTTGGTGGTGCCGACGGCGGGCACCTCCTGGCCGGGGTCGCCGGCCGGGTCCATCACCACGAACGGGATGTCCCGGTGGGCGAGTTGTTCGCGCAGCGAGCGGTCCAGGTCGGAGAGCACCAGCACCACGCCGGTGGGGCGGCGGGCGAGCACCCCGTCCACCCAGGACTGGCCGGGGCCGCGCCGCTCGGCGGATTCGGAGAGCACGATGCTCAGCCCCTCCGCGCGGACCGCGTTCTCGACCCCCCGGATCACCTCCACCGCCCAGGCGCTCTCCAACTCGTGGAAGACCAGCTCCAGCAGCGGGCTCGTCTTGCGGTTGCCGTGCCGCCGCCGGTAGCCGTGCCGGTGCAGCAGTTCCTCCACCCGCTCCCGGGTGGCCGGGGCGACGTCGGCCCGGCCGTTCAGCACTTTCGAAACGGTCGGGGCGGAGACCCCTGCTTCCTGCGCGATCTCGGCGAGCGTGGCCGCTCCGTTCACGGGTTCCTCCTGCACTGCCCCTGCTGGGCGGACTCCGTCATGGGTGTCGCGGTACGGCCGCGGGCGGTCCGTACCGCACGGATGCTAGCCCGCCGACGGGCCGGGAGCGGATCCCCCGGGAACTCTTGACTGACCATCAGCTCGGTTCTAGGTTGCCCACGGCATTCGGAAACGGTATCGAAACATTCGAGTCACGCGGTCGACCCCGCCGGCCGCCCCCCCACCGTCACCCCGCGACCTCCCTCCGCCCCCCACCCCCCGCACCGAAGGGACCCCTTCCATGAGCCGATCGATCCGCCGACTGTCCCTGTTCCTGGCGCCCGCGCTGACCGCCCTGGCCGTCGTGGCCCAGCCCCTGACCGCCCACGCCGCCGGGCCGGTCGAGACCCTGACCGACGGCTTCTACGTGGACCCCGACTCCAGCGCGCAGCAGTGGGTCAACGCCAACCGCTCCGACGGCCGCGCCGCCGCGATCCAGTCGTCGATCGCCAACGTGCCGACGGCGCGCTGGTTCGGCAACTGGAGCGGTGCCATCGGCACGGCGACCGGCGCCTACGTCGGTGCGGCCGCCGCCAAGGGCAAGCTGCCGGTCCTGGTCGCCTACAACATCCCGAACCGGGACATCTGCGCCGGTCAGTCCGGCGGCGGTGCGGGCAGCCCCGCCGCCTACGCGACCTGGATCGCCGCCTTCGCCAGTGGCATCGGCAGCCGGCCGGCGGTGGTCGTCCTGGAACCCGACTCGCTCGGCGACGAGACCTGCATGACGTCCGCCCAGATCGCCGAGCGCAACGCGATGCTGCGCAACGCCATCGCGCAGTTCAACGCCAAGGCCCCGAACACCCGGCTGTACCTGGACGCCGGCAACCCCGCCTGGCTGAGCGCCGACACCATGGCCCGGCACCTGGTCGACGCCGGGGTGAGCGGGGCCCACGGGTTCTCGCTGAACGTGTCCAACTTCGTCTCCACCGGGCAGAACACGGCGTACGGCAACGCCGTCAACGCGGCCCTGAGCGCGATGAAGGGGTTCACCAAGCCGTTCGTCGTCGACACCAGCCGCAACGGCAACGGCTCCGACGGCACCTGGTGCAACCCGTCCGGGCGGCGGATCGGCACGCCCTCCCAGTGGGGCGGCGGCGCCGAGATGCTGCTGTGGATCAAGGCGCCGGGCGAGTCCGACGGCAACTGCGGCACCGGCGCCGGGTCGAGCGCCGGACAGTTCCTGCCCGAGGTCGCCTACAAGATGATCTACGGCTACTGACGGCCACCGACCGGGTCGCCGGGGCGGACCTTCGCGATACATGGGATGGATCTGCGGGCGGAGCGGTGCCAGGGTGAAGGTCCGCGGCTGCGGCCTGACGAACGGCCAGGTGCCATCCGCCAGTCAGCGGGAGGCCGGTGATCGGGCGCCTTTCGAGACATGGGACCACCTGCTAGGTTGACGCCGTGTCCCTGACTGACAAAGCCATCGCCCGCATCCGTCGGATGATCCGTGACGGCGAGCTGCTCCCGGGGTCGAAGCTGCCCCCGGAGCAGCAGCTCGCGGCCGAGCTCGGTCTGTCCCGGAACCTGATGCGCGAGGCGGTCAAGTCGCTGGTCGTCGCCCGCGTCCTGGAGATCCGGCGCGGCGACGGCACCTATGTGACGAGCCTGGCGCCCGGCCTGCTGCTGGAAGGGCTCGGCGGCGCGGTCGAGTTGCTGCAGGGGGACACCGTCCTGGAACTCACCGAGGTACGCAGGCTCTTCGAGCCGGCCGCCACCGCGCTGGCCGCCACCCGCGCCACGGACGAGGACCTCGCCGAGGTGGAACGGCACCTGGCGGCCATGAGGGAGGCCCGGGACGACGCGGAGCTGCTGATCCAGCACGACGCGGCCTTCCACCGGGCGGTGATCCGCGCCACCCGCAACGAGACCCTGGCCACGCTGCTGGAGCACATCTCCGGACGCACCCTGAGCGCCCGGGCCTGGCGGGGGCTGGCCGACACGGACGCCGCCGAGCGCACCATCGCCGAGCACGAGGCGATCCACCAGGCCCTCGCCGCCCGTGACCCGAACCTCGCCCAGGCCGCGGCCCTGATGCACATCAGCACCACCGAACGCTGGCTGCGCGACCACCTGGCCCACGGCGGTCAGGCTCCCACCGTCCCCGGGCGGCAACCCGACCACCCCCGACCAGGAGCGGCCCGCCACCGAGGAGACCCGAGATGCGCACCGACCCTTCCGGACACCGGCCGGCACGTGACCGCCGGTACCGCCCCCTGACCCCCTTCTTCCGGCCCGGTGACCCGGACGCCGGCCCCGGCCGAGCCCCCGACCGGGAGGCCGCCGTGCCGACGGACACCCCTCGGCTCCGTACGGACCCGCTCTGGTACCGGCAGCCCGCCCAGGGCCTCCTGGAGGCGCTCCCGCTCGGCAACGGCCGCCTCGGCGCCCTGACGTACGGAGGCGTGCGCACCGAACGGATCGAGCTCAACGCGGACACCCTGTGGTCCGGCGGCCGCGGCCCCCGGGACCGCGCGGGCGCCGCCGCCCACCTCCCCGCCCTGCGCGCGGCCGTGCTGCGCGACCGCGACCACGCCCGCGCCCACGCGATCGCCGCCACCCACTTCGCGGGGCCCGACACCGAGGCGTACCAGCCGCTGGCCGCCCTCCTGCTCACCTTCCCGTCCCTCGGCGAGCAGCAACCCGCCGACTACCGGCGGGCGTTGGACCTCGACCGGGCCGTGCACAGCGTGTCGTTCACGGCCGGGGGAGTGCGGTACCGGAGGGAGGGCTTCGTCTCCGCCCCGGCCGGCGTGCTGGCCGTCCGCCTCAGCGCCGACACGCCCGGCGCCCTCGCCTTCCGCACAGGCCTCAGCACGCCCCACCCCGCCGCGGCCCCGGCCGTCGCACCCGGCACCGCCACCCTGTCGATCCACGGCCGCGCCCCCGTGGAGCTCCCGCACGGGCCCGACGAGCACCCGGTGTACCGGCCGGACGAGGGCACGGGCTTCGCGGCAGTTCTCCGGGTGCACCTGGTGAACGGCCACCTCGGCGCCGCCGACGGCGGGCTCCACGTCACCGGCGCCGACGAGGCGGTGCTCCTGCTCGCCGTCGGCACCGGCTACCGGGACTGGCGCCGGCGCCCCGAAGGCCCGGAGGCGGCGCTGGACGAGGCGCACCGCTGCCTGGACCTCCTCGACGGACAGGGCTGGGAGGAGCTGCGGGCGGCCCACGTGGCCGACCACCGGCGGCTCTTCGACGCGGCGGCACTCCGCCTGCACGGACCGCGGGACGCGGCGGCCCGGCCGACCGACGAACGCCTCGCCGCCGCCGGCGCGGGCGCCCCGGACCCCGGACTCGCCGCCCTGCTCTTCGCCTACGGCCGCTACCTGCTCATCGCGTCCTCCAGGCCCGGCACCCAGCCCGCGAACCTCCAGGGGATCTGGAACACCGAGGTCGCCCCGCCCTGGAACTCCGGCTGGACGTCGAACATCAACCTCCAGATGAACTACTGGCCCGCCGAGACGACCAATCTGGCGGAGTGCCACGAACCGCTGTTCGCCCTGGTCACCGACCTCGCCGAGGCCGGGCGCTCCACCGCGAAGGCCTCCTACGGCGCGCCCGGCTGGTGCTGCCACCACAACGTGGACGTCTGGCGCGCCACCAACCCCGTCCAGGGGGACCCGGTCTGGGCCCACTGGCCCATGGCGGGCCCCTGGCTGGCCGCCCACCTGTGGGAGCACCACCTCTTCCACGGCGACCGCGCCTTCCTCGCCGACCGCGCCTACCCCGTCATGCGCGAGGCCGCCCGGTTCCTCACCCACCTCCTGGTCGAGGACACCGACGGCACCCTGGTGACCTGTCCGTCCACCTCCCCCGAGCACCACTTCCGGCTGCCCGACGGCGCCCTGGCCGCCGTCGACGCCGGCTGCGCCATGGACCACTGGCTGGCCGCCGAACTGCTCGACAACACCGCCGCCGCGGCGCGCGAACTCGGGATCGACCAGGCCTTCGCGGAGGAACTGACCCGCGTCCGCGCCCGGCTGCGCCCGCCCGCCCTGGGAGCGGACGGCCGCCTGCTGGAGTGGCGGGCCGACCTCCCCGAGGAGGACCCGGGCCACCGCCACCTCTCCCACCTCTACGGCCTCTACCCGGGCAGCGCCGTCGACCCGCTCGGCGACGACACCTACCTCCGCCCGGCCCGCCGCGCGCTGGACCGCCGGCTGGACCACGGTGGCGGCGGCACCGGCTGGAGCCTCGCCTGGGTCGCCGCGCTCGCCGCCCGCCTGGGCGACGGTGCCCTCGCCGGACGGGCCGTCGAGCGCCTGATCGAAACCTCGATCGCCCCCAACCTCCTCGACCTGCACCCCCCGCGGCTCTTCCAGATCGACGGCAACTTCGGCATCACCGCCGCCATCGCCGAGGCCCTGCTGCAGAGCCACAACGGCGTCCTGCGGCTGCTGCCCGCCCTGCCGCCGTCCTGGCCCGCCGGCGACGTCCACGGCCTGCGCGCCCGGGGCGGCCTCACCGTCGGGCTGAGCTGGCGCCGCGGCCTGCTGACCGGCGCCGAGCTGCGGGCCGCCCGGGACACGACCGTCGATCTGCACCTGCCGCCGCGCGCGGGCCTGGCCGTTCTCAGCGACCAGGACGGCCGGTTGGTCGAGGCTGCCGCGGTCCCCGGCGACCCGCGGTGCCGGAGGGTCCGCCTCGTGGCGGGCGGGCGGTACCGGCTCTCCTACCCGGACCCGGGCGTGGGGCACTGAGCGGGCGAACCGCTACCGCGCGTCGGGCGGGGGAGGGATGGTCGCGGTACCGGGGGCCGGTTCCGGCCAGACCAGCAGCACGGGACACGGCGCGTGGTCGACCACGAAACGGGTCGCGGGGCCGAGGCTGTGCGGCCCGAGGCGGGTGCGGTCGCCGTCGCGCGCGAGCACGAGCAGCTCGGCGCCCTCGGCGGCCGCGACGACCTCGCGCTCGACGCGTCCGGTGCGCTCCGTGCGGGCGCACGGCCGGCCCAGGCGCTCGGCCGCGGCCTCCAGGAGGTGCTGGGCGGAGGCGGCCGCCAGGGTCTCCACCCGGGTGCCCGGGTCCCGCTCGCGGTGGCCGCGGCCGAGCAGCCCGGCGAACGCGCCGTGCGCGACGCCCGGCACCTCCTGGCCGCTGACGTGGAGCAGGACGACCTCCGCGCCCTGCGGCGCGTGCGCGCGGGCGGCGTCCACGCAGGCGGGCCAGGTGCCCTCGGTGATCCAGACGACGACGGTCACGGGCTCATCCTCCTCATGGTCCGGGTGCTGCTCGTGCTCGACGTCCTGTTCGGAAGTCCTGCTCGGAAGTCCTGTTCGGGAGTCTCCTGTTCGGGGGCCCCGCTCAGAAGAGCTGCAGCGACCCCCACAGTGCCACCACGGCCGCGACCAGGGCGGCGGGCACGACGAGCAGCCCGAGCCGGGTGAACTCGCCCAGGCCGATGTCGGTGTCGTGCTCGCGGACGATGCGCCGCCACAGCAGGGTGGCCAGCGAGCCGGCGTAGGTGAGGTTGGGGCCGATGTTCACCCCGAGCAGCACCGCGAGCACCGCCCCGGCACCGGACGGGACGGCCAACGGCAGCAGCACCAGAGTGGCCGGCAGGTTGTTGATGACGTTCGCCAGCACCGCCGCCAGCGCCGCCGTGCCGAGCAGCGCGGCCAGCGAGGTGCCGTGCGGGACGAGGTGTCCCAGCGCGGAGGCCAGCCCGTTGTCGACCACGGCCCGCACCACGATGCCGAGGGCCAGCACGAAGGCCAGGAACGGCACCGCGGCCGAACGGACGATCGCCGCCGGGGTGGTGCTCCGCCGGACCAGCGCCCGCCCGGCCAGCGCGAGGGCTCCGGCCAGCGCCGCCCAGGCCGGATCGACACCGATGATCGAGGTGAGGACGAATCCGGCGAGCGTGCAGACGACGGTGACCAGGGCGAACAGCGGCATCTCCGGTGCCGTCACCTCCTCTCCGGCCGGGGCGCCCGCGTCCAGGTCGGCGGCGAAGAACCGGCGCAGCACCACGTACTCCACGGCGATGGCGGCCAGCCACGGCAGCGCCATCAGCGCGGCGAACCGGGTGAAGCTCAGCCCGCTGGCGGCGAAGGCCAGCAGGTTGGTGAGGTTGGAGACCGGCAGCAGCAGCGAAGCCGTGTTGGACAGGTGGGTGCAGGCGTAGACGTGCGGCTTGGGCCGGGCGCCGAGACGGGCCGCGGTCACGAACACCACCGGGGTGAGCAGCACCACGGTCGCGTCCAGACTGAGCACCGCCGTGACCACCGAGGCGACCACGAACACCTGCGCCAGCAGCCGCCGCGGACTCCCGGCGGAGGTCCGGGCCATCCACGCCCCGCAGGCCCGGAACAGGCCCTCGTCGTCACAGAGCTGCGCCAGCACCAGGACCGCCGCGAGGAAGCCGATCACCGGCCCCAGCCGCTCGGCCTCGGCCGCCGCGTGGGCCGGGGAGATCGCGCCGGTGGCGATCACCAGTCCCGCGGCGGGCACCGCGACCACCGCCTCCGGCCACCCCCACGGCCGCACCACCGCACAGACCAGCACCAGCGCCAGCAGACCGATCGACAGCGCTTCCGCGAACGACGTACTCAGGGGACTGCTCCTTGCAGGCGACGGTGACAGCACACGCAATCCAACCGGAAAGACCAGGTCACGGCCGGTCGGTGCGGGCCAACCGTACGCGGTGCCCACCCGGTGGACGCAAGGCGCTCCGAGCGGACGGCCGACCGGACCACGGCGTGGGGGGGCCCCGGGGGGGGCCCCCCCGGGGGGGGCCGCCGGGGGGGGGGGGGGCCGCCCCGGCGGGGGCCCCCCCCGGGGGGGGGGGGGGGGGGGGGGGGGGGGGGGGGGGGGCCCCCCCCCCGCCCCGGCCCCCCCCGCGGGCCCCCCCCCCCCCCCCGCCGGCCCCCCCCCCCCCCCGCGGGCCCCCCCCCGGGGGGCCCCCCCCCCCCCGCCCCCCCCACGGCCGGGGCTGCCGGGCCCGCTCCGGTCAGGCGCCGACCGGCAGGACGGAGGTGGGTTCGGCGATCGCGAAGGGCTCCCCGGCGGGGGAGAGGCGCCCGGACGCCGGGTCGCGGTGGAAGGCCGTCAGGGTGTCGGAATCCTGGTTGGCGCAGAACAGCAGCCGCCCGTCGGGGGTCAGGGCGATGTCGCGGGGCCAGGAGCCGCCGCACGGGACGATCTCGACCGGCTCGACGCTCGCCCCGCCGTCCTGGAGGGCCTGCACGGTGATCGCGTCGTCGCCCCGGTTGGTCGTGTAGAGGAACCGGCCGTCCGCGGACACCCGCACGGCGGCCGCGTAGTTGGCGTTCGGTGCGCCCGGATCCCGGCGCGTCGCCAGCTCGGCGACCGGTTCGAGGCGGCCGGAGAGCGTGTCCCAGGTGCAGACGGTGAGGGTGGACGACAGCTCGTTGAGGACGTAGGCGTACCCGGCCGAAGGGTGGAAGGCGAGGTGCCGGGGGCCGCTGCCGTCCGGCAGCACGGTCGTCCCGTGCGCGCTGAGCCGGCCGGTGGCCGGAGCGAAGGCGTAGATGTGGACCCGGTCGGTGCCGAGGTCGGTGCACAGCAGGAAGCGCCCGTCCGGCGAGGGGGCGGCCATGTGGGCGTGCGGCGTGGTGCGCAGCTCGCCGGAGGCCTCCCGGCCGGAGTGACGGATCGTCTGCACCGGCTCGGCGGCGGCGATCGTGTCCCCGGCGCCGGTGGGCAGCACGGACAGGACGCCGTCGCCGTAGTGGGCTGCGAACAGGTGCGAGCCGCCGGGGTGGACCGCGAGGTGGCAGGGGCCGGCGCCACCGCTGGGGGTGGTGGCGGGCAGGCTGAGGAGGCCGGTGCCGGGGTCGATCCGCAGGGACAGGACCTGCCCGGACTCCTCCTCCAGGACGGCGTGCAGGACCGGCCGGGTCGGGTCGAGGGCGGCGTAGGAGGGCCGGTCGACCGGCACCGTCCCGACGAGCTCCATGGCGCCGGCGTCGTCGTAGCGGACGGTGGACAGGCCGGCTCCGCGGCTGCCGGCCGGGGCGGCACTGCCGATGATCAGCGTGCCGCCGGCGGCCGTGGTCGGGGGGTGGTTCACGGGTGGTCGCGCTCCGTGGGTCGGGGGGCACCGCCGGCCGGTGGTGCCGACGGCGGGTGCAGCTCGCCGCTGCGCGCCACCCGGGCGTACCAGCGGGCGCTGGCCTTGGGGGTGCGGGCCAGGGTGGAGTAGTCGACGTGGACCAGGCCGAAGCGCTTGGCGTAGCCGTACGCCCACTCGAAGTTGTCCAGCAGCGACCAGGCGAAGTAGCCGCGCACGTCCGCGCCGTCGGCCAGGGCGCGGTGGACGGCCGTCAGGTGGCCGTGGAGGTAGGCGGTGCGGTCCCGGTCGTCGACCGTGCCGTCCGCGCCGATCTCGTCCTCGTACGCGGCGCCGTTCTCGGTGACGATCAGCGGCAGGCCCGGGTGGCGGCGGGCGAGGTCGGTCAGCAGCTGGTGGAGGCCGGAGGGGTCGACGGGCCAGCCCATCGCGGTCCGCTCGCCCGGTGCCGGGTGGAAGCCGACCCGGTCCGCGCCCGGCCAGGGCGAGGCGGCGCCGCCGCCGTGGCCGTCCTCGCGGGCGGCGGCGCTGCCCGCGGCGGTCGCGGAGACGACGGTGGGCGTGTAGTAGTTGACGCCCAGCCAGTCCAGCGGCTGGTGGATCTCCTTCTCGTCCCCGGCCCGGAGGAAGGCCCAGTCGGTCAGGTGGGCGGTGTCCGCCAGCAGGTCCTCGGGGTAGCCGCCCTCCAGCATCGGGCCGAGGAACACCCGGTTGCCGACGGCGTCGATCCGGCGCACCGCGTCCTGGTCGGCGTCGGACGGGGTGAGCGGGCGCAGGACGTGCAGGTTGAGCGAGGCGGACAGCTGCGCGTCGGCGGGCAGGACGCCGCGCAGCGCGGTGACGGCCAGGCCGTGGCCGAGGTTGAGGTGGTGGGCGGCCCGCAGGGCGTCCACCGGGTCGGTCCGGCCGGGGGCGTGGACACCGGAGCCGTAGCCGAGGAAGGCGCTGCACCAGGGCTCGTTGAGGGTGGTCCACCGGCCGATCCGGTCCCCGAGGGCCTCGCCCGTCAGCGCGGCGTACTCGGCGAACCGCTCGGCGGTCGCGCGCTCGGGCCAGCCGCCGGCCGCCTCCAGCTCCTGCGGGAGGTCCCAGTGGTAGAGCGTGGCGACGGGCGTGATCCCGGCGGCGAGCAGCTCGTCGGCGAGGCGGCGGTAGAAGTCCAGGCCCCGCTGGGAGGCCGGGCCGCGGCCGGTGGGCTGGACGCGCGGCCAGGAGACGGAGAAGCGGTAGGCGGTCAGTCCGAGCCCGGCCATCAGCCGGACGTCCTCGCGGAAGCGGTGGTAGTGGTCGACCGCGACCTCGCCGGTGTGGTCCTGGAAGACCTTGCCGGGGGTGCGGCAGAAGGTGTCCCAGATCGAGGCGGTGCGGCCGTCCTCGGCGGTGGCGCCCTCCACCTGGTAGGCGGAGGTGGCCGCGCCCCAGAGGAAGCCGGCCGGGAAGCGGGGCGGCGGGTCGGCCGGAGCCGGCGCCTGGGGGAGCGGGCGGGCGGGGGGAAGGGGCACGGCTGCTCCTCACGACGGGCGGACGGCGTGACGTGGGAGCGCTCCCACATCCCACGCGGAAGGTTCCTGCCTCAGCTGATCCGGTGTCAAGGGCCGGCGCCGAATTGCCCTCGGGCTTCGAGGCGTTGGAATCCCGAGCGCGATGTCCCGATCACGGATACGCCATGGCGGCGCCGCGTGTCGCTGATCTAGGATGCGCAGCCAAGCGGCGGGAGGCCGGCGACGGCGGCGGAAGGCGCGTGGGCGGTGGGCGGACGGCAGACCGGAAGACCGACCCTGGAGGAAGTCGCGGCCCGGGCCGGTGTCGGGCGCGGCACGGTGTCCCGGGTGATCAACGGCTCGGAGCGGGTGAGCGACCGCGCGAAGGAAGCGGTGACGCGAGCCGTCGCGGAGCTCGGTTACGTGCCCGACCGGGCCGCCCGGGCCCTGGCCGGCAGCCGGACCGACGCGGTCGCGCTGGTCGTGCCCGAGACCGAGGCGCGGCTGTTCGCGGAACCGTACTTCCTGGACATCATCCGTGGCGTGAGTGCCGAACTGGGCGCGGCGGACAAGCAGTTGCTGCTCACGCTGATCCGCACCGAGCAGGAGCGGCAGCGCTTCGAGCAGTACCTCGCCGCCCAGCGGGTGGACGGCGTGCTGCTGGTCTCCGTCCACCGGGACGACCCGCTGCCGGACCAGGTGCGCGCGCTGGGCCTGCCGGCCGTGCTCAACGGGCGGCGCTCGGCGCGGGAGCCGGTGGCGTACGTCGACTCCGACAACGTGGGGGCCGGCCGTTCGGCCGTGGACCACCTGGCCGGACGCGGCCGGTGCCGAATCGCCACCATCACCGGCCCGCCCGACATGGACGCCGCCCACGGGCGGCTCTCCGGCTACCGCGAGGGACTGGCGGCGGCCGGGCTGCCCGTGGACGAACGCCTCGTCGCCGCCGGGGACTTCACGGAGGACGGCGGCCGCCGGGCGATGCGCGAGCTGCTGGAGCGGTGCCCCGACCTGGACGCGGTGTTCGCCGCCTCCGACCTGATGGCGGTGGGCGCCCTCGCCGTCCTGCGGGCCAGGGGCCTGGACGTGCCCGGCGACGTCGCGCTGGTGGGCGTCGACGACTCGCCGGTGGCCCGCCACCTCGACCCGCCGCTGACCACCGTCCGCCAGCCGATCGAGGAGATGGGCCGCACGATGGCCGGGCTCCTGCTGCGGCAGATCGCCGGTGAGGACGGCCCGGAGCCGTCCCGTCTGGTGCTGCCGACCGAGCTGGTGGTGCGGAGGTCCTCCTGACGGGGTCTTCTGACGGCGGCTCCTGACGGGGTCTGCTGTCGGGTCCTCCTGACGGGGGGCCCGGAGGGATTCGCCTGGGGTACCCGCCGACCGTCCGGAGCGCCGACGGCGCTCCGGACGGTCGGCGGCGTTCGCCGCTACAGCGCCGGGTAGGCGTTCTTCAGCAGCTGCTGGAACTGGGCGGAGAACCACTCCCCGGCCAGCGGCGCGTCCGGCAGCGCACCGGACATGCTGTAGTTGTTCCGCGGGTTGCCGGTGTACGTCGGGTCGCACATCCGGTCGAAGCCCTTGCCGTCGTTGTTCGGGATCTCCTTGCTCGCCCCGTCCGACTCACCCGGGGGCTTCATCCAGACGTAGGCGTCGATGCCCGCAGCGGGAGCCGCCTGCGGCCGCTCCCCGAGGCCCGCGCCGGCCTGGTTGCACCAGTTGCCGGTCTGGAAGCGCCGGTCGTAGCGCCCGCCGTCCACGTACGTGTCGACGCTCGTCTTCGGCCCGGGCCCGGACGGCCGGGCGGTGCCGCCCCAGCCGTTGCGCGAGGTGTCGATCAGCATGCCGAGCTTGGGGTCGAAGCCGATCGAGACCAGCTTGGCCCGCATCGCCTGCGCGTAGGACAGCTCGTCGGTGTACCGGTTCCAGTCGACCCACTTGGACTGGCGCACGGAGGTGCCGTTGACGCTGTCGTCGATGCTGAAGTTGCTCTCCTTGAGCGCGCTGTAGTTCGCCGTGTTGACGATGAAGCCGGCCACGTTGGCGAGGGTCGAACCCTCGGCCGTCGCGGCCTGCTTGAACAGGTCCGCGGACGCGCCGAAGTTGTCGTCCCAGCCGAGCCAGCCGTGGTGGCCCGCGTCGACGTAGTTGTACACGTTGGGCACGGCCCCCAGCTTCTTGAGCGCGTAGCCGACGCCGGTGATGTAGTTGCCGTTGGCCTTCATCACGTCGCACGCGGGGGTCGCGGTGGCGCGCGGCGTGGTGTTGGTGGCCAGGTTCGGCAGCGAGTCGATCTCCACCGCCGTGACGATGCGCAGCCCCGCGTACTTCGGATCGGCGAGGATCGCCGCGATCGGGTCGATGAACTCCGTCTTGTACCGGCCGATCTCGGTCGGGCCGAGCTCGCCGTTGGAGGCGAGCGCCGAGCAGTCCCGGCCGGGCAGGTCGTAGATGACGAGCTGGACGACGAGCTCGCCGCTGCCCTTCTGGCGCAGCGCCTCGTCGAGGTGGGCGCGCAGCCCCATCCTGCCGTTGGCGCCGGCGATGGCGGCGATCCGGTCGATCCAGATGCCGGTGGGCTGGTTGGCGACCTTGCTGCCGCCCGGCTCGGCGGCGGCGTGCGCGGACCACTCGGGGTTCACGTAGACCTTCGCGCCGGCGTACGGGTTGTCGACGCGGCCGCCGGGCTGCGTGGTGGGCGTGCCGGTGGGGGTGGCCGTGGGGGTGGCGGTGGGCGTGGAGGTGGGCGTGCCGGTGGGGGTGGGGCTGGGGGTGGGTGTCGTGGTGGAGCCGTCGCAGAGCACGCCGTTGAGCTTGAAGGCGGTGGGCACCGGGTTGGCGCCGCTGTACGAGGCGTTGAAGCCGAAGGAGGTGGAACCGCCGGTCGCCAGGCTGCCGTTGTACGACATGCTCCGGGCGGTCACGTCGGCCCCCGACTGGCTGATGGTCGCGTTCCAGCCCTGGGTGACCTGCTGTCCGCCGGCGAAGCTCCACTCCAGCGTCCAGGAGGCCACCGGGTCACCGGTGTTGGTGACGACGACGTTGGCGCCGAAGCCGGTGTTCCACTGGTTGGAGACCTGGTAGTCGACCCGGCAGCCGGCCGTGGCGGCGCCCGCGGAGGCGGACAGCACGGTGGCGGTGGCACCGCTCGCGGTGATCAGGGCGAGGGCGGCGAGCAGGGCCGTCCGGCTGCTGCGCAGCCTGTCGAGGGTGGGGCCGGTGGGGGGCGTGGGGCGTGTGGTGCGGCTCATGGTGTGGGGGGTCCCTTTCGGTGAATGGTCGTCCTGGTGTGTGGTGGTGTCCCTGTGGGTCGGTGTTCCGGTGTTCCGGTGCCGCGGCGTCCCCGGTGGCCGTTCAGCGTCCGGTCAGGCTGCGCAGGTGGTCGCGCAGCCCGGTGCCGTACGCGGTGGGGGTGCCGTCGTAACCGCTGATCAGGGCAGGACCGGAGGAGCAGTCCCAGGTGTTCCAGGTCCAGCCCAGGTAGGAGAGCCCGCGGTCGTCGGACCACGTCATGACGCGGTCGACGAACGCGTGCCCGCAGGTGTTCTCACCGATCTCGCCCGCCACGAGCGGGACCCGGGCGGCGATCGGAGCCAGGGTGGAGGTCCAGCAGGTCTCGCTGGCACAGGAGTTGAAGTTGTACACGTGCCAGGCGGCGGCGAGTTGGCCGGTCGGATCCGTCGGGGCGTGGGCGAGCCAGCCGCTCAGGTCGTTCGCGTAGGCGATGCCGGGGACGAGTACGACGTTGCGGGAGCCGGTGGCCCGGACGGCGTCCACCAGGTCCTGCATGCCGGCCACCTCGTAGCCGATGCCCGGGCAGGTGCCGCCGTCGCGCCAGCAGGCCCAGGCCTGGTCGGTGGTGGCGGTGGCCCGGTCCGGGTAGGGCTCGTTGAACAGGTCGAAGACCACCCGGCGGTCGTCCTTGAAGGTGTTCGCCACCGAGGTCCAGAAGGCCGGCGCGTACTGGGCGTCCGGCATCGGCTTCTGGCAGGAGGCGTGCACGTCCGAGCAGCCCGCCGACGCGCCGGTGTACTGCCCGTACGTCCAGTGGAGTTCGACCACGGGGGTCATGCCGTGCGCGAGGACCCGGCCCACCAGCGCCTTGACGGCGTCGACGTACGCGGTGCCCCGGTACTCGGGCCGGATGTCGTCCAGGCCGAGCCAGCACTCCTCGTTGAGCGTGATGCGGACGGTGTTGGCCCGCCAGTCCGCGATCGCCTGGACCGCGGCGTCGTCCACCGGGCCGTCGAAGATCCCGTGGCCCTGGACGCACATGTACTCGCCGCCGGAGCGGTTGACGCCGAGCAGTCGGCGGGTGGTGCCGCTCGGGTCGGTCAGCCGGTTGCCGCTGACGCCGAGCTCGGGCGCGCCGGCGGGTGTGCCGGTAGGTGTGCCGGTCGGGGACGGTGTGGTCGGGGATGTCGTGGGGGTGGGGCTGGGCGTGGGCGGTGTGGATGAACCACCCGTGCAGGCAAGGCCGTTGAGGGTGAAGTCGGTCGGCGCGGGGTTGCTGCCGGACCAGGAGCCGAGGAGTCCGAGGGTGACGCCGGCGCCGGTGCCGAGCGAGGCGTTCCAACTCTCGTTCACCGCCGTGACGGTGGCGCCGGACTGGGACCAGGTGGCGTTCCAGCCCTGGGTGAGGCGCTGGCCGCCGGCGAAGGCGAAGCCGAGGTGCCAACCGGTGGTGGGCGCACCGTTGTTGGTCACGGACACGGAGGCCTGGAAGCCGCCGTCCCACTGGTTGACCGTCGAGTAGACCACCGAACAGGCGGATGGTGGGGCGGTGTCCGTGCCCGCACCCGCCGCGGCGGACACGGCGGACACGGCGCTCGCCAGGGTGAGGACCGCGCCGCCGAGCAGCGCCGAGAGACGTGGGGGGTGTCGCATGAGCGACTCCTCGCAGCGAGGACGCGCCGCTCCCGGCGCGTCGACTGACGGAATCGCTCCCACTGGTGGGCACCGACGGTAGCGCCAACTACCACCCAGGAGAAGGGGAGTTGCGCGGATTCCTCGGCCAAGGTGTTCGACGCTTCACGCCCCTTGACCGACCCGGGGGCATCCCGCACAGTGGGAGCGCTCCCACTGGTTGTTCAGCTGCGCAGACTCCACTGCTGGTTGCCCGCGCCCGAGCAGGACCACAGCTGGATCTTCGTCCCGTTCGCCGTGCCCGTGCCGGCCGCGTCCAGGCACAGGCCCGACTGCACTCCGGTGATCGTGCCGTCGGAGTTGACGTTCCACTGCTGGTTGGCCTGGCCGTTGCAGTCCCAGACCACCACCGCGGTGCCGTTGCCGGTCCCCCCGGCCGAGGCGTCCAGGCACTTGGTCCCGTAGACCATGAGGTGCCTGCCCGCGGTGGCGGTCCACCGCTGGTTGGTTCCGCCGTGGCAGTCCCACAGCTGCGCCTGGGTGCCGTTGGTCGTGGCGGAGCCGGGGACGTCCACGCAGCGGCCCGACGCCCGGCCCACGATCTCCTGGTCGCCGCCGGGCGTGGGGGTGGGAGTGCCGGAGCCGAACTGCCCGAAGAACTTCCACACCTCACCGGAGGTCCAGGTGCGCCAGCCGTCGCAGGTGCACCCGTCGATCGGCCCGGGGTCGTGGCCTGCCCCGTCGAACGCGGCCCAGACCACCGGATAGCCGGACTTGCACCCGGAGTAGGCGGTGACGACGTGCGTCAGGCTGCCGGAGGCCGGCTCCGGCGGGTTCTGCGGGGTGCAGCCGTTGTTCCTGACGAACTGATCGCGCAGCTCCCGCCCGGACGAGATGGCCAGGACGTTGTCCCGCAGGCCGTGGAGCCCCATGTAGGCGACCGGCTGCGCGCCGCCGCTGCATCCGCTGAGGTTCGCCCCCGCGTAGACCGCGACCGCCCGGAAGACCGTCGGCCGGGCGCAGGCGAGCGCGTAGCTCATCGCGGCGCCGTAGCTGAAACCGGCGGAGAAGAGCTGGGTCGGGTCGACGCACAGGCCGGCCTCTAGCTGCCTGGTCAGGTCGTCGACGAAGGTGACGTCCTGGCCGTTGGAGTTGGCCCAGCCGTTGTCGAGACCCTGGGGCGCGACGAAGATGGTGCCGTTGCCGGCGTTGTCCGCCAGGCGCCGGAGGCCGTAGTAGGACCAGTCGTACCCGTCGGTGCCGCCGGAGTCGACGTCATGGGCGGTGCCGCCCCGCCAGTGGAACCCGAAGACCAGCCGGTAGGGGTGGTTCTGGTCGTACGTGGTGGGGAGCCTCAGGACGTAGCCGCGGTTCCGGCCGTTGCTGGTGATCGTGTGGGCGCCGCTCGCCAGCGACGGCGCCTTGCCGCAACCGCCGGTGCCCGCGGCGGTGCTGATCGGAGCGGCGGTGCTGATCGGAGCGGCGGCGCGGACCGGAGCGGCGTTCGCGCTGTAGCCGAGGCCCAGCGCCATGCTGAGCGCGGCCGCGAGGACGACCACCGCGGACCGTAGGGGCGTGAACGAGGACCTGCGTTTCAATGTGCTCTTCCTTCGCTGTGGGTGGACAGGAGGTCAGGGCGCCGGACGGCGGAACTTCTGCCGTCCGGTTGAAACGGTTCGATCGAGCGAGGGCGGACCCTCGGTGATGCCGGGCAGGCTCACGGGGAGGGAGCCCCAGCCGTGATCGGCTGGGGTTCCCCGTGGTGGCTCAGGAACGGCTCAGCGCTGGAGGGTGAGGAGGCCCGGGCGCCAGGGGAGCTGGTCGTAGGGGCCGGTCGCGGCGGGGGACTTGCCCTGGTAGAGGAGCTGGAGGTGGCAGGGGTCGATGGTCATGGTCTGGTCCGGGTTGTCGCGGACCAGGTCGCCGTGGCTGATGTCGTTGGTCCAGCCGGCGCCGCTGTTGGCCTTGCCGGCGAAGGGGTTGTTCTCGGTGGCGGCCTGCGGGGTCCAGGGGCCGCCGAGGCTGGTGGCGGTGAAGGAGCGGAAGTAGCGCTGCTCGCTGGCGCCTCGGGCCTCGACGATCATCAGGTACTGGTTCTGGTCCTTGACCTTGTAGACCTGGGGCGCCTCGAAGAGGTTCTTCACGCTGTCGGTCATGACGGTGGTGTACGAGGAGCCGAAGTTGCCGGGGAAGTTCCCGATCGGCATGCTCGCCCGGTAGATGCTCCCGTTGTCACCCGCGAAGAACAGGTACATGTTCTGGTCGTCGCCGATCAGGGTCTGGTCGATCGGGCCGGTGCCGGATCCCGGGATGCTGCCGGTGAACAGGGGCTGCGGCGCGGACCAGCCGTTGGGGTTGGTCGGGTCGCTGGAGGTGCGGTAGCTGAACGGCCACTGGCCCCACTGGTAGGCGAGCACCCAGATCTTCTTGGGGGCGAAGTAGAACAGGGTGGGCGCCACCGCGTTCTGGTTCATGCCGGTCTGACCGGCCGAGGCCATGGACGACCAGTCGGTGAACGGGCTGAACATCATCGAGCCGTACGAGGAGCCGTTCACGTTCGAGGCGTAGACCAGGTGCTTGCCCTGGTACACCACGTCGGTGAAGTCCTTCACCGACGCCCAGCCGTTCTTGGGCTCGGCCAGTGCGCCGGTCGAGGACCAGCGGTAGGTCGACGGCAGAGGGCAGGCGCCGCCCGGCGGAGTGGAGGACAGGCCGGCCCACTTCTGGTTGCCGCCGCCGTTGCACGTCCAGATCTGCACCGCCGTGCCGTTGGCCGTGCCGGCGCCGCTGACGTCCAGGCACAGCCCGGACTCCACGCCGACCACCGTGCCGTCGGCGTTCACCCGCCACTGCTGGTTGGCGCCGCCGCTGCAGGTCCAGATCTGCACCCGGGTGCCGGCCGTGGTGGCGTGGCCGGGGACGTCGAGGCACTTGTTGCCGTAGACGGTGAGCTGGTTGCCGGACGCGGCCGTCCACAGCTGGTTGGCCCCGTTGGAGCAGTCGTAGATCTGCACGGACGCGCCGTCGCTCTGGCTGGCGTTCTGCACGTCGAGACAGCGGCCGGAGCCGACACCGCGCAAGGCACCGCTGGTGGCCGCCTGGGCCGCCGGACCGGCGACGAGCATCGCCGCCAGCGCCGCCACGGCCGCCACCACGGCGGTGAGCACCACGGACGAACGCGGGCGGGACACCCGCGGGCGGCTCACTTGAAGCTCCAGTGCTGGTTGGCGCCGCCGGTGGCGTCCCAGATCTGGACGGCGGTGCCGTTGCCGGTCTGGCCGCCGGGGGTCTCCAGGGCGCGGCCGCTGGCGACGTTGGTGAGGGTGTAGGTGCCGTCGCCGTTGCGGGCGGCCCTCCAGTGCTGGTTGGCACCGCCGTTGGCGTCCCAGACCTGCATCCTCGTCCCGTTGCCCGTCTGGTTGCCCGGCTGGTCCAGGACCCTGCCGCTGGCGAGGTTGGTCAGGGTGTAGCTGCCGTCACCGTTGCGGTCGGCCCGCCACTGCTGGTTGGCGGCCCCGCTGGCGTCCCAGACCTGGAGCGGGGTGCCGTTGCCGTTCTGGCCGGCGGGCTCGTCGAGGACGCGCCCGGCAGCGGCGGAGGAGAGCGCGTAGACGGCGCCGGAGACGATGTCCCCGCTCGGGGTGCCGCCGCCGGCGCCGTTGAGGGCGGTGAGCACCGAGCCGTAGGCGGCCTTCTTGTTGCCGTTGCCGTCGAACAGCAGGGGGTTCTCACCGGTGCGCCAGGAGTCGCTGTCGCGGATGCCCCAGACGGTGATGCCGGTGCAGCGGGGGGTGTCGAGGCAGGCCTTGACGGTGTCGGTGTAGGCGTTGGCGGGGGCCTGGGCGATGTCGAGCTCGGTGAGCTGGACGTCCACGCCGAGGGCGGCGAAGTTGGTCAGGGTGGTGCGGAAGCTCGCCGGGGCGCCGCCGGCGCCGAAGTGGCTCTGGAAGCCGACGCAGTCGATCGGGACGCCGCGGGACTTGAAGTCCTTGACCATGCGGTAGACGCCCTGGGTCTTGGCGTCGGACCAGTTCTCGATGTTGTAGTCGTTGTAGCAGAGCTTGGCCGCGGGGTCGGCGTTCCGGGCGGTGCGGAAGGCCTGCTCGATGAAGCCGTCGCCCAGCACGTCCTGGAAGACCGAGCTGCGGTGGCGGCCGCTGCCGTCGTCGCTGAAGGCCTCGTTGACCACGTCCCAGGCGTAGATCTTGCCCTTGTAGTGGGTGGCCTCCTGGGTGATGTGGTTGTCCATCACGCCGCGCAGGGTGTTGGCGTCGTTGATGGACTTGACCCAGCCGGGCAGTTGGGAGTGCCACACCAGGGTGTGGCCGCGCATCTTCTGGCCGTGTGCGGCGGCGTGGTTGACGATCGTGTCGGCGGGGCCGAAGTTGAACGAGCCGCGGGAGGGCTCGGTGGTGTCCCACTTCATCTCGTTCTCCGGGGTGATCGTGCCGAACTCCCGGTCGAGGATGGTGGAGTACGTGGCGTCGCCGAGCCGGCCCGCGGCCACCGCGGTGCCGAAGTAGCGGCCGCTGCCGGCCGCCGCCGCACCCAGCGTGCCCGCCCCGGCGCCGTGGGCGGCGGGGCTCGCGGTGATGACCGTGACCGAGCTGACGGCGAGGCACGCGGCTGCCGTCAGGACCTTGCGGGGACGCTTCCTTTGAGTGAGCCATGACATGACGGATCGTGCTCCTTCGGGTGGGGAGTGGCCTCCGCGCCGGTGGGGGCCGGCGCCTCGTCCCGGCGGGAGGGATCGTCCTGACGTGTCGACGCGCCTGTGAGCGCTAACAATTCACGCGGAGGCGCGCCCTGACCGACATGTCCAGGCGGACCCTCAGGCAAGGCGATGCGCGTCGTCAGGAGGAGCCTGACGGCGTCGCGAAGGCGGTGCACGGAGTCGACCGGTCACCGACGCCGCTGACCCGACGTCGGCTGGCGAACACGACCCCGATCCGGGGCCGCAGTTCGGACTTGTCGACGGCGACAGTGTTGGCCCGGGTCCGAGAGGCTGTCAACGCTTTCGGTCGGAACTTCGACAGGGTTCGCCCGCTCTCGCGCCGGTGAACCGGGACGTTGGGCCGGCGTCGGCCCTGGTCGCAGCGGGCGCGAGGGGGCCGGGGACGGATCCGGCATCCCAGCCCCAGTTTCGAAAGTTTCGAGAGCGGTAGCCGGGAAAGTCCGGGCCGGACCGCGCCCGGCTCAGCGCCGGCCGGGCGGGACGGTGCTGGAGCGCACCACCAGGGTGGTCGAGAGTTCGAGCCGGGTGGGCCTCGCCGGGGCCTCCCCGGTGCGCAGGGCGAGGATCAGGCGGGTGGCCTGTTCGCCCATCTCGCGCAGGGGTTGGCGGACGGTGGTCAGCGCGGGGCTGCTCCACTGGGCGATGTCCAGGTCGTCGTAGCCGACCACGGACAGGTCCTCGGGCACGCGCAGGCCGCAGACCCGGGCGGCCTCCATGACGCCGAGCGCCTGCAGGTCGCTGCCGGCGAAGATCGCGGTGGGCGGCTTCGGGAGCTCCAACAGCCGCTTGGCGCGGGCGAATCCGCCCTCCGCGTGGAAGTCGCCGAACGCGGTCAGGGCGGGGTCGACCCCGAGGCCGGCCATGGACATCGCCGAGCGGTAGCCGTCCAGCCGGGCCAGCGAGCAGAGGGTGTCCGCGGGGCCGGTGACGATGGCGATGCGCCGGTGGCCGAGGTCGATCAGGTGCCGGGTGGCGGCGAGACCGCCGGCCCAGTTCGCCGAGCCCACCGAGGGCACGTCCGGATCGGGGTTGCCGGCCGGGTCGATGATCACGAACGGGATGGACCGCGCGCGCAGTTGGCGCTTCAGCTCGGGCGGCAGGCTGGAGAAGACCAGGACCACCCCGAGGGGGCGCCGGCGCAGCACCGCCTCGATCCACTCCGGCCCCGGGGCGTGGCGCGAACCGCTGCGGGTGACCACCATCGCGGCCCCGTGCTCGCTGGCCACGGCCTCGACGCCGCGCAGGAGTTCCATCGCCCAGAGGCTGTCGAGCTCGTGGAAGACGATCTCGACGAGGGGTGCTTCGGCGCTGCTGCGCGCGGCGCGCCGGTAGTCGTGGGCGCGCAGGATCCGCTCGACCCGGACGCGGGTGGGCGCCGAGACGTCGGTGCGGCCGTTGAGAACCTTCGAAACCGTCGAAACGGAGACCTCGGCCTCACGCGCGATGTCGGCCAGCGTCACCCGCCCCAGTTCATCGCCCTTGTCCATGGACGCAGCATAGGCCACGGGCGACGCACGGCAGTTGACGCATCACGCTTCAGTAACCCTCGGTACGGGGGATTGACCCGAAACGTCTTCGCAACCTAGCGTCCGGCGCAGCGTGGATTTCGAGAAGCGGATCGAAACTTTAGGAGACTGCTGATGAAGCGACGCGCGTTAGTCGGTGCGCTCGGCCTGACCGTGGCCCTGGTGGGGATGACCGCCTGCGGCAGTGGAGGGTCCTCCGCCGGCGGGGACTCCGGCACGATCCACGTGCTGGTCTACGGGGACGCCAGCAACAAGGTCGAGAAGCAACTGGTCGAGACCTTCAACAAGACCTCGAAGGTCAAGGCCGTCCTGGACACCATCCCCGGTGCGGACTACCAGGCCAAGCTGAACACCGTCATCAACACCCCGCAGGCGCCGGACGTCTTCTTCAACTGGGGCGGCGGCAGCATCCAGCCCTACGTGAAGTCCGGCCTCTTGCTCCCCCTGGACGACATGATCGCCGCGGACCCGGGGCTGAAGGGCAACTTCCTGCCCTCGGTGTTCAACACCGCGGTGATCGACGGCAAGTCCTACGGCGTCCCCATGCGCGGCACCCAGCCCGTGCTGCTGTTCCACAACAAGAAGGTGCTGGCCGACGCGGGCGTGAGCGTTCCGAAGACCTGGGACGACCTGCTCGACGCCGTCCGGGTGCTCAAGGCCAAGGGCGTCACCCCCTTCGCCCTCGGCGGTGGTGACCAGTGGCCGACCCTGATGTGGTACGAGTACGTCTTCGACCGCGTGGCGGGCCCCGAGCTGTTCCAGAAGGCGCTGTCCGGCGACAAGAGCGCCTGGGAGAGCGAGGACGCGAAGAAGGCCCTGGGCATGCTCAAGCAGCTGGTCGACGCCGGCGCGTTCGGCTCGAACTTCGACTCGGTCAAGTTCACCGACGGGGGCTCTCCGGCCCTGCTCGCCAAGGGCAAGGCGGCCTTCGAGCTGATGGGTTCCTGGGAGTACGCCACCCAGCAGGACGCCAACCCCGACTTCGCCAAGGGCAACCTCGGGTACAGCGGCTTCCCCGGCATCGCCGGCGGCAAGGGCGACCCGGCCGACGTGGTCGGCAACACCAACAACTTCTACTCGGTGCTGAAGAAGACCAAGCACCCCGAGGCGGCGGCCGCCTTCCTGAAGCTCATGTACTCCGACGAGTTCGTGAAGGCGCAGCTGGCGATCGGCAACCTGCCGACCACCACCAACACCGAGCAGTTCCTCGGCACCGCGGCCAACCCCGACTACTCGAAGTACCAGTACGACCTGGTCAAGGCCGCCCCCTCGTTCCAGCTGTCCTGGGACCAGGCGTACCCGCCGGCCGCCAACACGCCGATCCACACCGCCGTCCAGCAGTTCTTCAACGGCAAGCTCGACGTGGACGGCTTCGTCAAGGCCATGCAGGCCCTGCCGGCCTCCTGAGGGGAACCGCCATGAGTGCTTCCTCCTTCGTGTCCGCGTCCGGCCGCCGCCGACGGGGCGCCGGCCGGGTTCCCCGCCCCCGGGCGGCGAGCCGGGCCGGCGTCGGGGTGACCCGTCCGGGCCTCCTCTGGGCGGTCCCCGCGACGGTGTTCTTCCTGGTGTTCGCGATCGTGCCGCTGGTGCTGGTGGCGGTCCTCTCGTTCACCGACTGGAACGGCGTCGACGCCCCCCGGTTCAACGGCCTCGCCAACTGGACCAAGCTGCTGCACGACCCGGTGATGACGCAGAGCATCTGGCTGACCCTGGTGCTGACCGTGGCCGGCGTGGTCGTGCAGACCCCGGTGAGCATCCTGCTGGGTGTGTGGGCGGCCGGTCACCAGCGCAACCGCGCCGTGCTGTCCGCGATCTTCTTCGTCCCGCTGCTGCTGTCCGCGACCGCGGTGTCGGTGGTGTGGCGCGCCATCCTGGACCCCAACTTCGGGGTGCCCTCCGAGCTGGACTGGCTGTTCGGCGACGGGAACCTGATGGGCAGTCAGGCCGGTGGCCTCGCGGTGCTCACCTTCGTCGGCATGTGGCAGTGGACGCCCATGCACGCCCTGCTCTACCAGGGCGGCGCCCGGGCGATCCCGCCGGTGCTCTACCAGGCCGCGGCGATCGACGGCGCGGGCAAGGTGCGGCAGTTCCTCCACATCACCCTGCCGCAGCTGCGCAACACCGCCATCACCTCGATGATCCTCATGGTGGTCGGCGGGCTCACCACCTTCGACACCGTCCTCATCCTCACCCAGGGCGGTCCCGGCACCGACACCACCAACAGCGCCTACTACATGTACCGACAGGCCTTCAAGAGCTTCGACTTCGGCGCCGGCTCGGCGATCGCGCTGGTCCTCGTGGTGGCCGCCACGCTGATCTCGCTCGCCGTCGTGCGCCTGTCCGGCTACGACCGGATGCGCAGCACCACGGAGGGACTGTGATGCGCCGGCGCCCCAACCACCTCGCCGGGCTCGGCTCGCTGGTCTGGCTGGCCGTGGTGGGCTTCCCGCTGTACGTCCTGCTGATCTCCACGTTCCGGACCCGCTCCAACTACTCCTCGCAGGGGCCGCTCACCTTCCCCTCCGAGCTGACCCTGCAGAACTACGTCGACGACTTCTCCAACGGCTTCGGCCAGGACTTCCTCAACACGCTCCTGGTCACCGTGAGCGTGGTCGCCATCGTGCTGCTCGTGGTGCCCCCGCTCGCCTACGCCATCGTGCGGGCCCGGGGCAGGACCATCGGCACCGTGTTCCGGATCTTCCTGCTGGGGCTGGCGATCCCGGCGCAGGCCGTGATCGTGCCGATGTTCTACGTCATCAGCAAGGCCGGCCTCTACGACCACCTGATCGGCGTCATCCTGCCCACCGCGGCGTTCTGCCTGCCGGTGTGCACGCTGGTCCTCACCGGGGCCATGCGGGACATCTCCGGGGAGCTCTACGAGGCCATGGCCATGGACGGCGCCTCGCCGTGGCGGGTGTTCTGGCAGCTGGTGCTGCCGCTGTCCAGGGGCGGTCTGTCGTCCGTCGTGGTGTTCGCCGCCCTGCAGGCGTGGAACGGCTTCCTGTTCCCGCTGATCCTCACCCAGTCGGAGGGCACCAAGGTCATCACCCTCGGCCTGTACGACTTCCAGACCGAGCACGGCGTCGACGTGCCCGGCCTGCTCAGCGCCGTCGTGCTGTCGATGCTCCCCGTCTTCGTCGTCTACCTGTTCGCCCGACGTGCCTTGGTCCAGGGCCTCATGGGCGTCCGAGGAAAGTGACCGGCCACATGAACCTCGCCGCCCCGCCCGCCGACCCGACCGACCGCTGGCGCGACCGCACGCTCAGCCCCGAGGAGCGCGCGCACGCCCTGATCGCCGAGATGACGCTGCCGGAGAAACTGGCCCAGCTCGTCGGCGTCTGGGTCGGCGCCTCCGACGAGGGCGGCGACGTCGCCCCGCACCAGCACGACATGGAGGAGGCACCCGACCTCGACGACCTGCTCCCGTCCGGACTGGGCCAGTTGACCCGGCCCTTCGGCACCGCACCGGTCGACCCGGCGCTGGGCGCGCTCTCGCTCGCCCGCAGCCAGCAGCGCATCGCCGCCGCCAACCGGTTCGGCATCCCCGCCCTCGCCCACGAGGAGTGCCTGGCCGGGTTCGCCGCCTGGGGCGCCACCGCCTACCCGGTGCCGCTCTCCTGGGGCGCCACCTTCGATCCGGACCTGATCCGGCGGATGGCCGCGGCCATCGGCCGCGACCTGCGCGCGGTCGGCGTCCACCAGGGCCTCGCCCCGGTCCTCGACGTCGTCCGCGACGCCCGCTGGGGCCGGGTCGAGGAGACCATCGGCGAAGACCCCTACCTGGTCGGCACGGTGGCCACCGCCTACGTCCAGGGCCTGGAGTCCGCGGGCATCGTGGCCACCCTCAAGCACTTCGCCGGCTACTCCGCCTCGCGCGCCGGACGCAACCTCGCCCCCGTCGGCATGGGCACCCGCGAACGCGCCGACGTGATCCTCCCGCCGTTCGAGATGGCGGTGCGCGAGGGCCGCCCCCGCTCAGTCATGCACGCCTACACCGACACCGACGGCCTCCCCTCGGCCGCCGACGAGGCGCTGCTCACCGGGCTGCTGCGCGACACCTGGGGCTTCGAGGGGACGCTGGTCGCCGACTACTTCGGCATCGCCTTCCTCAAACTGCTGCACGGCGTCGCCGGGGACTGGGCCGAGGCGGCGGCCCTCGCCCTGGCCAGTGGCGTGGACGTGGAGCTGCCCACGGTCAAGACCTTCGGCGACCCGCTGCTGCGCGCCGTCGAGGACGGGACGGTGCCCGAGGCGCTGGTCGACCGGGCGCTGCGCCGGGTGCTGGTGCAGAAGGCCCAACTCGGCCTGCTGGACGAGGACTGGGACGCCGTCCCGGCGGCGCTCTCCGGCCGCCCGCTCGACGACCCGGCCAGGCTGCGCGGCTCGGTCGACCTGGACGGCCCGGAGAACCGCGCCCTGGCCCGGGAGATCGCCGAGCAGGCCGTGGTGCTGCTGCGCAACGACGGCACCCTGCCGCTGCGCCACCCCCGACGGATCGCGCTGATCGGCCCCAACGCCGACACCCCGACCTCGGTGCTCGGCTGCTACGCCTTCCCCGTGCACGTCGGCAGTCAGCACCCCGAGGTCCCGATCGGCATCGAACTGCCGACGCTGCGACAGGCGTTGGCGGCCGAGTTCCCCGGCAGCGAGCTGCGGACCGTGGCCGGGGCGAGCATCGACGGGCCCGACACCTCCGGCTTCGCCGAGGCCGTCGAGGCGGCCCGGCGCGCCGATGTCGTGATCGTCGCCCTGGGCGACCGGGCCGGCCTGTTCGGGCGCGGCACCAGCGGCGAGGGCTGCGACGCCGAGTCCCTGCAACTGCCCGGCGTGCAGCAGCAGTTGCTCGACGCCCTGCTGGACACCGGCAGGCCGGTGGTGCCGGTCCTGCTGGCCGGCCGGCCGTACGCGCTGGGGCGCGCGGTGACCGAGGCGGCGGCCCTGGTGCAGACCTTCTTCCCCGGCGAGGCCGGCACCGAGGCGGTCGCCGCCGTGCTCAGCGGACGGACCGACCCCTCGGGCCGACTGCCCGTCAGCATCCCGGCCCGTCCGGGCGTCCAGCCCTCCACCTACCTCGCCGCCCGGCTGGCCGGTCCGAGCGAGGTGTCCAGCACCGACCCCACCCCCGCGTTCGGATTCGGGCACGGCATCGGCTACACGACGTTCGCCTGGACCGACCTGGAGGTGGAGCAGGCCGTCACCACGACCGACGGGGCGGTCGGCCTCGCCTTCACCCTGCGCAACACCGGCGGCCGGACCGGCAGCGAGACCGTCCAGCTCTACCTGCACGACCCGGTCGCCAGCGTGGTCCAGCCGGTGCAGCGGCTGATCGGCTACCGGCGGATCACCCTCCCCGCGGGCTCGCGGACCCGGCTCCGGGTCGGCGTCCCGGCGGACCTCGCGTCCTTCACCGGGCGCGACGGGCGACGGATCGTCGAGCCGGGGGAGTTGGAGCTGCGCGTCGCCGCCTCCAGCACCGACATCCGGCTCACCGCGACCGTCCGGCTGGAGGGGCCGGTCCGCGTCCTCGACCACACCCGGCGCCTGCACCCGACGTTCCACCCCGCCTGACCCGGACACCCCCGGGGGTGCGCACCCCCGGGGGTGCGCACCGCAGGTGATGGCACCGTACGCACCTTCCCACCCACGACACACCCGAACGGAGAGCCCGTGTTCCGCTTCCGCTCGTTCACGTCCCGCTTACTGGGACTGCTCGCCGCGCTCGGCCTCACCCTCGGCCTCGGCCTGCAGGCGGCCCCGCAGGCCGCCGCCGCGTCGCTGACCCAGATCACGAACTTCGGCACCAACCCGACGGGTCTGCTGATGCACCTGTACGTGCCGAACAACGTCAGGCCCAACCCGCCGATCCTGCTGGCCCTGCACGGGTGCCAGGGGAGCGGACCGTACATGTACTCCAGCACCGACTTCGGGTCGCTGGCCGACCGCTACGGGTTCCTCGTCATCTACCCCTCGACGAACCCCGGCGGGAGCTGCTGGGACGTCTCCTCCGACCAGGCGCTGACCCGCAACGGCGGCAGTGACCCGGTCGGGCTGATGTCGATGATCACGTACACGGAGCAGCACTACGGCGGCAACCCCGACGCCGTGTACGTGACCGGGGAGTCGTCGGGCGGGATGATGACGAACGTGATGCTCGCCGACTACCCCGACGTGTTCAAGGCGGGCGCGGCGTTCATGGGCGTGCCGTACCACTGCTTCTACACCGGCACCGTCCGCGGCTGGAACGGCCCCTGCGCCCAGGGCCAGGTCTCCATGAGCCCGCAGCAGTGGGGCGGCCTGGTGCGCGCGGCCGACCGCGGCTACACCGGTCCGCGCCCCCGGGTGCAGCTGTGGCACGGGACGGCCGACACCATCCTCAGCCCCCACAACCTCGGTGAGGAGATCAAGGAGTGGACCGACGTCCTCGGCGTGAGCCAGACCCCCTCGGCCACCGACACCCCCGCCGCGAACTGGAACCGCACCCGGTACGCCGACAGCGCCGGAGTCACCCGTGTCGAGGCCTACAGCATCGCCGGGGCCGGGCACCAACTGCCGGTGCAGGGGACGGCCATGGCGGCCACCGCGGTCCACTTCATGGGCCTGGACGGGGGGACGTCCGGCGGCGGCACCACCGGCGCGCTGAAGGCGGTGGCCGCGGGCAAGTGCCTCACCGACGCCAACGGCGCGACGCTCGGCACGCAGCAGCAGATCCACGCCTGCAACGGCGGTGCGAACCAGACCTGGACCCGTACGGCGTCCAACCAGCTGACCGTGACGGTGGGGGGCAGCACGCTGTGCCTGGACGCCGAGGGGCACGGCACCAGCCCCGGCACCAAGGCGATCGTCTGGTCCTGCAACGGCCAGGCCAACCAGCAGTGGCAGCTGAACCCGAACGGCACCGTCACCGGGGTGCAGTCGGGGCTCTGCCTGGACGTGGCCGGCCTGGCCACCGGCGACGGCACGCCGGTCCAGCTGTGGACCTGCAGTGGCGGCGGCAACCAGCAGTGGAAGCTGGGCTGACACCGGGCGCGCGACTCCCCGCGCGCCCGGCTGCGACCGCCCGGTCGTGACGGAGTCCCACCACCACCCGGCCCCGTCCCCGGCGCCGGTCTGCCCGCCGCACCCCCACGGTGCGGCGGGCAGCCGGGTCGGGTCGGGCTCAGGCGCAGTCGGCGCCGTTCAGGGTGAACCGGGCCGGTGCCGGGTTGGCGCCGGAGTACGTCGCCTGGAAGCCGAAACTCGTCGCCGCGCCGGGCGCCAGGGTGCCGTTCCAGCCGGCGTCCCGCGCGGTCACGGCGGTGCCGGACTGGCTCGCCGTCGCCTTCCAGGCGGTGGAGATCCGCTGGTCGCCCGGGAAGCTCCAGCCGAGCGTCCAGCCGGAGACGGTCGAGGTGCCGGTGTTCCGCACGGTCACGGTGGCGGTGAACCCGGTGCCCCAGGCGTTGTCGATCGCGTACGCCACCGAGCAGGACGCCGTGGGCGCCGACGTCCGTCGCTCGGCGGCGAACGCGGCCAGCCAGGCCAGCGAGGCGTTCCAGTTGATCGCGACCTCGTTGGTCGAGTACGAGCCGATGTCGTCGACGTAGCAGGCCGCCGGTGCGCAGCCCGCCAGTCGCTCCTTCGCCACCGGGTCCTCCAGGGCGGCGTCCGGGCCGCCCGCGAAGGAGCCGGCCGGCGGGTGCGGCAGCGAGGCGTCGTTCTGGTGCGCCCAGAACCGGTGGTGCTGGTTCTCGGAGGCCCGCTCCCCGTAGCCCGAGACGTAGGAGCGGTCCAGGGCGTTGCGGCCCAGCAGGTAGTCCATCGTCTCCAGGGCGCCGGTCCGGTAGCGTACGGCGCCGGTCAGGTCGTAGGCGACGGCCATCACCATCGCGTTGTCGGCGACCGCGCTGTTGGAGCCCCACACGTAGCCGTCGGCGGGGATCGGCACCGCGTAGCCCTGGTCGGCCATGGTGGACAGGTAGCCGTCGGCGGCCGAGGTCAGCAGCCCGCGCAGCCGGCTCACGTCCTCGGCGGGCAGGGCCACGCCGGGCACGGTGGCCAGGGTGATCCGGCCGAGCGTCGCGGTGCCGCCCCACCAGAACGCGTCCACCGGCTTGGTGTGGTGCGGCGAGGAGGTGACCGCGTCACGGTACTGCGACTCGCCGGTGGTGGCGAGGAGTTCGGCCGCCGCCCAGTAGAACTCGTCGGAGACGTCGGCGTCCTCGTACGCGCCGCCGCCGGTGTTGTCGGCCGCCGTGGCGAGGACGTTCGGATGGGCCCGGGCCGCCGTCCAGGCGCGGCGGGCCGCGTCCAGGCAGCGGGCGGCGAAGGCGGCGTCGTACGGCGCGTAGACCCGGGCGCACTGGGCCGCGGTGGCGGCCAGGTTGAGTGTGGCGGCCGTCGACGGCGGGTGCAACTCGCGCTGTTGGTCGTCGAGTTCGGGCCTGGTCGGCAGGCCGGTCCACTGCGCGTCGTGCACCTTGTGGAAGGCCATGCCGGCCATCGGCCTCCCCTCCGGGACCTGCATCCGCAGCAGGAACTCCAGTTCCCAGCGGGCCTCGTCCAGCCGGTCCGGCACCCCGTTGCCGCGCTCGGGAACGCGCAGCGTGGAGTCCCCGAGGACCGCCGCGTCGCCCGAACGCCGGGCCCGCTCGAAGGAGTTGACCAGCTCCCAGGTCGCGATGCCGCCGTTGACCACGTACTTGCCCTGGTCGCCGGCGTCGTACCAGCCGCCGCGGACGTCCGCCCGGTAGTCGCACACCCCGGTCTGGCACGGCACGCTCGTGTCGCCCTTGTTCGGGGCCACCCCCAGGTGGCCGGCGGGGCGGGCGTACGCGCTGCCGGCCAGGGCCGCGTCGATGGCGATGCCGCTGCGCTGTTGGTAGAAGAACGACATGCTGTCGGCGCGCAGCCCGTCGTACAACGTGGTCGAGATGTCGAACGGGTGGCTCGCCGAGCCGTCCACGACCAGGGTGAAACCCGTGCCGGTGCCGGTGTACGCGCCGAAGTCCACCAGGTGCGTGGACTGGCCGGAGGCCCGGTCGGCGCCGACCACGGTGGTGGTGCCGGCGGCGACCTGCGCACCGGAGGGGCCGCGCAGCTGCCAGGGGAGCGGGGCGGTCGCCGAGCTGACCACGGTGGCCCGCTTGGGGCCGTCCGGCAGGTAGCCGAGCTGGTTGACGCGGACGGGGAAGTCGGCGGCCGTGACGACCGGGTGGGCGGGGGTGGCGGTGGCGGCGTGGGCCGGGGCGAACGCGGCGGCGCTCAGCCCAGCCGCGGCCAGGGTCAGGCCGGTCAGCGCGGCGGCCGCGCGCCGGGGCAGTCCGTAGCCGGAGGGAACGGGAGGCATGGGTGGGAGCCTTCCTTCGGAGGGGACACGGGGGTGGGGCCCTGAACACGGGGGAGCCGGAGCACGGGAGGCCGGTGCACGGGAGCCGGGTGCACAGCAGTCGAGTGCATGGGAGCGCTCCCATCGTCCACATGAAGCCAGCCCGGCCATCGGAGCGTCAAGAGGCCGTAACAGACCGGAAATTGGTCAGGACCTCGCCGCGCCGCAGGTCAAGATTGAGTAACGGGCAGGAGCGGGTCTTGTCGCCCCGATTGTTAGCGTTAACAATCTCGACTCAAGCGCAACAAGCGTCACCACCGCGGCCGATGGACGGAGTGGTGGCGCGCCGCCCCTGGGCCGCACCGCGGCCCCCAGTCGTCTCGCCCCACCCCGTGAACGCGGGCCGTTGCCGCCGTCCGTGCGATCGACGATCCCGAGAGGAAGTCCCCACATGTCCAAGAGAGTTGCGTCGGTCCTGGTCGCCGGTGCGATGGTCGCCGTCCTCGCCGCCTGTGGTTCCGGCGGCGGAGGTTCGGCAGGCCAGGGTTCCGGCCACAAGCTCGTCGTGGGCTTCTCGCAGGTCGGCGCGGAGAGCGGTTGGCGCACCGCCAACACCAAGTCGATCCAGGAGGCGGCGAAGAAGGCCGGCGTCGAGCTGAAGTTCTCCGACGCGCAGCAGAAGCAGGAGAACCAGATCAAGGCGATCCGCTCGTTCATCCAGCAGAAGGTCGACGTGATCGCCTTCTCGCCGGTGGTGGAGTCGGGTTGGGACACCGTCCTCAAGGAGGCCAAGGACGCGCACATCCCGGTCATCCTGACCGACCGCGCGGTGGACTCCAAGGACGAGTCGCTCTACGTCTCCTTCCTCGGCTCGGACTTCGTCGAGGAGGGCAAGAAGGCCGGTGACTGGCTGGTCAAGGAGTACGCGGCCGCCAGTGGTGACGTGAACGTCGTCCAGTTGGAGGGCACCACCGGTTCGGCGCCGGCCAACGACCGCAAGGCCGGTTTCGCGGACGCCGTCAAGGGCGAGCCCAAGTTCAAGGTGGTCGCCTCGCAGACCGGCGACTTCACCCGCGCCAAGGGCAAGGAGGTCATGCAGGCCTTCCTGAAGTCCCAGTCGAAGATCGACGTGCTGTACGCGCACAACGACGACATGGCGCTCGGCGCGATCCAGGCCATCGAGGAGGCCGGCAAGAAGCCGGGCACCGACATCAAGATCGTCTCGGTGGACGGCGTCAAGGACGCCTTCACCGCGATGAGCCAGGGAAAGATCAACTTCGATGTCGAGTGCAACCCGCTGCTCGGCGACCAGCTGATGGACCTGGCGAAGAAGGTCAAGGCGGGTGAGCAGGTGCCGCGCCGGATCAAGACGGAGGAGGGCACCTTCACCCCCGAGCAGGCCACCGCGGCCCTGCCGAACCGCCAGTACTGACCCGCACCGCCGTGCGGGGCCGCTCCCGCGGTCCGGCCCCGCACGGTCCGGACGCGTCCCGCCCCAGGGCGGGACGCGTCCGGGACACACGAGAGGAGAACCGGGGTGCGGCAGCAACCGGTCCTGGAAGTCCGGGGGATCCGCAAGGAGTTCCCCGGGGTGGTGGCGCTGGACGGGGTCGACTTCCGGCTCTTCCCCGGCGAGGTGCACGCCCTGATGGGGGAGAACGGCGCCGGGAAGTCCACGCTGATCAAAGTGCTCACCGGCGTCCACCCGGCCGACGCCGGCGAGGTGGTGCTGGCCGGCCGCCCGGTGCGGATCGCCGGGCCGCTGCAGGCCCAGCAGGCCGGCATCAGCACGGTCTACCAGGAGGTGAACCTCTGCCCGAACCTGTCGGTCGCGGAGAACATCTTCATCGGCCGTGAGCCCCGCCGCCTCGGCCTGGTCGACTGGGCCACGATGCGCCGCCGGGCCGCCGACCTGGTCCGCGAACTGGACCTGGACATCGACGTCAGCACGCCGCTGAACAGCCACTCCATCGCCGTCCAGCAGCTGGTGGCCATCGTCCGCGCCGTCGGCGTCTCCGCCAAGGTGCTGATCCTGGACGAGCCGACCTCCAGCCTGGACCGCGACGAGGTGCGCCAACTCTTCGCCGTCATGCGGCGCTTGCGCGACCAGGGCGTGGCGATCCTGTTCGTCTCGCACTTCCTCGACCAGGTCTACGAGATCTGCGACCGGATGACCGTGCTGCGCAACGGCCGGCTGGAGGGCGAGTACCTGACCGAGGAGCTGAGCCAGGTCCAGCTGGTCTCCCGGATGATCGGCTCCGAGCTCGCCGAACTCACGGAACTCGCCGGACACGCCGGACCCGAGCGCCTCGACGGGGACACCTGGCGCGAGCACGCCGCCTCGGCCGACGCGGTGGCGTTCCTGCGGGCCGACGGACTGACCCGCCGGGGCGCCGTCGAGCCGTACGACCTGGAGATCCGGTCGGGCGAGGTGATCGGACTGGCCGGGCTGCTGGGCTCCGGGCGGACCGAGGCCGCCCGGCTGCTGTTCGGCGCCGACCAGAGCGACGGCGGCACCCTGCGGATCGAGGGCGCCGAGACCGTCCTGCGCAGCCCGCGCGACGCGATCGCCCGCGGCATCGCCTTCTGCTCGGAGGACCGCAAGACCGAGGGCCTGGTCGGCGAACTGACCGTCCGGGAGAACATCGTCCTGGCCCTGCAGGCCGCCCGGGGCTGGGTCCGCCCCCTCTCGCGCACCGCGCAGGACGAGTACGCGCTGCGCTGGATCCGCGCCCTGGACATCCGTCCCGGCAACCCCGAGGCGCTGGTGCGCAACCTCAGCGGCGGCAACCAGCAGAAGGTGCTGCTCGCCCGGTGGCTGATCACCGACCCCAAGCTGCTGATCCTGGACGAACCCACCCGCGGTATCGACATCGGGGCGAAGGCCGAGATCCAGAAGCTGGTGGCCAACCTCGCCGAGGACGGCATGGCGGTGCTGTTCATCTCCGCCGAACTGGAGGAGGTGCTGCGGCTCAGCCACCGGGTCGCCGTGCTGCGCGACCACCGGATGGTCGCGCAACTCGACAACGGCGGCGATCTCACCCAGGAGCGCCTGATGGCCACGATCGCGAGCGGAGCTGACCGATGACTACGGCAACGGCGGTGCGCCGTCCGGTGATGGCCATGACCCGGTTCCGGCTGTTCTGGCCGGCCGTGGTGCTGGCCGTCCTGCTGGTCGCCAACCTCGCCTTCACCCCCGACTTCTTCGCCGTCCACGTCCAGGGCGGCCACCTCTACGGCTCCCTGATCGACATCCTGCACTTCGGTGCCCCGCTGATCCTGGTCTCCCTGGGCATGACCCTGGTGATCGCCACGGGCGGCATCGACCTGTCGGTCGGCTCGACCGTCGCGATCTCCGGCGCCCTGGCCTGCCTGCACATCAGCCGCTCCGCCGACCCGGGCAGCGTCGGCACCGTGCTGACCGCCGTGGCCATCGCCCTCGGCAGCGCGCTGGTGCTCGGCCTCACCAACGGCGTGCTGGTGGCGAAGGCCGGCGTCCAGCCGATCGTCGCCACCCTGATCCTGATGGTCGCCGGGCGCGGCGTGGCCCAGCTGATCACCGACGGTCAGATCATCACCGTCACCAGCGATCCGTACAAGCTGATCGGCGGCGGCTACTGGCTGACCATGCCGTTCGCGATCCTGCTCAGCGCCGTGGTGGTGCTGGCCACCGTCCTGCTCACCCGCGCGACCGCGCTCGGCCTGCTGCTGGAGTCCGTCGGCGGCAACCCGGTGGCCAGCCGCCTGGTCGGCATCCGGGCGGTGCGGCTGGTGGCCCTCGTCTACGTGTTCAGCGCGCTCTGCGCCGCGCTGGCCGGACTGATGGTGTCCTCCAACGTCTCGGCCGCCGACGGCAACAACGCGGGACTGTGGATCGAACTGGACGCCATCCTCGCGGTGGTGCTCGGCGGGACCTCGCTGAACGGCGGCCGCTTCTCGATCGGCGGCACCGTGCTGGGCGCGCTCATCATCCAGACGCTCTCCACCACCGTCTACACCATCGGCATCCCGCCGGAGACCACCCTGGTGTTCAAGGCCTTCGTGGTGATCGTCGTCTGCCTGATCCAGTCGCCCAAGTTCCGTGCCACGTTCGGCGCCAGGTTCGCCGCCCGTGGCGGGCGGACCCGGCCCAGCACCCGGCCGCTTGCCGCGGCCCCCATCGACCGGGAGGTCGGCGAATGAACGCCAACGCCCTGCTGACCCGCCTGCGCGGGCAGATCCCGCTGCTGGTCACCGCGGTCCTGCTGGTGTCGATGTTCGGCGTCGGCTCGGTGAGCTACGACGGCTTCTTCTCGGGCCAGGTCGTGCTCAACCTGCTGATCGACAACGCGTTCCTGCTGGTCGTCGCGGTCGGCATGACCTTCGTCGTGCTGACCGGCGGCATCGACCTGTCGGTCGGCGCGGTGGTGGCGCTGTCCACCATGGTCTCCGCCTGGCTGGTCGAGCGGCACGGCTGGCCGCCGCTGCTGGTGATCCCGCTGGTCCTGCTGATGGGCACCGCGGGCGGCTGGCTGATGGGCTGGGTCATCCACGTCTTCGAGATCCAGCCGTTCATCGTCACCCTGGCCGGCATGTTCCTGGCCCGCGGCCTGTGCTACACGATCAGCATCGACTCGATCTCCATCACCGACCCGCAGTACACCGCGATGGCGCAGACCCGGATCCCGCTCGGCAGCCTGTTCGTCTCGCCGAGCGCGGTCATCGCGCTGCTGGTCGTCGCCGTGGGATTCGTGGTCCTCCACCACACCCGGCTCGGGCGCAACGTGTACGCGCTCGGCGGCAGCGAGCAGTCGGCACTGCTGATGGGCCTTCCGGTCCAGCGGACCAGGACCACCGTCTACGCGATCAGCGGCTTCTGCTCCGCGCTCGGCGGCGTCCTGCTCACCTTCTACATGCTGTCCGGCTACGGCCTGCACGCGGTGGGCCTGGAACTCGACGCGATCGCCGCGGTCGTCATCGGCGGCACCCTGCTGACCGGTGGTTCGGGTTACCTGCTGGGGACCCTGCTGGGCGTGCTGGTGCTCGGGCTGATCCAGACCGTGATCAGTTTCCAGGGCACCCTCAGTTCCTGGTGGACCCGCATCGTCATCGGCGCCCTGCTGTTCGTCTTCATCGTCCTGCAACGCCTGATCACCACCCGCCGCCCCCGACGGTGAGACACCCTCGACCCTGAGACGCTCCCGACCGTGAGACGCCCTTGACCGGCGTCGCCGCCGCCCGGCCACCACTGGTGGCCGGGCGGCTCGTTTCGCACGGCGAAAAAAATCTTCGCGGTCCGGGGCAACCTTTCCGGCGGCGGTGGCAACCGGGTGGTGTCCGGACAGGCGGTCCGGTCGGAGGCAACGGCTGAAAGTGAGCATCGACATGTTTCCTCGCCCGTCCACGTCGTCGGAGGCGTCGCCCGGCGGCCGCGCCCGCCGCAGGGACGCGTTCCGCCCGGCCGATCCGGGGCGGCGGCAGACGCACCGTCGCCGTCGGTTGTACCAGCGCCGGAGTCTGTGGGCGGCCGTCGGCCTGGCGGTCGTGGGCGCCTCCGTGGCCGTCTTCAACACGGCCTCGGCGGGCACCGTGACCGTGGACACGAGCCCCTGGTACCTGCTGGTCAACCGCGGCACCGGCCAGGTGCTGGACGACTACGGCTACGGCGCGTCCGACGGTGCCGCGGTGGTGCAGTGGAGCCGCACCGGCGAGGCGAACCAGCAGTGGAGGTTCATCGACGCGGGCGACGGCAACTACCGGCTGCAGAACCGGTACTCCGGCAAGGTGCTGGACGACTACGGCTGGTCGAAGTCCGAAGGCTCCCAGGTGGTGCAGTGGAGCGACCTGAACGGGGCCAACCAGCAGTTCCACCTGGAGAAGTCGTCGGACGGCTACGTCCGTCTGATCAACCGCTTCAACGGCAAGGCCGTCGAGGTCCCGCTCGGCTCCAAGGCCGACGGGGGCCGCATCGCCCAGTACCACGACTGGAACGGCGCCAACCAGCAGTGGCAGCTCGTCCCGGTGGGGAGCATCGGCGGCAGCGGGAACACGGGGGGCGCCGGCAACGGCGCCCCGCCCACCAAGCCCGCCACTGCGGGCGGCAGCGCTCCGACGAGCCAGGCCCCGAGCGGCAACCACCCGACCTCGGTGCCCCCGGTGCCTCCGGTCGGCGGCAACCACCCGACCTCGGCGCCGCCGGCGCCTCCGGCCGGCGGCGGCAACCCGGCGAAGAGTTTCCTGGGCAGCACCACGATGCTCATCGGCGGCTCGATGTCCGACGCCTCGTCGAACGCCGCGCCGTTCGACGTGCAGTACGCCTACGTGCACAGCCAGCCCGCGCCCTCCTCGGACTACTACACGGCGGCCCGCTGCCAGGACGCGTGGTCCGGTTGGTGGGGTTGCTGGACCGGCAGCACCACGGCGCCCGGCACGTACGTGACCTACCGGGACGCCAAGGCGGCTCAGGCGACCTACCAGGGCAAGCCGCGCCCGCAGAAGCAGCTCTGGACCTGGTACTCGCTGCGCGACCTCGGCGACGCGGCGGGCCAGGGCGACGGTCCGGGCGAGGTCCAGGCCATCAACAGGGCCGACCTGCTCACCCGCTACCTGAACGACTACCGCTTCTTCCTCCAGAAGATCGGCACCTCGCAGGACATGATCGACCTCGAGCCCGACTTCTGGGGCTACGTCCGCTCGCTCGGCAACCCGCACCAGGTCGCCGCACAGGTCAAGGCCGCGAACCCGACGGACTGCGGCTCGCAGGAGAACAGCGCCGCAGGCCTGGCCCAGTGCCTGATCGCGATGGGGCACAAGTACGCGCCGAACACCGGCGTGGGCCTGCACCTGTCCTGCTTCGACTGGCAGCAGAACACCGCGCAGTGCGTCAAGGACTACGCGGACCTCGGGGCGAAGAACGCCGACTTCCTGGTCACCGACGTGACGGACCGCGACGCGGGCTGGTACGCGCTGCCCGCCCACGGCAGCCGTGACACCTTCTGGAACGACCAGAAGGGCTTCGCCGCGCTCGCGTTCTACAAGACGATGGCCGAGTCGGTGGGCAAGCCGGTGGTCCTGTGGCAGATCCCCCTGGGCAACATGGCGCAGAACAACACTCCCGGCCACTACAAGGACGACAAGGTCGACTGGTTCTTCTCGCACCTGGACCAGGTGGCGAACGCCCACGTCGGTGGCCTCCTGTTCGGCGCCGGCTGGCAGGAACAGACCACGGTCGAGACCGACGGCGGAAACCTGATCAACAAGACGATCGCCAACCACAACGCGGGCGGCACGCCGCTCAAGTAGCCGCACGCAGCCGGCGGCCCATCGTTCGGTGGGCCGCGTCCATCCCCGTCAGCCGCCGAGGTGGGGGGGCCCGCCCCGGGGGCCCCCCCCCGCGCCCCCCCGGGCCCACCCCCCCGGGGGGGGGCCCGCGTAGGAGGTGTTTGGGGGATGGGTGGGGGGGAGCGGGGGGGGCATCCGGCCGAGAAGG